>DATCLD010000111.1:0-82735 GCA_036564115.1 Limnochordales bacterium
CAGGCACTCGGCGCCCAGTTGGTGGAACTGCCGGGCCCGTCCGGCTTGCGGCCGCTCGTAACGGAACATCGGGCCCATGTAGTACAGCTTGATCGGCAGGGCGCCCTTGTCCATGTTGTGCTCCAGGACCGCCCGCACGACCCCGGCCGTCCCTTCCGGCCGGAGCGTCAGGCTGCGTTCGCCCCGGTCCAGAAAGGTGTACATCTCTTTGTCCACCACGTCGGTGGCCTCGCCGATGCCGCGCTGGAAAAGCTCCGTGTGCTCAAAGATCGGGGTGCGGATTTCCCCGTACCCGTAGGCGTCGAAAACGGCCCGCGCCGCCTCTTCGAGTTCGTGCCAGCGGCGCGCGTCGGCCGGCAAGATGTCAGCCGTACCTCTCGGCGCGGTAATGATGCCCAGAAAGACCACCCCGTTCCCGATAGGCGCCGGCGGAACCCCGCATCCGGGGTTCCGCCGGCGTCTACCCGATGGCGGCCGGCCGCCTGCGCCGCCGGCCGCCCCTCCGTTGTACCCGGCGGGCGCGTCAGTCTTGTCCGTTGCCGCCCGCCGGATTGTCGCCGCTGTCGGTGCCCGCAGCCGCTTCGCCCGTGCTGTCGCCCGCCGCTTCGCCGGACGCCGGCGCGCCGTCAGCCCCGGCATCCCCGGTCGCGTCGCTGGTGCCGCTCGTGCCATCCGTCTCATCCGAGAGGGCACGCTGCTGCTGCCACGCTTTCTGGATGTCGGCCAGGCGCTGGTTGACGACGGCTACGTCCTCCGCGAGACCCATCTCGGTGAACAGCTGCAACAGGGACACCTGCAACTGGGCATCCCACGGGTTGATCTCACCGGCCTTGCGGAAGCTGGCCGCCGCGTCCTCGTCCCGGCCGACCTCCCGGTACGCCAGGCCCAGCTCCAAATGCAGCTCGGGATCCGTCTCAGCCTTGGCCACCGCCTGCTCGTACTCGTGCACCGCGTCCTCCATGCGGCCCAGCCGCTCGTACACCTCGGCCAGCGACACGTGCAGGTATGGGTTGTACGGATCCTGCAGGATCGCTTCCTGGTACGAACGAACCGCGGCCTCCAACTCCCCGTTGCGCGCCTGGTGATGGGCGAGCAGCTGCCGGTCGTGGATGACGACTTGGGCCTCGCTGCGCCGTGCACTAATCCACTCGGACCACTGGCGGTCACCCGCCGCCTGCTGCAAGGCCGCGAGCGTTTCCTCCTTGCGCTCCGCAAACTCCTCATCCGTAGGCTCACGCCGCTCGGTGGCCTGGATGATGTGCCAGCCGTAGACGGTGCGCACAGGCTGGCTGATCTCGCCCGGCTGCAGCGCCAAGGCGGCCTGCTTGAACTCCTCGACAAAGGGCGTCGAGAAGCTCACCCAGCCCACGTCGCCACCGACGACTGCCGACGCCACGTCGGCCGAGTGGGTGGCAGCGTACGCTTCAAAGGAAGCCCCATTGAGGAGCTCGGCGCGCACCGCCTCGGCCCGGGACCGCGCCTCTTCCCACGACGCCTCGTCAGCCTTGTTCGCCGGCTCGATGAGGATGTGCCGGACCCGCACCTCTGCCATGGCGGCGCGGATCTCTTCATCCGTGAAATCGGCCCGGCGTACCTGGTCCTGGAGTTTCCGCACCATCACGTCGTCCCGGATCAACTCCCGCAGGCGCGACTCGGTCAGCCCGCTCGCGGCCAGCGCCTGACGGTAGGCGGCGTCGTCGGCGAAGGACGCCTTGATGTCCGCCAGCCTCTCATCGATCTCGCCGTTGCTGACGGACAAATTGGCGGCACGGGCGGCCTCCAATGTCAGGTAGCTGTCGATGAGGCTGCTCAAAGAGAGATACCGCAGCTCTTCAGCCAGCGTGCCCCGGACGGGGCCGAAGTACTGGCTGTACAGCTGCAGGTTATTGAAGTACACTTGCTGCAATTCCGCATGCGAAATGGCGCGGCCGTTGACCTCGGCCACCGGTGCGGCCGCCTCCGTCGCCTGCTGACTAGAGTTGACGCCCACATAGAGGGTGCCTGCGACGAATGCAACCACCACGACGATGATGATCCAGCGCATATGCTTGCGCAGGTTGGCAAAAAACATGGGCGATGGGGCCGCCTCCTCGAGTCAAAATCGCTCTACTAATTTTACTTTAGGGCCTCAGCAGTGTCAAACCACAGCGTCACCGGCCCGTCGTTCTCGAGCTGCACAAGCATTTTCGCACCAAAAACTCCCGACTCCACCCGAAAGCCCCGCGCCCGCAGCAATTCTTGAAACCGCTCATACAGCGCCCGGGCACGCTCGGGCGGTGCGGCCTCGGTAAAGCTCGGCCGCCGGCCTTTACGGATGTCGCCGTAGAGCGTGAACTGGGAGACCACCAGAAACTCGGCCCCGACGTCAGCCGGGGCCAAGTTCATCTTGCCCTGGTCGTCCTCGAAGATCCGTAAGCCCGCCACTTTGTCCGCCATGAGGGCCGCGTCGGCTTCCCCGTCGCCTTGGCCGACGCCGAGCAGCACGAGCAACCCCCGCCCGATGCGCCCCACCACCTGCCCGTCCACCTGGACGCTGGCAGATCTTACCCGTTGGATGACAGCCCGCATGGCCCACCCCTGTCTCGCTTCAAGCCGCGCCTTGGCGCCGTTCCATTAGCTGGATCCTGACCGGTGGACGGTCAAGACGCCTTCGACTTGCGTGATCCGGTTGATGACCGACTGCAGATGTTCCACGTCGTGGATGTCCACGGTCAAGTGGATCGTCGCTCGCTTGTGGCGGGTGGTGCGGGCATGGACCGCGCCGATGTTGGTCTTGCCGTCGGACACGCTGGCCATGATGTTGGTCAACAGGTTCACCCGGTCGACGGCCTCCACCTCGATGTCCACCGGATACGTGAGCGACGGCGTGCGCTCCCATTCGACCTGCAGTTGGCGCCCCTCCTGGGCAAGCGCCTGCAGGTTGGGGCAGTCCCGCCGGTGCACCGACACGCCCCGCCCGCGGGTGATGTACCCGACGATCGGGTCACCGGGCACGGGATTGCAGCAGCGGGAGAAGCGGATCAGCACGTTGTCGATGCCGTGGACGCGCACGCCCAGCGCCTGGTGGGCAGGACGGTGCTCGCCGTTGCGCCGGCGCCGCTCCCTGAGCTGCCGCCGCCGGGCTTCCAACTCCTCGCGGCCCAAGATCCGCGCCAGCACTTGGGACGCCGTCACCTGGCCGAAGCCGATCCCGGCCAGAACGTCGTCCACGTCGGCGAATCCGTAGCGCTTGACCACGTCCTGCATGCGCTCCGAGCGCAAGAGCTCCGCCGGGTCCAACCCCAGGCGCTTGGCCTCCCGCTCCAAGACCTCGCGGCCGCGTGCGAGGCTCTCTTCCCGCCGCACTTCCTTGAGCCAGCCGCGAATCTTGGTGCGGGCCTTGGACGTCTTGACCAGGCCCAGCCAGTCCTGGGACGGCGTCGCGTGCTTAGAAGTCAGGATCTCCACGATGTCGCCGTTCTGCAGCCGGTAGTCCAGGGAGACCATCTTGCCGTTGACCTTGGCGCCCACGCAGTGCATGCCGATATCGGTGTGCACCGAGAAGGCGAAGTCAATCGGCGTGCTGCCTGCGGGCAGGCTCTTCACGTCGCCCTTGGGCGTAAACACGAACACCTCGTCCTCAAAGAGGTCGATCTTGAGGGTCTCCATGAACTCCTGCGGGTCCTTCATCTCCCGCAGCCATTCCATCACTTGCCGCAGCCACGCGACCTTTTCCTCAAACTCGCTCGTGGTCTTGCCTTCCTTGTAGAGCCAGTGGGCGGCGATGCCCATCTCCGCGATCCGGTGCATCTCGTGGGTCCGGATCTGGATCTCCAGCGGCTCGCCCCGGGGCCCGATGACCGTCGTGTGCAGCGACTGGTACAGGTTGGACTTGGGCATCGCGATGTAGTCCTTGAACCGCCCCGGCACCGGCTTCCACAAGGTGTGCACAAGCCCCAGCACCCCGTAGCAGTCCTTGACCGTGTCGACGATGACCCGTACAGCCATCAGATCGTAGATCTCGCTCAGATCCTTGTTCTGGCGCTGGAGCTTTTGCCAGATGCTGTAAAGGTGCTTGGGCCGCCCCTGGAGGACGCCCCGGATGCCCACTTCCTCCAGGCGCTGTTGCAAGGTGGCGATGACTTGCTGGAGCTCCTTTTCCCGCTCCTCCCGGCGACGGGCGATCCGGCGCGCGAGCTCCGCATACTCCTCGGGATGGAGAGCGCGGAACGCGAGGTCCTCCATCTCCCACTTCATGGACCACATGCCGAGGCGATGGGCCAAAGGAGCGTAGATCTCCAACGTCTCGGTGGCCACCCGGCGCTGGCGCTCCACGGAGAGGTGCCGCAGCGTGCGCATGTTGTGCAGCCGGTCGGCCAGCTTGATCACGATCACCCGCAGGTCCTCGGCCATGGCCAGGAACATCTTGCGCAGCGATTGCGCCTGCTGCTCCTCGCGCGTCTGGAACGTGAGCTTGTCCAGCTTGGTGACCCCGTCGACGAGGCGCACCACCTCGGGCCCAAACTCGGCCGTCAGCTGCTCGCGGGTGACCGGTGTGTCCTCCAGCACATCGTGCAGGAGCCCCGCCACGATGGTGGTCACGTCCATCTGCAGGTCGGCCAGGATGCAGGCCACCTCATAGGGGTGCTGGAAGAAGTCCTCGCCCGAATCCCGGTACTGCCCCTTGTGGGCCTCGCGGGCGCGCGCGATCGCGCGGCGGACCCGTTCGATGTCCGCCTCGGGGTGGTAGGCGAGGATTTTTTCAATCAGCACGTCCCGCTGCACTGCATCCCCCGCCGGCCTGACCCGGCTACTCCTCGTAGGTCACCAGCGACAAGATCTCGTAGTCCCCCAGCTTGCGGAGCCGATCGCGGCCCTTGAGAAATGCGAGCTCGATAAGAAAAGCAAAGCCGACGATCTGCCCCTTGAGCTGCTCCACCAGGCGCGCCGCGGCCTCCATCGTGCCGCCGGTGGCCAGCAGATCGTCCACGATCAGGACCCGCTGGCCCGGCTGGATAGCGTCCACATGGATTTCCAGTGCATCCTTGCCGTACTCGAGCTCATATTCGACGCGAATCTTCTCCGCCGGCAGCTTGTTGGGCTTGCGGATCAGCACAAATCCCACGCCCAGCTCGTAGGCGAGCGGAGCGCCCAAAAGAAACCCGCGCGATTCGACGCCGACCACGAGCTCCGGCTGCCGGTCGCGGTAATGGTCGGCCATGCGCTGCACCACGTAGCGCAGCGCTTCGCCGTTGGTCAAAAGCGGCGTAATGTCCTTGAAATTGACCCCCGGCTTGGGGAAGTCAGGCACCTCGCGGATCAAGGACCGCAAGTCCATTCAATTCGCTCCTCTCAGCCGCCAGCGCAATCAAACGGGCCGGACTGGCCTCCAGCGCCATCCGGCTCAGTGCGGCAAACGCCTGTTTCCTCTTGACACCGTCATTATATCGCGCGGAAAGACCGACGTCCACCTTGGCAGGACGCCGCGGGGCCAGCCGCACGGGTCCCGGCGGCTGTCCATGGACGAGGCCCAGCTCCGCGAACACCGCCAGCGCGTACTCCACCCCGGAGACCGACACGAGCCCGGGCCACCGCTCGTGCATGAGAGCCGCCACGGCCTCGGCCGGAGGAACGACGCCCTGGCTGCGCTCGGCCAAGGCTGCTACCGCCCGGTAGACCCAGCGCAGGCTCTCTTGGCCCGGGTAGCAGCGCTCCAGGTGCGCCGCGGCCTCCTGCAGCACCGCCTCGTTGTACACGAGGTGAATGGTCCAGCCCGGCCCGAGCGCCGCCGCCGCCAACAGCCGCCACAAGGCTGCGTCGTTGCCCGGCAGCCCAAACAAGATGAGGTGCCCGCGCCCGAGCCAGGGCACCAGTTCCTCCCCGTTCACGGCCAGCCCCTCTCCGTCCAGGACCGTGATGCGCGCCGCCGGGGCCGGAACGAGGCTCGTGGCCACGGGCGCCTCCTCCCTGACCATGGCGCCCGCCGCCCAGGCCAAGGCCCGGGGATCGTCGCCGACGCCGGTCAAGGCCACGATGCGGGCGCCAGTGGCCGCGAGGGCGGCCATGTAGGCGGTGCGGGCCAGCGGGTGCCGCGGCGCCCTCGCCCGCCGATCGGCCACCGGCACCGGGCCAGGTCGCAAGGTCACAATGGGGGCTACCGGGTGTTGCTCAGGTTTCCCGTCCAGCGCGGCCGCCACCTCGGCGCTCGCCTCGGGGGCCCGCAGCGATCGGAGCAACAGCTCGACGCGCGCCGGGCCAAAGCCTTCGTTGAGCTGGGGTGTAAAGGCCACATCGAGCTCGGTGCCCGGCGAAGCGGCCTGCAACAGGGCCCCGGCACCAAACGCGATGGCCTCCACAACTCGCCCTGAGTCGGGACAGCGCAGGGTGAGCTTGAGGTGGTCGCCCGACGCGCCTACCGTGCGCGCCCCGAGCACCCGCACGCCGCGGGCGGCCAGGACCGGCGTCGGGTTTCCCGGCCCAAAGGGCGCCAAGGCGTCCAGCTCCCGCACCAGCCGCTCGTCGACCTGGCCGAGCGCCACCTCAAGATCGACCTGGACTCTAGGCAAAAGGTCCGCCGGCCCCAGGACCTGGGCCGCCAGCTTGTTGATGCGTTCCCGAAAGGCGGCCAGCGCCGTGCGGGACACGGTGAGCCCGGCCGCCATGGCATGTCCGCCGAAGCGTAGCAGGAGATCGGCACACCCGCTCAAGGCGGCGAACAAATCAAAGCCCTGGATGCTGCGGGCAGATCCTTTGCCCTCGTCTCCCTCCAGGGCGACCACCACGGCCGGACGGGCAAAGCGCTCCACGAGGCGCGCCGCTACGATGCCGATCACACCGGGGTGCCAGCCCTCCCCGGCCACCACCAGCACCCAGTCGGCCAATAGATTCTCCCGTTCCACCTGTGCCAGGGCGGCGTCGAGGATCTCGGCCTCGATCTGCTGGCGGGCGCGGTTGGCTTCGTCCAGCTGCTCGGCCAGCGGGCCGGTCTCTGCGATGTCCTCGCTCAAAAGCAGTCGGACGCCGAGGCGGGCGTGGCTGATGCGCCCCGCGGCGTTGAGCCTGGGGGCCAGGACAAACGCCACCTGGGTCGCGTTGACACGCCCAAGTTCGAGGCCGGCGGCACGGGCGAGGGCGGCCAGTCCCGCCGACGGGCGACGCCGCATGCGCTCCAAACCCGCCCGCACCAGCAGCCGGTTTTCGTCCAGCAAGGGACACACGTCCGCAATCGTGCCCAGCGCGACGAGCTCGACGGCGTCCTCACCGGGCACGGGCCGGGCCAGGCGCTGGCCCAATGCCGTCAGCAACTTATACGTGACGCCGACGCCGGCCAGGTCCCGGAAAGGATACCGGCTGTCGGCCCGCTTGGGGTTGACGACGGCCACCGCCTCAGGCAGCACGGGCCCGGGCTCGTGGTGGTCCGTCACGATCACGTCCATGCCCAGTTCGTTTGCCCGGGCGATCTCCGCCGCCGACTGGATCCCGCAGTCGACGGTGATGAGCAGCCGCACGCCCTCTCCGGCCAGCCGCTCCACCGCCTCCATATTTAGGCCGTAGCCTTCCGTCTGGCGCTCCGGGATATACCACAGGGTGGTACAGCCCAGCCGCGCGAGCTCGCGCACGAGGAGGGCAACGCTGCTCTGGCCGTCCACGTCGTAGTCGCCGTAAACCGCCACCGTCTCCCCGGCGGCCAGGGCGCGGGCCAAGCGCTCCACGGCCCGGTCCATGTCGGGCAGCAGCCACGGATCGTGCAGGGCCGACGGGCCTGGGTTGAGCAAGGCCCGCACCGCGGCAGGGTCCGTAAACCCGCGCGCGACCAAAAGGCGCGCCAGCACCCGGGAAACGCCCGCTTCCCGCTCCAGCCGTGCCGCCGCCGCCTCGTCCGGGGGCGGGCTCATGTTCCAGACAGTGTGCAGCTGCATGGGGCTCACCTGCAAACCAACGTCAAAGGGAAGGCGGAGATGAATGCGGGCGGTCAGCCGGGCGCCCCTCGTCCTTGAGCGCGGCCCGCTCCTGCTCCAGTTGCTGGAGCTTTTGCTCGAGCCGGTGGACCTGCCCTTGGAGCTGGCGGATGCGCCACGAGGCCCGGAGTTGGCGGATCAACCCGATGAGCCAGGCCACCACCGCCCCTGCCGCCGCCGAACCGACGACGACAACGACCAGCGACGTCTGGATCTGCCAGCGGATGAGATTGACGGTGATGGGCTCGGCGTTTTGCACGGCAAAAACGGCCACGCCCAGCGCGAAAAGCAAGGCGACGATGAGCAACAACTGCACTGATGGGTCCCCCCGACCGCGCGGCGCTCCTGGTATCAACTGGCACTTCGCTACCGCCGAGGCCCTTCCCTGCCCCGGGCCCCTTCCCTGCCCACTGGTGCGAAGCTCTGCCTGCGGATGCACGGTCGGTGCGGCCTGTCCCCGCGTCCCTTGGCTGGAGGCTCTCCCTGCCCAGCCCCGGCGCTGCACTCAGAACCGTCCCGAGCGCAGGATGCCGATGACGAGTCCCAACCCGATGAAGGCGGCCAGCACGAAGCCGATGACCCCCAACGCCGGCACGCCCCACCAGAGGGGCCCTTGCGCCTGCAGCACGATCCCTGAGCCGATGATCAGGGCCGAGAGGACGATGGCCATGGCCACCCGGTTGCTGGTGCGCTCCAGGCGCTGCACCGTCCGATCCAGCCCCTCGTGCAGGAAGCGCACCTGCAACTCGCCGCGCAACAGCCGCGTCAGCGACCGGTCCATTTTCCCCGGTAGGCGGCCGAGAAGCTGCAGGTATTCCATCCCCTCCGCCACCGCCCTCCGGGCTACTTCGGACGGATCCAGCTGCCGCCGGATGAGCTCCTTGGCCCACGGTTTGGCGATTTCAAGCGCGTTGAACTCGGGATCGAGGCTCTTGCCCACGCCCTCGATGGTGACCAGGGCCTTGCCGAGCAAAAGCAGATCGGAAGGCAACCGCAGGCGGTGGCGATGGGCGACCTGCAGCACTTCCTGCATGAGGGGCCCAAACTCCAGCTGCTTCAGCGACTTGCCGTGATGGCGATCGATCAGGTCCTCCAGGTCTCGGCGGACGGGGCGGAGATCGACGTCGTCACCCAGCGCGCCCAACTGGACCAGCCCACGCACGACCCGGTCCGTATCCCGCCGCGTGACGCCGACAAACAGGTCAACGACGGCGTTCATCGTCTCCTGGTCCAGGCGTCCGACGATGCCGAAGTCGATGATGCCCAGCGCCCCGTCGTCCATGACGAGGAAATTGCCCGGGTGCGGGTCGCCGTGGAAGACGCCGTCAACAAGCACCATGCGGAGAAACACTTCCGCGCCCAGCCGGGCGACCTCCCGCGGGTCGAGCCCAACCCGCTCCAGGCCCTCCCGGTCGTCCACCTTGACCCCCTGGAGGTACTCCATGACCAGCACGCGGGAAGTGGTCAACTCCCAATACACTTTGGGGATGCGGACGCGCCGCTCGTCGGCCCACGCCCGCCGGAAGCGCTCGATATTTCCTGCTTCCAGGTGGTAATCCATCTCGCGGCGCAAGACCCGGGAGAACTCGGCCACAAACTCGCGCGGGCTGAACCGCTCCGGGCGGAGGCGTTCCTCGATGAGCTCGGCGAGGCTTGCCAGGATCTCCAGGTCGGTGGCGATCACCTCTTCAATGCCGGGGCGCCGCACCTTGACGACGACGTGCGCACCGTCCCGCAGCACGGCCCGGTGGACCTGGCCGATGGAAGCCGCGGCCAGCGGCTCCGTCTCGAACAACGCGAAGGCTTCCTCCAGCGGCCGGCCCAGCTCCCGTTCCACTTCCCGGATGATGGCCTGCACGTCCACTGGGGGAACGTGATCCTGCAGCAGGGACAATTCCGCGGCGATGTCCTCCGGGACGATGTCAGGGCGGGTGCTCAAGATCTGGCCAAGCTTGATGAAGGTGGGACCAAGCGTTTCCAACGCGGAGCGCAAGCGCGCACCCCGGGTTTGCTCGGGAGGGGCTGGCGGCATGAGGCGCCGGCGGAACGGGATAAGGTGCTGGAGATCCAGCTGCGCCAGGACATAGTCGAAACCGTAGCGCAGCAGGACCTCCACGATCTGCCGGTAGCGGCGCAGGTGTCTATAGCGCCGCGGTATGAAGCCGAAAGGCACAAGCCCTCACCGCCTACCGGACGGGAGCGGGGCTGGCCTCACCCCGCCTGCGTTCCTCCCGCTCCTTCCAGAGCCACCACAATGGATTAGCCACCATCATGGACGAGTAGGTGCCGACGGTCAAGCCCACCAGGAGCACCAGCATGAAGTCCCGCAAGGTGCTGCCGCCAAAGAGGAACAAGGTGACGACGACCAAGAGCGTGGTGGCGCTCGTGTGGATGGTGCGGGCCAGCGTCTCGTTGAGGCTGCGGTTCAACAGGTCGAAGATGGATTCGCCTTTGCGCAACTGCAGGTTTTCCCGCACCCGGTCAAAGATGACGATGGTGGCATTGAGCGAGTACCCAATGACCGTGAGGATGGCCGCGATGAAGGGGCTGTTGACCTCTACGCCCAGCGCCGAAACGACGCCCGTGGCGATGATGGCGTCGTGCAAGAGAGCAACGATCGACGCGACGGCGAACTTGAACTCAAACCGCAGGGAGACGTAAACCAGAATCCCGAGCGAAGCGAGGGCGACGGCCAAGAGTGCTCGGCGCACGAGCTCCGCCCCGATGACGGGCCCCACAAGCTCCGTGCGCAGGATCTCCACGCTGCCAAAGGCGCCGGCCAAGGCCGCGTCCAGCCGCTCAATCTCCTCGCTGGTCAATGGACGCGTCCGGATAAGCACGTCGTGGGGATCGTCCAGCGGCTGGATGACGGCTCCCGCCACGTCCAGGTCGGCCAGCTCTGCGCTGGCCAAAACTTGCCGGACGTCGCCGGCCGTCACCGGCCGGCCCAACTGCCGCTCCAACAAAGTGCCGCCCGTGAAGTCGATGCCCAGGTTGAGGCCCCGCACGCCCAGGTTGATGAGGCTGAGAACGACCAGCACGGCCGACAAGGCCAGCGTCGCCTTGCCGTAGCGCATGAAGTTGAAACGCGTCTGTCCCATGGGGTCAGGCTGCCTCCCGGACACCAAAGTAGCGGGCCGCACCCTGCGGGTTGGCGTCCACCGCCGCCGCAAGGAGCCACCGGGTTACGACGATGGCCGTGAACATACTGGCCGCCACACCTAGGCTCAACGTGACCGCGAAGCCTTTCACCGGGCCCGTGCCCAGGAAGAACAAGACGCCGGCGGCGATGATCGTCGTCACGTTGGCGTCGAGAATCGCGGCAAAGGCCCGGTGGAATCCCGCCCGGATGGCGGCCCGGATCCGCTTGCCGGCCCGGAGCTCCTCTTTGATGCGCTCATAGATGATCACATTGGCGTCCACCGCCATGCCCACCGACAGGATGAGACCGGCGATGCCCGGTAGGGTCAAGGTGGCATGCAGGCCGGCCAACAGCGCGAGGACCAGCAGGATATAGACGCCCAGGGCCAGGTCGGCCAAGAGCCCCGGCAGCCGGTAGAACATGATCATATAGAGGACGACCAGGACGAGCCCCGCGATGCCGGCCCGCAGGCTGCGGTCGATGGATTCCTGCCCGAGGGTCGGGCCCACGTTGCGCATCTCAACCACTTCCAGCGGCACCGGCAGCGAACCCGCCTTCAGGAGAACGGCCAGATTGCGGGCTTCCTCATGGGTGAAGTTGCCGGTGATTTGCCCTTGGCCAGAAGTGATCGGTTCCTGGACGACGGGGGCGACCAGGAGTTCGCCGTCCAACAGATGCGGGATAGGCTGGCCGACGTACAAGGTGGTGAGCTGGGCGAAGCGGGCGGCGCCTTCGGGCGTGAACTCCACGTCGACCGCCGGCCGCCCGAACCGGTCGACGCCGAGGCGGGCGTCCTGCAGGTCGGCGCCGGTCAGCACTGTCCGCCCAAATGGATCTTGTATCTCCAGCTGAGCGGTGCGCCCGATGACCTCCACCGCCTGCTGTTGGTCGGTCACGCCCGGCAACTCGACCACGATGCGCCGGGAACCCTCGCGCTGGATGATGGGCTCGGCAACCCCCAGCGCGTTGATCCGGCGATCGATGATGGCCATCGCCCGCTCAATGGCCTCGTCGGAGACGGGAGTGCCGGCGGTCTCCCGCGCTTCCAAGACGATGTGAACCCCGCCTTGCAGATCAAGGCCCAATTGCATCGGAAAACGGTATAAGACCACGCCCGTGACCGCGAGGATCACGAGGATGACCGCGATGCGTACGATGTTCCCGCGGGGCAACCTTATGTTCCTCCCTCGCTTGCGGATGGACGCCGGCACCGCGCAAGGGCCAAAAAGCGGCACCAGGCCGTCCTTGCGACACACGCAGACATTATAATGCCGGGCCCAGGGCTTGTCAATTTCGACAACTCCGCCTCGGCGGCCGCCGCGCCTGCGCCGGCTGCGCGCAGGCCCGGTCTCCCTCAGTCCCGGGCCCCCACCTGGATCATAGTGGCGAGCATGGTCGCCACCACGGTTTCGCCGTCGTTGCCGTGGGCCGTCACGTCGCCGGCGCAGACCGTGATGGTACGGCCCGGCCGCACCACCCGGCCGCGGGCCAAAAACGTATCGCCTTTGGCCGGCGCCAGCAGGTTGATTTTAAACTCGACCGTGAGCACTTCGGCTCCGGCAGGCATCAAGGTCAAGGCGGCGTAGCCGCAGGCGCTGTCCACGATGGCGGTCACCGCCGCCGCGTGCAGGTAACCGTGCTGCTGGGTCAACTCCGGGCGAAAGGGCAGCCGGATATCGACCAGCCCCGGCTCGACGCGCACCAGTTCCGCCCCAAACAGCGCCATGATCCGCTGCTTGGCAAAGCTTTCCCGCACCCGCTGCGCGTAGTCCGGCGTTTTCGGCGGCCACGTTGCCGCCACCGGCCTGCACCTCCCCCAGTGTGGTGACTGCGTGGGACGGCGGCCGGCGGTTATGCGAGCCGGGCGCCGTTGACTACCAAGTGGAACCTGCAGTCGAGGAACTCCGCCGCACGCCGGGACATGATCATGCGCTGGAGGAAGATCTCAAAGTACTCCAGCACGGACGTCACTTCGGTCTCGATGGTGAGCTCCAGCGTGATGGCGCGCGCCGCACCGTCCACCGAAAGAAAGGAGCGCACCACGGCATAGTTGACGCGGTCGTGGATGTCAAAGGTCGCCGGGTCGCGGTTGCGCACCCGCGTCCGGTGCACGTCGGACTTGTCCGCCAGGATTAGGGCCGCCGACACCCGGTTGACCGGGTGGCCGTGCTCCTCCTCATGGTTGCCGATCGCGCCAAGGATGGTGGCCGCCTCCTGGTGCGGCATACCCAGCTCTTCCAGGATTGGCGCCATCAGCACCGCTCCGGTAAGCGCGTGGCCGGCCCGCCCGATGACGTTGCCGATGTCGTGGGTGTAGCCGGCGATGGCGGCGAGCTCCGCCTCCCGGGCCGGGAAGCCCAGGCGCGTCATGACGTTGTAGGCGATCTTGGCCACCAGGCTGCAATGGCGCTCCCCGTGTTCGGTGAACCCGATGGCAGCCAAGTGGGCGTCCGCCGCCTTGATGAAGGCGCTCACGCGCGGGTGCGCCCGCACCACGTCCAGCGTGACCGGCGCCCCAGCGGTTCCCGTACCGGCGCCCACCGATCAGTCACGACCTTTCACGTGTCCGACGCCTTGCCGGCTCAGGCGGATCTCCACCTTGTCGGCGATGCGCAGATGAACCTCGTCATCTTTCACGGCGGTGATTTCCCCGTGAATGCCGCCAACCGTGATCACCTTGTCGCCGACCTTGAGGCTGTCCAGCATTTCCTTGCGCTTCTTCTGCTGCTGCATTTGCGGGCGGATCAGGAAAAAGTAGAACACCGCGAACATGAGGATGAGGGGCAACAGCGACCCAAACATCCCCGCGGCCGGGGTCGTGTCCGCTTGCAAGAATACCATCCGTCGGTCACTCCTCGCTGGTGGGCATGGAAATTCCTACTCGCCTTTCGACGGCTCCTGGGGTGTTCCTTCCCCGCACATCCCACCGGTTTCCCGGGCACCCCGGTAGGTGCGCAAGAACTGGGCGCGGAATTCGGGAAACGTCCCATACCGGATCGCCGCCCTGATGTCGGTCATCAGCCGGTGCAGGAAAGCCAGGTTGTGCCATGTGGCCAGGCGCATGCCCAGCACTTCGCCGGCTTTGAACAAGTGGCGGATGTACGCCCGGGTGTAGTTTCGGCAGACGTAGCAGTCGCAATCCGGATCCAGCGGGCCAAAATCGCGGGCGTAGCGGGCGTCGCGCACGATGACCGTCCCGGTGCGGGTGAAGACGGTGCCGTGGCGCCCGATCCGGGTGGGCAGGACGCAGTCAAACATGTCGACCCCCCGGGCGACCCCCTCCACCAGGTCTTCGGGCGCACCGACGCCCATCAGGTAGCGGGGCTTATCCCGCGGCAGGATCCCGTTGACCACTTCCAGCATCTCAAACATCTTCTCTTTCGGCTCGCCGACGCTCAAGCCCCCGATGCCGTAGCCAGGAAAGTCCATCTCCGCCAGCGTCCGGGCGCTTTCCGCCCGCAGATCCGGGTAAACGCTTCCCTGCACGATGCCAAACAAGGCCTGGTCGGGCCGCTGGTGGGCCGCTTTACAGCGGGCCGCCCACCGGTGGGTCAACTCCGTGGAGCGGCGGGCGTAGTCGTAGTCGCACGGGTAGGGTGCGCACTCGTCAAAGGCCATGATGATGTCGGCACCCAGGGCTTCCTGGATGGCGATGGATTTCTCCGGGCTGATAAAGTGGCGCGAGCCGTCGAGATGGGACTGGAACGTGACGCCGTCCTCTTGGATCCGCCGCAGCTTCGCGAGGCTGAACACCTGGAACCCGCCGCTGTCGGTCAAAATCGCGTGCGGCCAGTTCATGAACCGGTGCAGCCCGCCGGCCTCCCGCACCAGGTCCGCCCCTGGGCGCAAGTACAGGTGATACGTGTTGGCCAGGATGATGCGGAACCCGATGCCCTCTACCTCATCGGGCGTCATGGTTTTGACCGAGGCCTGGGTTCCCACGGGCATGAAAACGGGCGTCTCCACTTCCCCATGGGGGGTCTTGAGAAGGCCGGTGCGGGCGCCCGTCACCGGGCACGTGGTTTCGACTCGAAACGCAATCGCCATCTTGGTCGTGCTCCTCCCGGCGGCGTGCTCCCGCACGCGCCATCCTAGAGGATTAACATCGCGTCACCCTAGAGGATAAGCATCGCGTCACCGAAGCTGTAGAAGCGGTAGCGCTGCCGCACCGCCTCTTGGTACGCGGCCAGCGTCCGCTCGCGGCCCAATAAGGCGCTGACCAGCATCAGCAACGTGGAACGGGGTAGGTGGAAATTGGTGATGAGGGCGTCCACGATCTTCCACCGGTAGCCGGGATAGATAAAAAGGTCGGTCCACCCGTCCCCGCACCGGACCCGGCCGTCCGCGGCGCTCGCCTCCAACGTCCGTGCCACGGTGGTGCCTACCGCCACGACCCGCCGCCCCTCCCGCTTGGCCGCGTTGACGGCCTCCGCCGTCGCCTGCGGTACGGAAAAGTACTCGGCGTGCATGCGATGCTCTTCCACCCGCTCCGCCTGGACGGGCCGGAAAGTCCCTAGGCCGACGTGCAAGGTGAGATAGACAATCTCAACGCCCATCCCTTGAAGCCTGTCCAACAGCTCCGGCGTAAAGTGCAGGCCCGCCGTGGGGGCGGCCGCCGAACCGGCGTCCCGGGCGTACACGGTCTGATAGCGCTCAGGATCGGCCAGCGGCGCCCGGATGTAAGGCGGCAGGGGCACCTGCCCCAGTTCCTTAAGGCGCTCATCCAGATCATCCGCGGGCGCAAACCGCAGCACGCGGCCGCCGGCTTCAGTGCGGTCGATGACTTCGGCCGACAACTGCCCCTCGCCAAAGACAATCCGGGTGCCCACCGGCAGCCGCCGGCCCGGCCGCACCAGGGCCTCCCACGCATCCGGCCCGCGCCGGCGAAGGAGCAGCACCTCCACCCGCCCACCCGTTGACGCCTTGACCCCAAAGAGGCGCGCGGGCATGACGCGCGTGTCGTTGAGGACGAGTACGTCTCCGGCCCGCAGGTATTGGGGCAGGTCCCGGAAAATCCGGTGCTCCATAAGGCCGGTGTCCCGGTGCACCACCAAAAGCCGCGCCGCATCCCGCGGCTCCACCGGGGTTTGGGCGATCAGTTCCTCAGGCAGTTCGTAGTCGAAATCGCTGACGCGCAACGGTTTCTCTCCTCACGAGCGCGGCAGGGCGGAAAGCCAAAGACCCCGGCAGCGGCCGGGATCCGTCAGCGGTACCCCAACTCCTGCAGGGCGCCGGGACGGTCCCGCCAGCCCGGTTTCGTCTTGACCCACAGCTGCAGGTTGATCTGGCTGCCCAGGAGCGCCTCGATCTCCATGCGGGCCATGCGGCCGATTTCTTTGAGCATGCGCCCGCCCTGGCCGATGATGATGCCCTTCTGGCTGTCCCGCTCGACGATGATGGTGGCGTGGATATCCACCAGGTCCCGGTCCGGGCGCTTGCGCATCTCCTCCACCACCACCGTCACCGAGTGGGGCACTTCCTCCTGGGTATGGTGAAACACCTGCTCCCGGATGAGCTCCGCCACCAGGAATTCCTCCGGCCTGTCCGTGACCCACTCGTCGGGGAAGTACTTGGGCCCTTCGGGCAGCTGGGCCACAAGCCATTCCACAAGCTCAGCCGTTCCCTCGCCGGTCAGGGCGGATACGGGCGCCACATGGGCGAACGTACCCAGCTCCGCAAAGGCCTGTACGGCCACGGCCCGGTCCTTGACGAGATCCATCTTGTTGACGACCAAGGCCGTGGGCGTGTTGACGTTGGCCAGTTCCTTGGCGATAAGCCGGTCGCCGGAGCGCACCCCGCTCGCGCCGTCCACGACGAACAGGATGACGTCCACTTCATTCCACGTGGCCCGCGCCACCTGCACCATGTAGTCGCCCAGCAGGTGCTTGGGCTTGTGCACGCCTGGGGTGTCGATAAACACAACTTGCGCGTCGGGCCGCGTCAGCACCGCCTGGATGCGGTGCCGCGTCGTCTGCGGCTTGTCCGACACGATGGCCACCTTGGCGCCGACCACCATGTTGAGCAGCGTGGACTTGCCCACGTTGGGCCGGCCGATGATGGCCGCAAACCCTGAGCGCAGCTTCGTCCCTTCCACCGCTTACCCTTCCTCCGGCGGCGACAGGTGAAACGCCCCCGGGAAAAGGTCCTTGAGCGTCAGCACCCGCCGCTCGCCCTTCACGTTGGCCAGTATCACCGGCAGATCCTCGGCAGCGAACTCCGCCAGGCTCTGCCGGCAGATGCCGCACGGGGGGGCTGGCGGCTCGGCATCCGTCACCACCGCGAGGGCCCGGAGACGCCGGTGGCCTGCGGCCACGGCGGTACCCAGCGCCACCCGCTCGGCGCAGATCGTGGCCCCGTAGGAGGCGTTCTCCACGTTGCAGCCGGTGACGATTTCTCCCGAGGTCGTCAAGAGCGCCGCGCCCACCTGGAACCCGGAATAGGGCGCGTAGGCGCGCTCGCGCGCCGCGCTGGCCGCAGCCACGAGCCTGTCCATCTCGGCGGCCGACAATGCCGCCCCCTCCGCCGTTTGCGGTCCGGTCCCTCCGGTCCCCGCCGGACCTGCCTGTCCGCTGTCCGTGTGCACGGCAATCACCTTCCTTGTGACCGGCGGCGCCAGAAGCAGGGCAGCCATGAGGCCCCCGGCCGGCACGGCCGCCAGCGCCGGCGGCAAATAGGGTCGAAAGACCAAGTACCCGATGACCACAGCGGCGGCGGCCAGCACCAAGACTCCTCCCGCCGCGACGTTCTTCGCCGCCTTGGCCAGCGGGTGGTAGTTGGGCGTCACGAGATCCACCGCAGCCTCGACGGCCGTGTTAAAGAGCTCAGCGGCCAGGACAGTGCCGATGGCCACCACCAAGAGGGCGAGCCCAGCCCCCGAGACGCCCACTGCCCAGGCCACGAGCCCCACCAGCGCCGCCGCGGCTATGTGAATGCGCACGTTGCGCTGGGTGCGGAAGCCGTAGGCGATGCCCTGGAGCGCGAAGCGGAAACTTTCACCCAACGTACGGGCGCGCATGGGACTCATCGAGTGCTCACCGGCCACTGCGTCCCGTCTCCCCGCACCAGGCCCGCCTCGGTCAAAATCGCTTCTTCCCGCTGACGCATGGCCGCCCGGGTCGCCTCTTCCTCGTGGTCGTAGCCCAAGAGGTGCAGCACGCCGTGGACGCACAAGTACGCGAGCTCCCGGTCGACCCCGTGCCCGTACTCTTCCGCCTGCCGGATCGCCGTCGGCACCGAGATGACCACATCGCCCAAAAGCAGGGGCCGCTCCGGGTAGCGTTCCGGGCGGAGGCGCAAGTCGGCAATCTCCTCCGGCTCCCAGATGGGAAAAGAGAGCACATCGGTGGGCGCGTCCTTGCCCCGGTAGTCGCGGTTGAGGGCTTGGATCTCGTCGTCGTCCACCAGCGTCACGGAAACCTCGGCATGAGCCGGCATGCCCTCAGCGGCCAAGGCCGCCTCAACAACCGCCTCCAGCCGCTTGAGGACCGCCTCATCGACGGCCACCGCCGAACGGTTGATCAGCACCACATCCACCCGCGACCACCTCACCGGCCTGTGCCCAGGCCCTGCGGGCTTGGGGCTCCCTGGCGCTGCAGCTCCTGGTCTCTTACAGCTACCTCCGGGTACTCAACCCGCTTGTGGTAAATCCCCGTCAACACCCGCACAAAGGCTTCGGCGATCTTGTCCAGGTCCCGCAGCGTCAGATCGCTTTCATCCAACTCTCCGGCTTCCAGCCGCTCCTTGATGATGCGCCGCACCAGGCCCTCAATGCGCCCGGGCGTCGGCCGGCCCAGGGAGCGCACGGACGCTTCCACCGCGTCGGCGAGCATGACGACCGCGATTTCCTTGGACTGGGGCTTGGGGCCAGGATAGCGGAAATCCCGTTCGTCCACAGACTCACCCTTGGCGTTTTCCACGGCCTTTTGGTAGAAGTACTTGACCAGGTCGGTCCCGTGGTGCTGCCGGATGAAGTCCACGATCACCTCAGGCAGCTTGTACTCCCGCGCCAGCTCCACCCCGTCCCGCACATGGGAGATGATGATCAACGTGCTCAGGCTGGGCGAGATCTTGTCGTGGGGGTTCTCGCCGACGAACTGGTTTTCCACGAAGAAATAGGGCCGTTTGGTCTTGCCGATGTCGTGGTACAAGGCCCCGACCCGCACGAGGAGCTGGTCCGCCCCGATAACCTCCGCGGCCGCTTCCGCCAAATTGCCCACGAGGATGCTGTGGTGATACGTGCCCGGCGCCTCCATGAGGAGCTTCCGCAACAGCGGGTGGTTGGGGTTGGACAGCTCCAGGAGGCGAATGGACGACGTGATGCCAAACAGCGCTTCCAGGTACGGCAAGAGCCCGATGGTGCCGACGGCGGAGACGATCCCGTTAAGCAGCCCCAAGAACGAGTACTGGATTAGGAACATCTCGCTGCGCATGAGGCCCAATGCGACCGTCATCAGGAAACACGCGCCGCCGACGATGAGGCCGGCCCGCGTCAAGTCCGACCGCTGGCTTACCCGGGAGACGCTGTAGACGCCGGCCACCCCACCGGCCAGCCCGACAAGAAAGTCGCGTCCGTCAAACCCAAAGAGGGCCGCCAGCATACCTGACAACACGACGGTCACGAGGATGGCCAGCCTCGAGTCCAAAAGAAGCGTGACCAACAGCCCGGCCAACCCGACGGGCACCAGCAGGGCCGTACCCTGCCAGTTGATGAAGCTGCCCACCTTGGCCAAGCCCGCGACCAAGAGCACGATGAGCCCCAGCAGCAAGAGCTGCCGTTCGCTCAAGAGGATGTCGCGCCGGTTTTGATGCAAGTAGACCCCGACGACCGCAAACAGGAGCAAGAGCAACACCGCATGGCCCAACAGCTGCCCGTAGCTGTACCGGCCGTCCAGCAGGCCCAGATCTTGCAGAAGCATGATGTGCTCAGGGCCCACCGGGTCGCCGCGGCGGATGATGATCTGGCCTTCCCGCACTCGTACTTCGGCTACGGCGCGCATCGCCTCCTGGCGCGCCCGCTCCATCCGCTCAGGGCTCGGGATCAGGTTGGGCCGGATGACCGCCTGCACGACGGCGCCGACGAACTCCCGCTCCCCATCAGGCAAGCTGCTGATCTGCGCCAGGGTCGGGACGGCCTCCCGCTCCCGCTCCAGGTCGTCGGTGCCGATGCGGCGGCTGCGCATGACCTCGCTGGCGATCCGCAGTGTCCGTTCTTCAAGGGCTGCCCGGGCCTCGTCGCTCAGCTGCAGCGCGTAACGCAGGACCTCGGCCCTCACGGCCACATCCTGCTTGGACAACTGCTCCGCCGCTTCGGCTGCCAGCCGGTCCCAGGGCAAGGCGGGGACGGCGGGCGGTACGCTCGCTGGCCCTTCGCCTGCTTGAGGAGGCGCGGCGGGCGCCTGGCCGGCGCCGGTTTCGCCGGAGCCGGTCAATTCCGCCAAGGCCGCCTGCCGCACCGCGTTGATGACCTGGAAGACCAGCTTGACCCGTTCCTCGCTGCGCAACGCTTCCGCCGGGTTGATCTCCCAGTTGACAGGATCGAGTTCCGCCTCCCGCACCGCCTCGCGGGCGGCCTGTTCCCGCAAAAGAGCGGTCCGGTACCGGTCCACGACGTCCCGGGGAGCGACCACGTCGCGGGTAGCCACGTCCCCCACTTGCCAGTCAAGCGCGTCGGGCGCCGTGTTTGCCGTCATGATGGCCAGCAGCACCACATACATTACGCCTGCGAGCGCAGCGCGCCGGGCCGGGCTCGGCCTGGAGAGAAAGAGGCGGATGGGTTCCCACACGGACGCGCGCAAAGACGCCCACACGGCGTGGGCGCCTCCTTTGCGGCCGGAGCCTTGACCGCTGCCGTTAGCTTTCCTGGACATGGGTGTCATCTCCCGCCGCTTTCGCACGCAAGCCCAAGCGGGCTTGGGCACGGCGCTGCTCGTCCCGCTCGTAGGCGCGGATGATCGTCTGCACCAGCTCGTGCCGGACCACGTCCGCGTCAGACAGCTCGATGAAGGGAATCCCCGTGTCCGCCAAGACGGTGCGGGCGTGGGCCAGCCCCGACACTTGGCCCGGCGGCAGGTCGATCTGGGTCAGGTCGCCCGTCACCACCATCCGGGAGCGCAGGCCCATGCGTGTCAGGAACATCTTCATCTGCTCGGGCGTCGTGTTCTGCGCCTCATCCAGGATGACGAAGGCGTCCTCCAGCGTCCGGCCGCGCATGTAGGCCAACGGGGCCACCTCAATGACGCCCCGCTCCACATGGCGCTGGTACGTTTCCGCGCCGACAATATCGTACAAAGCGTCGTACAGCGGCCGCAAGTACGGATCGACCTTCTCTTGCAGGTCGCCGGGCAAGAAGCCGAGCCGCTCGCCGGCTTCCACCGCCGGCCGCGTCAGCACGATCCGCGTCACGGAGCGTTCCTTCAGGGCCGCGATGGCGACGGCCACGGCCAGGTACGTCTTGCCCGTCCCCGCGGGCCCGATGGCAAATACGAGGCTGTGGCGCCGCATGGCGTCCACATACCGCTTCTGCCCCACGGTGCGGGGCGTTACCGGACGCCCGCGGGCCGAAACGACCACCACGTCCCGCTGGATGTCGGCCAGCCGCGTGTCGTTGCCATGGGTTGCCAGGCGCAGGGCGTAGCGGACTTCCTGGGTAGTAAGATAGGGGCGCTGGCGGGAAACCTCCGCCAGATCGCGCAGCACCCGCAGGGCCCGGTCGACGGCCGACGGGTCGCCGGAGATGGCGAGGGTGTTTCCCCGGGGTACGATGGTGACCCGCAGCTCCCGCTCAATAGTGCGCAGGTGCTCGTCACGCTCGCCAAAAACGCCTAGGGCCGCCGCATTGTCGTCGACGACGAACTTGGCTTCCGCCACGGCTTTGCTCAAACTCGCGGGTACCCCTCCTCGCTATGTCAACCTGCACCGTCCAGGACCGGCTCCCCGATGGGGGCAAACCGTCCCAGATCCTGCAGCACTTCCACCGTTACCGCCGCGCGCACGACGCCGGCGGCGGGATCCTCCCACACGGAAACCTGCTCGTCCAGCACGTCGACGCCCGCGGGCATTTGGCCCAGGGCCTGCTCCCGCGCCGCGGCCACAGCGGCCTCGCGCGCGGTGGCGGCGTCGACCGGCTGCTCAAAGCGCCGGATCTCATACCCCACGTGCCACGTCGCCGAAACGCCGGGCAGCCAGCGGGGCGCCGCCGCCCGCTCCTCCCAGCGCACCAAGGCGAACGGCGGCTCCAGGCTTCCGATCCGCCACTCCCGCTCCCCAATCTTCACGGTGAGGTAGCGGTGCACGCGCCCTGTGTCTTCCTCGTAAACCCTGACGAGGGGCGCTTCCCCCAGGCCGCGGTACCACGTCCTGCCCCGCACGACGCCCTCCGCCCGCACGTACGGCAGTTGACCTCGCCCGACCCGTTCCAGGTACTCGGCGCTGCCGGGGGCGAGCATACCGCTGATCAGCGGCTGGCCAGCCCGCACGGTTTCCCCGGGCGATACCAGCACTTCGCCGCGGATCGGCGCTACCCGCTCCACCACGCCGTCCCGCACCGCCACGATGTGGCCCGGCTGGCGCAGGTCTGCATCCAGGACGGCCCGCTCCGCGACGCGCACGGTCGCGACGGCCCCTCGCACCTCCACCGAGGCCCAGGCCAGGCGCGGGAGCGCGAGGTACAGGCGCCGCTCGACGACGTCCCGCTGCACCTGGTCCCGCCGCACCCCAGGCCGCAAGCCGGCTTGCGCGGCCGCAGCCAGGATTTCCCCGTGCGGCACCGCGTCCGCCCCGTCCACCCTGACAAACCAGACGAACTGGCCCAGCACGTACAAGAGCGCTGCGAACAGGAACCCGCCGGCGACGAAGGCGTGCCGGCGGCCAGCGCGCATGAGCAGAAACGGCAGCCCGGCCTTGTGCAGGATGGCCACGTCCACCCCCAGGCGCCGGGCTATCCGCGCCAGCCGCACGAAGTCGCCCGCCGCCACCCGGGCCACCAGCAACTGGGGCCCCGCCCGCTCCAGTTGCCACAAGGCGATCCCTTGGGCGACGGCGCGGTTAATTAAGGTTTCCAGCGGTCCGCCTCGCGCTCTGATTATAACATATCCCCTGAATAGCGACGACAAGGAGCGCAGCAAGGACGGGCCTCCTAGCGGCGCAGCTCCAGCTGCAGGATGCGCCCGTCCACGACCAGTTCCTGGGGAAGGATGCTGCCGATGCGCAGGCGGGAGCCCGCCACCACCAGCTCCCCGCGGGCGGTGCGGATTCGGATCTCCCGGGGGCTGTATTTGATAAGCCCGCGGTGGTTTTCCACCAGCACCTGCACATCGCCGATGAGCGTCGTTTTGGGAAGACCGAAAACGATGTCTTGAGGCAAGTCCAGGGCGCTTACGAGACGCTCCACCACGGTGCCGCGCTTGGGTTCCACGGTCGTCCCTCCCGCGACACCGTATGCGAAATCCGGCGCCCCTAGACCCGCGGCCACACCCGGTAAGGACGCAAGGCCCGCGGCGGATCCAAGATCTCTCGCATCACCACCGCCGCTAGCCACGGATGACCCTCACGGACGAGCGCCGCGACGGTGGGCGGCAGGCCCGCCGCGACCCGCGGCCGCGGGGCGGCCGGCCGGGGCGCCGGTGCGGCCGGTGCGCTCCAGTCTTGGCCCAAATCGTCATCAAACGGCACACCGCGGACGCGGGGCGCCATCGTCGACGACCGCACGGCCGGCTTGGCGGGCTGCACGGCGCGCGCCGCCGTAGGCGGCACCGCCGGGGCCGCAGGCGGCACGAGGCTGGGCGGCGTTTCTCCCCGCCCGTGCCCCGCCGGCGGCTGCGGCTGCCCGAGTCGCTCCTGGCTGGCCCGCCGGAGCCGCCGTTCCAGCTCCTCCATGTCGAGCACGAGGTCGGGGCCCTCCCCGGTGCCGGTGGGGGCACCGGGATCCGCTGACCGCCGCAGCAGGCCGCTTAATACGGACCCCAGGACGTAGAGGAAAAACAGCAGGCTAAACAGCTCTTCAAAGCCCACAGTCCGCCACCTCCCGTCCCGGGCCCTCACGCTCCGTCATTCGCTGCGCTTGGGCGGCTCCCCGCCCTGCCGCGGCTCAGGCGGCTCCCCACCGCGGCTGATGGCCTGCCGCATTTCGGTGTCGGCGATCAGGTTGCGCAGGGCGTAATAGTCCAGCACGCCCAGGCGGCCTTCCCGCAAAGCTTGAGCCAGGGCCTTGGGCACCTCGGCCTCGGCTTCGACGACCCGGGCCCGCATCTCTTCCACCATCGCCCGCATTTCCTGCTCCCGGGCGAGCGCCGCAAAGCGGCGCTCGGCGGCTTTGGCCTGCGCGATGTTTTTATCGGCTTCCGCCTGGTCCATCTGCAGCTGCGCCCCGATGTTCCTACCTACGTCCACGTCGGCGATGTCGATGGACAGGATCTCGTAGGCCGTGCCGGCGTCGAGGCCTTTGGCAAGCACCGTCTTGGAGATGCGGTCCGGGTTCTCGAGCACCTCCTCGTGGCTTAGGGAGGAGCCGACGGTGGTCACGATGCCCTCGCCCACGCGGGCGACGATGGTTTCCTCGCCGGCACCGCCTACGAGCCGCTGGATGTTGGCCCGCACCGTGACGCGCGCCTTCACCTTGAGCTCGATGCCGTTCTTGGCGACCGCTGAGATGACGGGCGTTTCAATCACCCGCGGGTTGACGCTGACCTGCACCGCCTCGAGCACATTGCGCCCGGCCAAGTCGATGGCGGCCGCCCGCTCAAAGGAGAGATCGATCTGGGCCCGGTGGGCGGCGATCAAGGCGTCCACGACCCGGTCCACATTGCCGCCGGCCAGGTAGTGGGCTTCCAGCTTGTCGATGGCCACGTCCATCCCGGCCTTGACCGCCTTGATCAAGGGCAGGACGATCTTCGCCGGCGGCACCCGGCGCAGGCGCATGCCGATGAGCTGCAGGATCCCGACGTGCACTCCGGATGCCCAGGCGGAAATCCACAGCCCCACCGGGATGAAGTTGAAAAAGAGAATCACAAGAATGACCGCCAGCGCAAAGGTCAACAAGCCCGTAAACGTCGCCAGTTCCATCCCCTCAGCCTCCTCGGCCCTTAGCGGTTCTGGCTTCCATCACCCATGGTATTCCCTGACCGTCACTCGGCCGCCCAGCACTCGCACCACCTGCACCATGGCGCCGGCCGGGATGAACGCGCCTTCCGATGTGGCGTCCACCCGCACGCCTTCGATCTCGACGGTCCCCGCCGGCCGCAGGGGGGTCAGCGCCCGGCCGTAGGCGCCGACCTTGACCACCGGGCTATTGGCTTCATCCCCGGGAACGCCGACGTCCTCCAACCTGGTTTCCAACGCGATCCGCCGCCAGATACCCGTCTTGGGCACCCGCCGCAGCAGCGCGATGCCAAGCACGATGGTCGCGATGGTCGAAAGCCCGATGGCGGTGAACGCCGAAGACGCATCGGGAAACGACAGGTACACGCTCGCGAAGATGGCCACGAGGCCGCCAATCCCCGCGATGCCGAAGCCTGGGATGACCAGGATTTCCAAGAGGATCAGGACGAGCCCCAGGATAAAGAGCAGCACCACTTCGAGGCCCGCGAGACCCGTAATCAGGCGCGCCCCGAAAAACAGCGCCAGGCAAGCCAGACCCGCAGTGCCCGGGACCCCCCAGCCGGGGCTCGTGATCTCCGCCAACAGGCCCAGCATCCCCAGGGTCAAGAGCAAGGAGCTGATGGTCGGATCCGTGAGGAACCGCGCCACACGCTCGGCCCAGTTGGGTGCGACCTCCTCGACGACCGCACCGGGAAAGCCGAACGCCGCCAGCACTTCTTCGCGGCTTGCGGCCAACAGGTCGACGAATCCGATTTCGAACGCCCTGGCCGCCGTTAGGGTCAGAATCGCGCCTTCTCCCGTCAGACCCTCAATGGCGATGCGTTTGTCCACCATCGCGGCCGCCACCCGCGGGTCGCGTCCGTGGCGCTCCGCGGTGGCTTCAAACTCGGCCCGCAAGGCCGAAATCGTCTTTTCCTCCGCCGGCTGCGGTTCGGCGGCCCCGATGCTGGCCCCGGGCGCCATGGCGATCTTCTCCGCCGCCAAGGTGATGAGCGCTCCGGCCGACCAGGCCCGCTCGCGCACAAAGGCCAGCACCGGCCGGCCGGCCCCGAGCAGCGCGTCGCGGATGCTTGTGGCCGAGTCCACCCGGCCGCCGAAGGTGTTGACCTCGATCAAGATCGCGTCGGCCCCGTCGCGCCTCGCCTGCTCCACCGACCGCTCCACGAAGGCGGCGAGCCCCTCGTCGATGGTGCCCACAATGGGGATCACGACGACTCGCGGCGTTCCCTGCGCCAGCGCGCCCAAGGCGCCGCCCAGGACCGCGAGCGTCGCAAGGATCAACCCCAGCCAACGGTACCTGCCCACGGCCACTCCCCCGCTTGCGGTCCGACAAAAAGGGAGGCCCCCTCCGGCCTCCCTCCGCATTCCGTGCCCGGCTTCCTGCTCACTTCCGGCGCTTGCGCGCCGCAGCGGCTTTCTTCTTTCGCCTGACGCTGGGCTTGTCGTAGTGTTCCCGCTTGCGCAGCTCCGACTGGATGCCTTCCTGGCGGGTCATCTTCTTGAACCGGCGCAGGGCCTTGTCCAAGCTCTCGTTGGGACCAACTCTTACTTCGGCCATGACTCCGGGCTACCCCCTCTCTGGCGCAAGATGTGCACCGCGGGCCCTCACGCAAACCGCCCCAGGGGTTTGCCACCTACGAGGTGGAAATGCAGGTGAAAGACGACCTGCCCACCATCACGGCCACAGTTGGTCAGCACGCGATAGCCCGTCTCCCTGATGCCCAGCTGCTCGGCCAGCTGCTGCGCCACCCGCAGCATGTGCCCGGCCAGCTCCGTGTCGCCGGGTGTGAGATCGGCCAGGGATGCGATGTGCTTCCTCGGGATAATCAACACATGAACCGGGGCTTGGGGGTTGATGTCGCGAAACGCGATCACGCGGTCGTCTTCATAAACTCGGTCGCTGGGCAGTTCTCCCCGCTCGATCCGGCAGAAGACGCAGGATTCCGTCACCCGCGCTCCACCCCCTTCCCGCAGGTCTTTACCGTAATGGTTCGACGAATCCGGGTCCCTTCCTGCCATCACTCGCGCCGGGTTTCCGCGGGCACCAGCCCCAGCCGCCGAGCCATAATCTCCTTTTGAATCTCCGAGGTGCCGCCGCCGATGGTGTAGACGCGGGCGTCGCGGTAGTACCGCTCCACGGGGTAATCGGTCACGTAGCCGTACCCGCCGTGGATTTGCACCGCCTGGGCCGTCACCCGGTTGACCATCTCTGACGCCACCCACTTGGCTAGGGAAGCCGCCAGCACCGGATCTCCATCGGCATAGGCCGCGCACGCTTGGTAGAGCAGGAGGCGCGCCTGCTCCACCTGCGCGTACATCTCCACCAACTGGTGCCGGATCGCCTGGAAACCCGCGATGGGCCGGCCGAACTGCCGCCGGGCCAAGGCGTAGTCCCGGGCCGCCTCGTAGGCCGCCTCGCCGATCCCGACGCATTGGGCGGCGAGGAACACCCGCTCCAGGTTGAAATCCTCCATAACGTAATAGAAGCCCCGATTCTCTTCTCCCAGCAACTGCTCCTCGGCGACGCGGCAGCCCTCAAACAGAAGCTCCCCGGTTTCAGACGTATGCCAGCCCATCTTGTCCAGCTTCCGAGCGACGGAGAAACCGGGCGTGCCTTTGTCGACGAGGAAGAGAGAAATGCCCCGGTGCCCCGCCGCCGGCAGCGTCCGGGCAGCCAGCACCACGAAATCCGCTACGGGGCCGTTGGTGATAAACGTCTTCCGGCCGTCAATCACGTATGACTGGCCGTCGCGCACGGCCCGGGTTTGGATCGAGGCGAAATCGGACCCCGCATCCGGCTCGGTCATGCCGATGGCGCCGATGATCTCGCCGCGCACGCCGGCCGGCAGGTAGCGCCGTTTTTGTTCTTCGGTACCGTGGTGCAAGATGGGGTAAAGGGCGAGCACCTGCACGAGAAGCGTCACGCCGATGCCGGCGTCGACTTTGGAGATCTCCTGGATGGCAAGCGCCTGGGACAAAAGGTCCCCGCCCGCCCCGCCGTACTCTGGCGGGAACATGATCCCGATCAGGCCCTGTTCCCCCATGCGGCGCATAATGCCAGGCGGCAGGGCCCGTCGCCGCTGGTACTCGTCCGCGATGGGGGCGATTTCGCTCCTGGCAAATTCACGCGCCATATCCCGGATCGCCTGCTGGTCCGCAGTCAACCGCATCATGCCCGCTCCTCCCTTGCCCGGCCCTCCAGTCCGCGCAGCAGGATATTCGCAAACGTTTCTGCCAGTTCGTCGGGCCGCTTTTCCCCCGTGTCCCGGTACCAGTGGTAAGGCCAGTTCATGACGGCCAGGACGGCAAAACCCGCCAGCTTCGGCGACTCCAGCGCGAACACTCCCGCGTCCGCGCCTTCCGCTAGGAGGCGGCGGATAGCGCCCTCGTACTCGTCCCGGAGGGCCACGATGTCGCGCTGGCGCTCGGGCGATAAGGACTTGAGCTCATGAAGCAGCACCGCCACCGCATCCGTTCGCGCCGAGAGGACCTGGAGATGTGTGGCCACGGCCCTGCGCAGCTTTTCCCTAGGGTCCAGTGGCGCCGCCAGCACCGGCGCGAGGGCGTCGATGAAGGCGCACATGGCATCCCGCATGACGCGATAGAGCAAATCTTCTTTGGTGCGGATGTAGTAGTAGAAGCTGCCCCGGTTCATGCCGACGGCCTCGGCCAGATCCTGCATGGACGTGGCGTGGTAGCCCTTTTCCCGAAACAGCCGCGCGGCGACGGCCAAGATTTCCCGTTCCCGTACCGCCGCATTGCCCATGCCGCTCACCGCTCCGTTCCGCCGCAGGCTCTCGCTAATTCTTTCAAACGTTTGTTGTAAGCTCCTGCTACTAATTCATTCAAACGTTTGTTGCAAGCTCCTGCTTTGGATGAGAAGCCGCATACCGGAGCGCGACCGGATCGAGGCGAAGGATAAGAATGGCCTTGTGAGCTTGAATGGCCTTATGAGCTTGCATGGCCTTACGGGCTAGGACGCAATGGTCTCGATCAAGACGGGCCGGAAATCGATGGCGTCACAGGCCACCAGGTGATAGCGGATGCCGCCCACCAGGCCCACCAGCGCCTGGCGGCGCGCCGGGCCGTGCAGGTGCCCGTAGACGCAGTGGACGACGGGATAAGCCTCCAGGAGGCGAGTGAAGCCGGATGGCTCGTGGCGTTCGTTGGTGGGCGGGTAGTGGAGCATGACGATGAGGCGCTCGGCACCGGCCTGCATGGCGCTTTTCAGGGAGAGCTCCAGGCGCTGGAGCTCCCGGAGATAGATCTTCGTGTCCTCGCCGGGCTGAAAGGCGTGGCTGCCCGGCACGGTCCAGCCGCGGGTGCCGCAGACGGCCCACCCGGCGCCGAGGAGCAGGTGGTCATTTTGCAGTGCGGTCACGTTGGGCGGCAATGCCCGCCGCACTTTGCTGATGCTGCTCCACCAGTAGTCGTGATTGCCGCGGATGAGAACGATGCGGCCCGGCAGGTCGGCCAGGTAGGCGAAATCGGCGCTGGCCTGCTCGAGGGTCATCGCCCAAGACAGGTCCCCCGGCATCAGCACCAGATCCTGCGCCCCGACCACTTCCAGCCAGGCGCGGCGGATCTTTTGCGGGTGATCCGTCCATCCGGCGCCGAAGACGTCCATGGGCTTGTCCTGCCCACCGGGAAGGTGCAGATCGCCGATGGCAAATATCCTCACGAAAGCCCCTCCGGTCACACGAACCCGCCCGGGACCAGGCCGGATGGCTTACCTCGGGAATGAGCGCTGGCCGGCGCTGCGCACCGGCGGTGAACGTCAGGAGGAGGCCGCGCCGTCCTTCGGGACGTTTTGGCGCTCGGCGGTCGAGGAGGCGGAGGCCGCTTTGGCGTCGTCCTCGTCCAAGGCGCTAGTGGCCTTCTTAAACTCGCGAATCCCTTTGCCGATGGCTTTGCCCACCTCGGGCAGCTTGCCCGGCCCGAAGATGATCAACGCTAGGACCAGGATGATAACCAGCTCCGTCGCGCCGATCCCGAACATGCCAACGCGCCCCCTTTGCCAGGTGGGTGTGCAGCCCAGGTCTTTCTCAGTATAGCGCACTGCCTGACAAAGGTAAAGCGGCGCGCCCCGGAGCCCTTGTCCACGGGGCGCGCCACCGCCGGCCAGCGTGTTCGTCAGTTTCCTTGCCGCTCGTCCGTGGGTGCAGCGCTAGCAGAAGTGATGATGTTACACGGCGATAGTGCGGAGGAACACCGGGCGCACTGCGATTCTCCGCACGAACACCGGCTGCACCGCGATGGTCCGCAGGAGCACCGGGCGCACTGCGATTCTCCGCACGAACACCGGCTGCACCGCGATGGTCCGCAGGAAGACGGGCCGTACGAAGCTCGGGCAGACGGAGATGGTCCGGACCGCCACCGTACGCAAGCCGTTGCAGGACATGGTCGGCACCTCCTTCTTTTTGGCTTCGCTGCTACGGTATGTGGGCCCGTCCGTCCCCGCTCTAGGAATCGTTTCGCATTTGTAACCGGACCAGCCCGGGGCCGGTTGCCACGCCTGCCGGACACGGTGGCCGCAAAACCTACCCTGGACCATCCATTCATTCCCATTGTACGTGAGGCAGGGGTTTACCGCTCGCGTCCAGGAGTCCTTGACCACCGCAGAAACTGATTGACTGCTGAGGAGGAATCCACCGCTCGTGAAGTCAGTTCCCAGTGCTGCCACCACTCGCCGGCGCCGGTGGTTTCATTCCACCGTCTGGCTGATGCTTGCCGCCCTGGTAACCGGCTGCTTCGGTTCGCCCTTGGGCGGCGATCCCGGCGGGGGTACCGCCACCTTTTCCCTGCAGGGCACCGTCGTTGCCAGCGGCCCCGACGGGACGCCGGTCCCCGGCGCTGTTGTGCGGCTCGGCGACAAGGAAACGACCACCGGCCAAGATGGCACTTTCGCTTTCCAGGACCTGCCGGTCCAGGGAGGGACGATGGAAATCGTCGTCTCGGCTCCCGGCTATGAGCCCACAACCGTGGCCATCCACCCCTCCTCCGGGAGCAATCTCGTGGTCACCATCGTCCTGACTCCCAGCGCCGGTGACGGCGGGGTTGGGGGCGACGGTGGCCAGGGCGGTGATGGCGGCTCTGGCCACAGTGGAGGCGATGGCGGTGATGGGGGCAACGGCGGCGGTGTCGGCGATCCAGGCGACGGCGGGGGCGGCGGGCCCGAGCCCGAACCTGAACCTGAACCGGAACCGGATTACCGCGGGACCGTTGAGGCCAGCGTCCGCCTGGTCAACGCCGGGAGCGCCAAAGTCGCCGCAGCGGCCGCGCCCCAAGAGCTTTTGTCCAGCCTCCCGCGCCGGCCGGTGACCCGTACGACGGCCGACGCGGTGCCCGGCGAATGGATTGTGCAGCTCGACAGCGACTACCCGGTGCACGCTATCAATACCATGTGGGGCGACGCGGGCGTGCGTGTCATCGAGCAATTGGCCGACAACTTCTACCTCGTGGCCGCAGAAGACGGCACCGCGTCCTCGGAGACGGAGCTGCGCCTCGCCCAGTTGCCCAACGTGGTTTCCGTTGAGCCCAACAAGCGGGTCCAGCCGGTCGCGGTACCGTATCCGCCGAATGACACGTACTTCGACCGCCAGTGGAGCTTGCCGCTGGTGAGCATCCCGTACGCGTGGAACGTCACGACCGGCAGCCGCAACGTCGTGGTGGCCGTGCTGGACACGGGGATCTTGCCCAACCACCCCGACCTGCAAGGCGTGACCATCGTCAGCGGGCGCAATTTCGCCAGTGACCAATCGGCCACCAACTACACCGACGACGCCACTTCCTTGAGCCACGGCACGATGGTGGCCGGCATCATCGGTGCCATGACCAACAACGGGCAAGGAATCGCGGGCATCAACTGGTCCGTGTCCATTATGCCTGTACGGGTCATGAGCTCCCAGTCCGGCGGGACCGTGGCTGCCGTCGGGCAAGGGATCCGTTGGGCGGCGGACAACGGCGCCCACGTCATCAATATGAGCCTGGCCTGGGACGCGACGTACAACGACACCTTCGTCAACCAGCAGATCGAGTACGCGGTCAGCAAAGGTGTCGTGCTCGTGGCGGGCGCCGGCAATGACAGCGGGCGGGTGACCATGCCCGCCGCCCACCCGGACGTCATCGCCGTCGGGGCGGTGGACCGCAACAAGCGGATAACGTGGTATTCCAACTACGGGCCGCAGCTGGACCTGGTCGCGCCGGGCGGCGACACCCGCACCAGCCAGGCCAACGGCATCCTGAGCACGGACATCGTCAGCAGGCGCCTGAGCTACTCCTACCAGCAGGGTACTTCGTTCGCCGCTCCCCACGTGACAGGCATCGTGGCCCTGATGTATAGTGCGGGTATCACAGACGCCGACGAGATCCGGGAGCTCCTGTACAATACCGCCGAGGACCTGGGCGCACCCGGCTTCGACAACTACTACGGCTACGGCCTCGTGAACGCTTACGCCGCCGTTACCCGATCGGACCCGGTCAAAGCCCGGGTGGGTGTGGCCAGTGCGGACGGCACCCGGATCTGGGGTCCCGTGAACCCGGTGCGCTTGGGCGAGCGGTCCGTGGCACGAGTCGAGGGCGTCGCACCCGGCCCGCAGACGGTGTTCGCTTGGATCGACGCCGTTCCCGACGGCGTCCTGGGCGAAGGCGACTTCGCCGGCACGGCCGAGGTGCAGGTGCCGAAGGACGGCCCCGTCTCCGCCGACCTGGTCCTGGCCATCTGGGAGACGCTCCCCGCTCAGGAGCGGGCGCGGCTCGCCGCCTGGGCCAACCGCTGACGAGCAAAGGGGTGTGACCGCATTGACGACGCGAGCAAGCGCGGCTGGCAATACCCGAAACGCCCCCCGCAAGCGACGGGCAGCCTTGGCCGATGGGCGATGGTTATTGCTTCTGGGAGGGATCGGCGCCTTGATGATCTTCGCCGGGCTGGGCGCGACGGGAACCCCGCCCGCGGGTGCGGGCGCGGGCCCAGCGACCGGTGCGGCGCCGGCGGTTGCGGTAGGTTTGGCCGTGGAGCCGGTGGATGTGGGCGGACAACGTGCCTACGTCCTGGTGCTTGGGGTCATGGCTTCAGGCAACGAGGAGGCGATGGTCACCTTCCGCACGGGGCAGGCCTACGACTTTGCGGCGTTCCAGGATGGGCGCGAGGTGTGGCGCTGGTCGGCCGGCCGGGTGTTTCATCAAGCGGTGACCGAGCGCCGGTTCCGCCCGGGCGAGCTGGTCGTGTTCACGCACGTGTGGGACGGTCGCGACGCTGAGGGGAACCCCTTGACGGGTCCGCTGGAAATCCGGGCGCTGCTGTCCTCCGACCCGCCCATCGCTGCGGGACCGGTCGTGCTCGAGCTGCCTTAGCTGCCTTGGGCGGGTCGGCCAAGCTCGGCTCGGCTCCGCCTTAGGCCGGTGAACCGGGTGTCGACCCGCCCAGGTCCCCCCATTCGTAAAGGATGATGGTGGCCGCGACGAGGCCAGCGGTTTCGGTACGCAGGATCCGCGGGCCGAGGGTGACGATGTGCGCTCCCCGCCCCTCGGCCGCGGCCACCTCCTCAGGCGACAGGCCCCCCTCGGGCCCGACTAACACCGTTACAGGCCCGGGGGACAGGCCTCCCAGCACCGCCCGCAACCCCCGGCCCCGGGCCTCCTCCCACGGCACGATGACGTGCCCGAAGTCGTCTTCCTCTCCGCCCCTGGCTGCCAGGAAGGCCGGCAGCGAAACGGGCGAGGCCACCTGGGGGACCCTGCCCCGTTGCGCCTGCTTGGCCGCCTCATAGGCGATGCGCTGCCAGCGACGCCGGCGGGTCTCGGCCTTTGCCTCGTCCCAGGCTACGACGGTGCGGGCGGTGAAAACGGGCACGATGCGGCTCGCCCCCGCTTCCACGGCCTTTTGCACCACCAGGTCCATCTTGTCGCCTTTGGGAATGCCCTGGACTATCGTGAGAAACACGGGCGGCTCACCGCGGGAAGGCTGGCGCGACAGGACCCGGGCCGCCACCCGGGCGGGTTTGACGTGCAACAGTTCCGCTTCGTAATCGGAACCTTGACCGTCGCAGACGACGATCCGGTCGCCCGGGGCGAGCCGCAATACCCGGGCCATGTGCTCCGCGTCGCTGCCGGTGAGCTCCACGACGGCCCCTGGGTCCAGCGCAGACGGGGTATCGCCGGCCGCCGGGGACGCGCAGTCAGCGGCACTATCCAGAAAAAAGCGGTGCATTAGGCCGTCCGCTCCGCGATGAGGCAGCGCCACTCGCCCCGGGCCCGCTCGTCCCGGATGGAGAAGCCCGCCCGTTCGAGGCTTGTCCGCACCAGAGGGCACGCGTCGTCGATAATCCCGCTGGCCACCAGCGCCCCGCCGGGACGCAGTAGGGCGTACAGGTCCCCGGCGATGTCGGAGATGACGTCAGCCAGGATGTTGGCCACCACCAGGTGAGCGTGGTTCTCAGCCACAAGGGCGCGCGCCGCGGCGGTGCTGCCGGTCGCCACCCATACCCGCTCGTGCACCCCGTTGCGGCGGCAGTTCTCCCGGGCCACCTGCACCGCCTGAGGATCGATGTCGACGGCCACCACAGAGCCGGCGCCCAGGCGCGCCGCGGCGATGGCCAAAATGCCCGAGCCCGTGCCCACGTCCACGACGGTCTCGCCCGTCCGCACCAGCTCCTCCAGCGCCTCCAGGCACAGGGCCGTCGTGGGATGATAGCCCGTGCCAAACGCCATGCCCGGGTCGAGCTCGATGACGATCCGCGGCGAGGGCGGCGCCGCCACCCACGCGGGCTTGACCAGCAGCCGGCGGCCGATCGCCAGGGGCTGGTAATGCCGCTTCCAGCTCTCGGCCCAATCCTCGTCCTGCACCCACTCGACCGACACCCGGGCGGGGCCCGGTTGGAGGCCGTAGCGCTGGAGCTCGAGAACCTGCTGCTCGATGTACACCGCCGAAACCGGCGAATGCTCAGGCAAATAGGCGATGACGGCCCGCCGGTTCCCGTCGCCCTCAAGCACCACACCCTGGGCGCCGGCCGCCAAAAGGATCTGCGTGACCGCCTCTTCGCACTCGGCGCCGGTTAGTACTGCGACCTTCATCCACCGCACCTTGCAGCCCTCCTGGCCCGCCGGCGCCGCCTGTGCGCCTTGCCGCTAGCGGAGAATGCGCAAGACCGGGGCGGGCTTGACCGTTCCTTGCTATTGGCCGTTGCGCCCGCCGAGCGTGTCCCGCACGCGCTCGAAAAAATTCTTGCTGCCCGGCGGCGCTCCGCCGTTTTCCCGAGCAAATTCCCTCAGCAGCTCTTTTTGTCTTGGCGTGAGGCGCCGGGGCACCTCAACCCGGACCCGGACGATTTGATCGCCGCGCCCGTAGCCGCCCATGCGGGGGATGCCCTGCCCCCGGATGCGAAACTCAGCGCCGGGCTGGGTGCCCTCGGGGATCTTTAGCTTATAGGTACCTTCCAGCGTCGGCACCTCGATCTCGTCCCCAAGGGCCGCCTGGACGAAACTGATGGGCACCTCGCAGATGACGTTGTCCCCGTCGCGAACGAAAATGGGATGCGGCCGCACCCGCACGTACAGGTAGAGGTCCCCCGGCGGCCCGCCGCGCAAGCCGGCTTCGCCCTCGCCTCGCAGAAGAATGCGATTGCCGCTGTCGACGCCTGCCGGGATCTTGACGCTGATGCGCCGGCGGCGCCGCACGTGGCAGGCGCCGCCGCACTCGCGGCAGGGGGTCGCCGCCCACTTGCCTTCGCCGCGGCAGCGGGGGCATGCCACAATATTGACGAACTGGCCGAAGGCGGTGGCGCGCACGTGGCGCACCTCACCCGTGCCCTTGCACTCCGGGCACGTCTGGATGGGCGTGCCCGGCTCGGCGCCGTTGCCATGGCAGCGGGAGCACACCTCAATCCGATCCACTTCGATGGTCTTCTCGGCGCCAAACGCGGCCTCTTTGAACTCGACGTCGATCTCCATCTCGATGTCGCGGCCGCGCACCGGCCCGCGCGACCGCTGCCGCCGCCCGCCGGTGAACACATCGAAGAGATCGCCGAACAGGTCGCCGAAGGGGTCGAAACCGCCCGCGCCGAAAGGGCCAAAGTCCCCAAAGCCCCCAGGGCCGAAACCGCCGGGACCCGCGCCGTTGGGACCATCAAAGGCGGCGTGCCCGAAGCGATCGTATTGCTCCCGCGTCTTGGGATCGCTCAGGACACGGTACGCCTCGTTGATCTCCTTGAACTTTTCTTCGGCCTGGGGGTCGTCTTTGTTGACGTCGGGATGGTATTGCCGCGCGAGCTTCCGGTACGCCCGCTTAATCTCATCCTGCGTGGCGTCGCGGCTGACCCCCAGCACCTCATAGTAGTCCCGCTTGGTCGCCAATCGCTACACCGCCCTCGAGCCCAAGGGCTCTGCACCGAAAGAGGGGCGGCGGGTCAAACGCCCCGCCGCTCCTCGTCGTTCTTCACGGTATATTCGCCTTCGACGGTAGTCCCACCCGACGCTCTTCCGTCTGCGCCCGGCGTCGCTCCGCCGAAACCGGTCTGCCCGGCCTGGTACCCGGTCTGGCTGGCGGCTTGGTAGGCCCGGGTCGTCACGTCGTGCAGCGCTTTGCTCAAGGCCTCCAGGCCGTCCTTGATGGCCTGGGCGTCGTTTCCGTTCACGACCGACTGCAGCCGCTGCTTGGCCTGCTCGATGTTGTTCCGCTCCTGCGCCGACACCTTGTCGCCCAGATCCTTGAGGGTGCGGTCGACAGCATAAATCAGGCTGTCGGCCTGGTTGCGCAGCTCCGCCAGCTCCTTGCGCTTGCGGTCCTCCTCGGCGTACTTCTCGGCTTCCGCCACCATTCGCTTGATATCCTCGGACGTGAGGCCGGTGGACGCGGTCAACGTCACCTGCTGCGCCCGGCCGGTGGCCAGGTCCTTGGCCGACACTTTGACGATGCCGTTGACGTCGATGTCAAAGCTGACCTCGATCTGCGGAACGCCCCGGGGTGCCGGCGGAATGCCGTCCAGGCGGAACCGGCCCAAGGTCACGTTGTCCGCCGCCATCGGCCGCTCGCCCTGGAGCACGTGGATCTCCACCGACGTCTGGTTGTCGGCCGCCGTGGTGAAGACCTTCTTGGCCGACGTGGGAATTGTCGTGTTCCGCTCGATAAGCTTCGTGAAGACGCCGCCCAAGGTTTCGATGCCGAGCGAAAGGGGCGTCACGTCCAGCAGAACCAGGTCCTTCATTTCGCCGGCGAGCACGGCGGCCTGGATGGCCGCGCCGATGGCCACGCACTCATCGGGGTTGATCCCCTTGTGCGGCTCCTTGCCGATGAGCTTCTTGATCGCCTCTTGCACCGCCGGGATGCGGGTCGAGCCGCCGACGAGGATCACCTTGTCGATCTGGTGCGGCTCCAGCCCCGCGTCCTTCAGCGCCTGCCGCGTCGGACCCAGCGTCGCTTCCACCAAGTCCCGGGTCAACTCCTCGAACTTGGCCCGGGTAAGCGTCACGTCGATGTGCAGCGGCCCCTGCGGCCCCATCGCGATGAAGGGCAGGCTGATGTTGGTGGTGGTCACGCCCGACAGCTCGATCTTCGCCTTCTCGGCCGCCTCCTTGAGGCGCTGCATGGCCTGGCGGTCACGGGTCAGATCGATGCCGTGCTGCATCTTGAACTGTTCGACGAGCCAGCGGATGATGCGCTCATCGAAGTCGTCGCCGCCAAGGTGGTTGTTGCCGCTGGTGGCCTTGACCTCAAAGACCCCGTCGCCGATCTCAAGGATCGAGACGTCAAACGTACCGCCGCCCAGGTCAAAGACGAGGATGGTCTGGTTGCCTTCCTTGTCGAGGCCGTAGGCCAAGGACGCGGCCGTCGGCTCGTTGATGATGCGCAGCACTTCCAAGCCCGCGATGGTGCCTGCGTCCTTGGTAGCCTGGCGCTGAGCGTCGGTGAAATAGGCGGGTACGGTGATGACCGCCTTGGTGACGGGCTGGCCCAGGTAGTTTTCGGCCTCGGCCTTGAGCTTTTGCAGGATCATGGCCGAGATCTCCTGGGGCGTGTACTCCTTGTCGTCAATGCGCACCTTGTAGTTGGTGCCCATCTTGCGTTTGATGGATATCACGGTCCGTTCGGGATTGAGCACCGCCTGGCGCTTGGCGGCGTGCCCGACCAGACGCTCGCCATCTTTGGTGAAAGCCACGACCGACGGCGTGATGCGGCTGCCCTCGCTGTTGGGGATGACGACCGGCTCGCCGCCTTCCACGACCGCAACGACCGAGTTGGTTGTGCCCAAGTCGATGCCGATGACCTTGCTCATCGCCAAACTCCTCCCGTCGCTTGAGGGCCGCGGTCAGCGCGCCACCGCGACCTTGACCAGACTGGGGCGCACTACCTTGTTGTGCAGCCGGTAGCCGCGCCGGTACTCCTCCACCACGTAGCCGGCGGGCGCCCCGTCGCCGGGCTCGGCTTCGGCCACGGCTTCCATTGTGTTGGGATCGAAAGGCTGGCCCACCGCCTCGATGGGCACGAGGCCGTGGCGCGCCAGCACGTCAGCCAACTGCTGCCGGATCAACCGGACACCTTGGCCCAGCGGGCTTGCGGCCTCCTCGCCGGCCGCGGCCAAGGCCTGATCCAGGCCGTCCATGACGGGCAGCACGTCCACGATCAGCCGCTCGGCCGCCGTCAACCGCAGGGCCTCCATCTCCTGCCGGGTGCGGCGCCGGTAATTGTCAAACTCTGCGAGCAGGCGGACGTACTGGTCCGCCAGTTCCCGCTCGCGCGCTTCCAGCTGCGCGATGCGGGCTTGCAATTGGTCCAACTCCGGACTCGTAGGCCCGGCCGCCTCCTGGGGGCGCTCCGCCCCGTCTTGGGCCGGGGCGGTCTCCCCGTCGGGCCGCGGCGACGCCTCTTGCTGCACAGCCGCCTCGGCACCGGCCGCCGCTGCGACCGCCTGTTCGGCTGCCGGCGCCTCCGTCTCCGCGGCCGCCCCATCTGCCGGCGCTTCGGGCTGGATCGGCTTGGTAGTCGGATCGTCCTTCTTGCGCGGCAACGGCGTCGACTCCCCTGAACAAAGAAAAGTCCCTCGCGGCGGACACGCCTCAAGGGCCACCTTATTATAGCGGACGCGGCACGGCCATGTCCACGCCGGACCTACCGGCGCTTCAATGGCCGCGCACGAGACCCATCAGCGCTTCGCTCAGGTGATCGGCCACGTACTGGACAAGCCCGACGGCCTTGGAGTAATCCATGCGGGTCGGCCCCAGCACGCCGATGGCGCCGATCACCTCGCCGCCCAGCCGGTAGGTGGCCGAGACGACGCTGCACTCCCGCAGCGCGGGCACCGGGTTTTCCTGGCCGATGATGACCGTCGTGCCGCTGTGCCGGGAGGCGTAGTTCAGCACCTGCGTGAGTATGTCCCGGGCCTCCAGCAGCGCTAGCAGGGACCGGGCCCGCTCGATGTCCCGGAACTCCGGCTGGCTGAGGATATTCAGCGTGCCCTCCAGATAGACCTTATCCGAATCACGCTCACCCAGGCCGCTGGTGAGCAGATCCGCCACGGCGTCGTACAGCTCCGGGTGCCCCACCTCCTCCTTGATGCCAGAGAGGAGGTCGCGCCCGATGTCGCCGTAGCGCACGCCCAGGAGCCGCCGGTTGAGCCTGTCGGCGATGGCGTCGCACTGGTCCTGGGTCACCGGCCGCCGCACCTCAACGATGCGGTGCTGCACGAAGCCGGGATCCGCCACCACGATGGCCACGACCCGCGTTTCATCCAGCGGAACGAGGTCCAGGCGCCGGAAGATGCTGGCCTCAAGCCGCGGCGCCGCAACCACCGACGCGTACTGGGTGTGCCGGGCCAAAAGCCGCGCCGCCTCGTGGATCATTTCCTCCATCGCGCGGCGCACGGCGAGCACTTCCCGGTAAACAGCGGAGCGCTCGGCCGGACCAGGTTCCCAGCGTGCCATCAGCTCGTCGACGTAGTACCGGTAGCCCTTGTCCGACGGAATGCGCCCCGCGGACGTGTGCGGCTGGTGCAGGTAGCCTTCCTCTTCCAGGTCGGCCATCTCGTTGCGGATGGTCGCCGGGCTGACCCCCAGGTTGTACTTGCGGGCCAGGTTACGGGACCCGACGGGTTCCGCCGTCTGGATGTAATCGTCGGTCAAAGCCTGCAGTACCCGTCGCTTGCGTTCGTCCAGCACGCGCTCCACCTCCTTCCCCTTTAGCACTCCTCGCCGGAGAGTGCTAACTCCTCGTTTCCAACATAGCACCGGCCGAAAAGTGTTGTCAATCTTCACGGGACGCCCATTGACACGCTCCCCGGCGCCCGGGTAGGCTGTTGCCGATGGACTTGTACACCCTGGCGCGCCCCATCCTTTGGACGGTGGATCCCGAGCGGGCCCACCGTCTCGCCGTCGCTCTGCTCGCCCATGCGAGCCGCCACCCGCGGCTTTTGTCAGCCTTGCGCGGGCGCTTTGCGCCGGCCCCGCACCGGCTGGCGGTGCAAGCGATGGGACTGCGGTTCCCCAACTGCGTTGGGCTCGCGGCCGGCCTGGACAAAGACGCGGAAGCTGCGCCCGCCCTGGCGGCCCTCGGCTTTGGCTTTGTGGAAGTAGGCACGGTCACGCCGCGCCCGCAGCTCGGCAACCCGCCGGTGCGCCTCTGGCGCCTGCCGGCCCACCGGGCCTTGATCAACTGCATGGGCTTCAACAACCAAGGCGCGCCTGCCCTGGCCGCCCGGCTCGGTGAGGCGCGGGCCTTGGTGCCCGTACCCATCGGCGTCAACATTGGCAAAAACCGGGATACGCCCGCCGAGGCGGCTACCGAGGACTACGTGCGCTGCCTTGAAATTGTCTATCCGGTGGCCGATTTTGTGGTCATCAACGTCAGCTCCCCCAACACCCCCGGCCTGCGGGGACTGCAAGAAGCACCGCTCTTGGACGAGCTTTTGGCCGCGGTCAACGCCGCCCGCGCCCGGCTCGCCGCGGGGACCGCGGGAACCGAGCGCCCGCTTCTGGTCAAGGTCGCGCCAGACCTCACCGCCCAGCAGTTGGACGAGGTGCTGGACGTGTGCCTGCGGCGCCAGGTGAGCGGCATCATCGCCACCAACACGACGGTCACCCGCCCGGGTGTGCGCGGTCCTGGCGTTGAGCGGCCGGGCGGCTTGAGCGGAGCGCCCCTGTTTGAACTCTCCAACCGCGTCGTGGCCGCCATCTACCGGCGCACCCGGGGACAGCTGCCAATCATCGGCGTCGGTGGTATCATGTCCGCTCAAGACGCGTACGCCAAGATCAAGGCGGGCGCTTCCCTCGTCCAGGTGTACACCGGTTTCGTCTACGGCGGACCTGGGTTTGTGCGAAACGTCTTGGAAGGATTGGACCGGCGCCTGGAGCGCGACGGCTTTGGGCGCGTCGAGCAGGCCGTCGGCGTCGAAGCCGACCGCTGGCCGGATCCTTAGACAAATCGGTAGACCAAAGGGAAAGTCCGGCGCAGGGCCGCCACCGGAACCGGCCCGGTCACATCCGCTCCCGCAGGAACGCCTGGAACGCCTGGTTGGCCACGGGCAAGCCCTTTTCGGTCAAGCGCAAGCGCGATCCGCGCCATTCCACCAGGCCCAGCTCCAGCAAGCGCGCGATCTCCCGCCCAAAGACCTCACCCAAAGGCCTGCCAAACCGGCGGGCGAACGCGTCGGCATCCACCCCGTCCCGCAGCCGCAGGCCCAAGATGACCGTGTCCTCTTCCGCGGTGGCTTGATCGACCGTTTCCCGCCATGCGACGGGCAGCTGGCCGCGGCTCAGGCGCTCCGCGTAGACGTGCGGCAGGCGCTCGTTGGCGAAACGCTCGCCCCGCCACTGGGAGTGGGCACCGGGCCCGAGCCCCAGCCACTCCCCGTTGAGCCAGTAGATGCGGTTGTGCTGCGAGGCGCATCCTGGCCGCGCCCAGTTGGAAATCTCGTAGTGCTCGTAGCCGGCCTCGCCCAGGGCGTCGATGGCGTACTGGAACATGGCCAGTTCCGCCTCCTCGCCGGGCAGCGGCAGGGCGTTTTGCGCGTGCAGCTCGCCGAACAGCGTGCCTTCCTCGATGATGAGGCTGTAGCAGGAGACGTGCTCCGGTCCCCAGGCGATGATTTCCTTGAGGGTGCGCTGCCAGTCGGCCAGGTCCTGGCCCGGGAGGCCAAACATGAGGTCTACATTGATATTGGTGAAACCCGCGCGGCGCGCCCTGCGGTAGCAGTCGGCCGCGTGGCGGGCGGTGTGAATGCGCCCAAGGCGTGCCAGCAGCTCGTCGTTCAAACTCTGAACGCCCAGGCTGATGCGGTTCACGCCGCCCGCCCGCAGGGCGGCAAGACGGGCGTCGGTCAGCGTGCCCGGGTTGGCTTCCACCGTCATCTCCGCGCCGGGCCGGACCCGCAGCGGCGCGAGGGCCGCGAACAGGCGCTCCAGCTGTGCCGGGCCCAGCGCCGTCGGCGTGCCCCCGCCGATGTAGAGGGTGTCAAACTCCACCCCCGCCACGTCGTCCCGAGCGGCATAGAGGGCGGCCTCCTGCGCGAGCGCGTCGAGGTACTGCTCGACGCCGCCTTCGCGCAGCAGGTACGTGTTGAAGTCGCAGTAGTGGCACCGCCTTTCGCAGAAGGGAACGTGGACGTACAAGCCCCGCATGCCTAATCGATCCGCAGCACGGCCATGAAGGCCTCCTGCGGCACCTCCACCCGGCCCAGCTGCTTCATGCGCTTCTTGCCTTCCTTTTGCTTCTCCAGCAGCTTGCGCTTGCGGGTGACGTCGCCGCCGTAGCATTTGGCCAAGACGTCCTTGCGCAGGGCCTTGACGGTTTCCCGGGCGATGACCTTGCGGCCGATGGCGGCTTGAATGGGCACTTCAAACAGCTGGCGCGGGATGACTTCCTTGAGCTTTTCCACCAGTTGCCGCCCGCGGGCGTACGCCTTGTCCCGGTGCACAATGCAGGAAAGCGCGTCCACGGGTTCGCCGAGGAGCAGGATGTCCATTTTGACCAGATCGCTTTCGCGGTAGCCGATCAGTTCGTAGTCCAACGAGGCGTAGCCCCGGCTGCGGGTCTTGAGCCGGTCAAAGAAGTCCAGCAGGATCTCGCTCAAGGGCAGCTCGTAGATGAGCTGCACCCGCTCGGGCGTCGTGTACTCCATGTTGATGAAGGTGCCGCGCCGCTCCTGGCACAACTCCATGAGCGGGCCGACATACTCGGCGGGCGTCATGATGGTCGCCCGCACGTAGGGCTCTTCCACGTGCTCAATGAACTGGGGCTCCGGGAACTTGGCCGGGTTGTCCACCTCCACCACATCGCCGTTGGTCAAGACGACACGGTACACGACGCTGGGGGCGGTGGTGATCAGGTTGAGCCCGAATTCCCGCTCGAGCCGCTCCTGGACGATCTCCATGTGCAACAGGCCCAAGAAACCGCAGCGGAAACCGAAGCCCAGCGCGTTGGACGTCTCCCCTTCAAACGCGAGGGCCGCGTCGTTGAGCTGCAGCTTCTCCAGGGCATCCCGCAGGTCGGCGAAGTCCTCGTTTTCCACCGGGTAGAGCCCGCAAAACACCATCGGCTTGACGGGACGGTACCCGGGCAGCGGCTCCGCAGCCGGCCGGTCGGCGTCGGTGATGGTGTCGCCGATGCGCGTGTCCCGCACATTGCGGATGGTGGCCGTAATGCAACCGACCTCGCCCGCGGACAACTGCTGCACCGCCCGCATCTCGGGCAGGAAGACGCCCACTTCGTCCACTTCAAACGTCTTGCCCGTACTCATCATCTTGATGCGCATGCCGGGCCGCACGGTGCCGTCGACGATGCGCACGTAGGCGACGACCCCGCGGTAGGCGTCGAAATGGGAGTCGAAGATGAGCGCCCGCAAGGGCGCCTCCGGGTCGCCCTTGGGCGGCGGGATGCGCTGGATGATGGCTTCCAAGATCTCATCGACGCCTTGGCCCGTCTTGGCGCTGGCCAGGATGGCGGTGGACGGGTCAAGCCCGATGGCGTCCCGGATTTCCCGCAGCACCCGCTCTGGCTCGGCGTTGGGCAGGTCGATCTTGTTGACCACCGGGATAATCTCGAGGTCGTGCTCCAGGGCGAGGTAGCAGTTGGCCAGCGTTTGGGCTTCCACGCCCTGGGTGGCGTCCACGACGAGGAGCGCCCCCTCGCAGGCCGCCAGGCTGCGGGACACCTCGTAGGAAAAGTCCACATGCCCCGGCGTATCGATCAGGTTGAGGATGTACTCCTCCCCGTCCCGGGCCCGGTACGTCAGGCGGACGGCCGTCAGCTTGATGGTAATGCCCCGCTCCCGCTCCAGATCCATGGAATCTAGGATCTGTTCCTTCATCTCCCGCTGGGACAAGGCGCCGGTCCGCTCCAGCAGCCGGTCCGCCAAGGTCGATTTGCCGTGATCGATGTGGGCGATGATGCAGAAGTTGCGTATCCGCCGCTGATGCATGGCCCCATTATAGCAAAAATACCGTGGAGCAGACCAGGACACCCACGCCGCCGGAGCGAAGCTGTCGTCTTTGGTTGCTTTGGAGGAAAGCCCATGTCCAGTTCGCACACCGTCGCCCGCAACGCGGGCATCGTCATGCTCCTCATCCTCATCTCGCGCCTGCTCGGTTTCATCCGCGAGCGGGCCATCGCCGACGTCTTCGGCCTCTCCTGGGAAACCGACGCCTTCCGGGCCGCGTTCAACATCCCGGATCTGATGTACTTCCTGCTGGTCGGCGGCGCCATCAGCTCGGCCTTCATCCCGGTGTTCAGCAGCTACCTGGCTCGGGGGCAGGAGAACGAAGCGTGGCGTATGGCGGCGACGTTTATCACCTTAATCAGCGGGGGACTTGTGGTCTTAACGGTGCTGGGTGTCACCTTCTCCCCGTGGCTCGCGCCTGTGGTGGCGCCCGGTTTCAGCGGCAACCAGCGGGAGCTCCTGATCGTCCTGATGCGGGTCATGTTCCCGGCGGTGCTCTTCACGGCGCTCGCCGGAGTAGGCATGGGAGTGCACAACGCCTATCAACGCTTCGCCGTACCCCTGCTCGGGCCGATCTTGTACAACGTCGCCATCACCTTGGGCGCGTATCTCCTTGGACCCGTCATGGGCATCATGGGCATGGCCGTCGGCACCGTGGCCGGCGCCGTGGGCAACTTCTTGATCCAAGCGCCCTTTGTGGCCCGCGCCGCCCGCCGGTTTCCGTGGCGCTTGCAGTTGCGGCACCCGGGGCTGCTCAAAGTCGTCCGGCTGATGATCCCCACGATCATCGGCCTGTCCGTCGTGCAGCTCAACACGATCATCCTCACGGCCCTGGCCTCCACCCTGGCGGAGGGCCACATCACCGCGCTGAACCTCGCCAACCGCCTCATCCAGCTGCCGCTCGGGGTCTTCGGCATGGGGATGTCCATGGTCATCTTTCCGGTGATGGCGCGCCTGGCGGCCTTGGGAGATTGGCAGGAATTCGGCCGCACCCTGGGCACCGGCCTGCGCACGGTGCTGTTTGTCACCGTGCCGTCGGCGGCGGGCCTCGTGGCTCTGGGCGAGCCAATCGTGCGCCTCTTGTTTGAGGTAGGGGCGTTTGGGCCTGAGGACACGGCGACGACCGCCTACGCCTTATGGTTTTTCGGCGCGGGCGTCTTCGCCCTTTCGTCGGTTCAGGTGCTGACGCGCGCCTTCTATTCCCTGCAGGACACGGTTACGCCGGTGAAAATCGCACTGCTGACGGTCGCCACCAACACGGGGCTCAGCCTGGCGTTGCTGCGCTGGACGAATCTTTCCCACGGCGGCTTGGCGCTGGCCTTCTCGGCCGCCGCCATCGTGCAGATGTCGGCCCAGCTCATGCTCTTGCGACCGAAGCTCGGGGGCCGGCTGGATATCCGGGCCGTCGCGGGCACGTTTGCGCGGGCCGTCGTCGGTGCAGCCCTCATGTTCCCGGCGGCCCAGGCGGCGGCCCGACTGGCGGGGACCTATGTGGACTTGACCCTGACCAGCGGCCGGATCGTGCAGGTGCTGGCCGGGATAGCGGCAGGCGTCGCCGTCTACGGTCTTGTGGCTGTCGCGCTGCGCATGGAGGAGTTGCAGCTGGTGCTCGCCACGTTTCGCCGCATGGCCCGCCGCTCGCCCTAGCGGACCGCCCCCGCCCCGGGCCCCCGTTCGCCCTCAACGATTCCCAGGAGCATCTCCGCCAGCACGTCGGCCAAGAGTTCCGCGGCCCGCACCGCCTCATCCAGGTGGTTGTCGTACGACCCGATCTCCACCAGCACGGCCCGCGGATGCAGGTCCTGGTTGAGGCGCGAGTCCGGCCGCTCGATGACCCGGCGGAACATGCCCGGCCAGCGGTCTTGGATGCGCTCGGCCAGCGCCTGGGCAAAGGCGAGGTTGGCCCGCCAGCCGGGGTGCATGGCGGTGTTGGCCCCTACCACCAAGGCCACCTGGGCCACCCTTTGCCCGCCCACGGTGGCGACCAGCCCCGCCGGCGCGTCCCGGTGGACGTCCAGCACGATTTCCAGGTTTGGATTGCGGGCCAGGACCTGCTGCACGGTGGCGCGCGCCTCGATGTAGGCGCGGGGGTGTGACGGCCAGTCGTGGATCTCCACCGCGTGGCAGGTCGGAATCCCGTAGACCTCCTCCAGGCGCCGGCGCATCGCCCGGCCGACCTCGACGATACCCGTCTCGGTCGTGTTCCAGAGGTGGTAGGCGTCCTCCCGGCCCGGCGCGAACGACCCCGTCCGGTACGTCTCCGACGTGTGGGTGTGGTAAATCAGGATCCGGCACCCGTCGCCCCACTGGACCGCCCTGAGGCGCTGCTGCCAGCCGGGTGCGGCAGGCTCGCCCCCCGTGCCGGCATCGGCGGGCGGTCCAGCTGGAACAGGAACGGCTCCGGGCGGTGGAGGCACCGGCGGCGAAGGCGCTGGGGGCTCCACCGGAGTCGCTGGGAGTGCAGCCGGAGGCGTTGGGGGCTCCGTCGGGGGCGCTGGGGTCGCAGCCGGAGGCCCTGGGGGCTCCGCCGGCGGTCGCGGCGCGGCCCCGGGGATCCGCGACCCGGCAGGCGGCTCTTGGGCAGCCTGTGACGGGCGCGGGACCCATTCATCCGCGGGGGCGACGGTTACTCGCGGGGCGCCTGGAGCGGGCGGCGGCAAGAGCCCGCGGCGCCGATCCTGGCTGTAAGCGGCCAGGCCCGGCATCGCCGCTTCGAGCAGCGTCTGCGGGTTGCCGATGTCGTAGCGCGTGACGGCGAACACGAGCGCCCGCACGTCGCGGCGCCAATCGGGCGGCGGGGGCGGTTCGGGACCGGTCTCCCACAACGCCATGGGCAGCCCTTCGCGCAAGGCGACCTCCCCGAGCCGTCCCTGCGCCTCGGCCCATGAGACGATGCCGGGTAACAGCTGCCCGGCGCCCGCAGCGGCATCTTTCCAGGCACCGGCGATGAAGCCGGCGAGCCGCGCGCGGGCTTGCGGGTAGACTCGATCCAGCGCGACCAGCCCCGCGCCGGCGGCGAGCACGAGCCAGAAGATGAACAGCTGGCGCGCGGGCGGGTACAACGTGCGCGGGCCCAGCCGCCCGACTCGAATCCGCAGCACCCGCAGGCGCCACCGCAGCCGCGCCCAGGCGATGCGAGCCACAGCCATCCTCCCTTTCCACCGCCAATGTATGGGACGAACTGGGGTGGATATGCCTCCCTGCCGCATACCCTCGCGCTTCGGCCCGTATTGTTAGCCAGTGGGGGGGCGGAAGACGGTGCCGGGTCGGTTCTGGCAGCGGCTGCTCATGGGGGTTTTGGGCGCGGCGACTGCAACGGCCGCGGGCTTGGCCGCCTGGCTCCTGTTCTTCGGCCCCCGTTTCGACGCTGCCGGCATCACCATCAACCCGAGGGCACGGATCGACCCGGAGCGCGCGTATGAGCTGGTCGTCTGGGAGGAATCCATCGTCATCCCGTGGGCGGCCAAGACCCAAGGGGAAGTCCTGGCCGAAGCCATCGCGGCCTTCCAGGAGCGGTGGCCCAACGCCCGGGTCAGCTATAGCCTCCTTGACCCCGGCGAGGCCCGCCGGCAGTTGGCCGCGGCCGTTGCGGCCGGGCGACCGCCCGACGTGTATGGGACAACGCGAGGGATTGTCCTCCACCCTTCCCACCAGATTCCGGCCGGCCCCTACCTCCCGGCTGCCCCGCGCGGCGAGCCGCCCGTCTTTAACCCGGCGGCCGTGGCCGGGCTCGCCCGGGACGGCACCGTCTGGGGCTGGCCCAGGGCATTGTGGTGGGAAGTGTGGCTGGCCGACGCCGCCTTGCTTGAGCGCGGCGGGGTGTCCATCGACCGCCTGCTGAGCCAGGGGTGGACGTGGGACGAAGTGCTGGACTTCGCCAAAAAAGCCGCGGCGCTGGTCGAGCACCCGCTGGCCCTCGACACGCTCTCCGTTGCGGCGCTGGCGCATCTCATGCTGAACGCCGGCGCCCCGGGCGAACCGAGCCCAGAGAACCCTCTCGGCTGGAGCGAAGAGTCATTGGTGCGGGTGGGGCGCTTCTTGCAGGCTTTGCGCCAGAAGGGAGCCTTCCCTGCCGATCCTGCCGCAGCGACCCACAGCCGTGTCGAGCGGCTCCTCACCGGCCGCACGGCCGTCATTGGGCCGGTAGGCCCCCACCTGGCCCACGCCGTGCTGCAGCGGAAACCCGGGGGCTACCTGCTGGTGCCGATACCTCACCACGCGTCGTCGGGCGAAGCCGCGCCCATGGAGCCCGGCGGCTATTTCGTGTTCCGCCAAGACCCTTACCAGGGCGACGACCATACGCGCTTGGCCATGGAGCTTGCGGGGTGGCTGGCGGCCCGCACGGAAAGCTGGCTGGCCGAAACCTTGGGACTGCTGCCCGCGCGCGCCGACACATGGCACGCCTGGCACGGCGCAGCGCCGCTCGACGAACGCAGCAAGGCCTTTCTGGCCGACTACCTCCAACAGGCGCCTATCCGGCAAGGCCAACTAGCGGACGAGCTTGACGCCTTGGCGGCGCGGGTTGCACCCCACTGGCACGCCTTCTGGGAGCAAAACCCGTCACCGGAGCAGTTTGCCGCGGGGTTGTGGCGAGCACTTCAGCCGGCCCCTCCCGGACCGCCAGGCACCGAACGGCCATCGTCCCGCGGCGAGGCTTACCCTTGACCTGCACCGGTGGCAGCCAGGATCAGCCGGTTGAGATCCAGGTCCGGGTGCAGTCCCTGGTTGAGCCCTTCCGCCAGCATCTCCGCCACGTCCTCCACGAGGACGTCAATCTCCTTGGGCGTCATGATGAGATCGCCCATGTAAGGCCCGAGCACTTCCTCGAGTACCGCCCGCTGCGCGGACGAAGCCGGACGGGCCGTGGCCGGCGCCGGCCCCATGGATGCCGGCTGCTGCCGTGTGGGCGACGCCTGGGGCGTCACAACGCCGGGGGACGGTGCCGCCTGCCCGGCCGGGCCGGCCCCCGACTGCAGCAGCCAGCGGGGGTCCGGCAACGGCATCCCACCGCCAGTGCCTGCGGGCGCGGGGCCGGTCCCGCCGCCAGCGGCGGGTACTGTCGCGGTGCCGGCCGCGGGTCCGGTGCCGGCGGCTGACGGACCCATAAACAGATTTTGGACCACGCCGCGCTCGTAAGCCGCCATCCGGTCCAAGCCGTCGGCCACCACCGTCAAGGCGTGGACGACGGTCGGCACGCCAATGGCCAGCACGGGCACGCCCAGGGTTTGGCGGGTGATGCCGAACCGCTTGTTGCCCACCCCAGAACCGGGCTGGATCCCCGCGTCCGCGATTTGGACGGTCGTTCCCAAGCGCTCCACGCTGCGGGCAGCCAAGGCGTCGATGCAGATGACAAGCGCCGGCTGGATCTGGCGCACAATCCCTTGCACAATCTCGGCGGTTTCCAAACCCGTGATGCCGAGGACGCCCGGGGAAATCCCGGCGACGGGGCGCGCGCCAGTGCGGGCTGCGGGCGGGGCCATGTAGAAAAAGTGGCGCGTGACGATCAAGTGGTGGACGGTGCGGGGGCCCACCGCGTCGGGCGTCGCGTTCCAATTGCCGAGTCCCACCACCAGCACTTCGCCGTCCGCCGGGACTTGCCAGCGCTGGAGGAACGCCGCGATTTCCTTTCCGATAATTTCTGCCACCTGCTCTAAGGCGTCCTGGTCCCGGCGGCGCAGGCCTGGCGCTTCGATGGTGGTGTAGTTGCCGGGGAGCTTGCCCATGGCCCGGGCGCCTTCCTCGGTCGTGATCGCCACGCGGGAGATGACGCCGACCGGGGTGTGCTCGGTTTCCACGGCCACGCCGGGGATCTCTGGGGGCCCTTCGTGCTGGATGATCACCTCGCGGGCTTCAAGGGCAAGGTCGGTTCGCGTTCGGTAGCGGCGCAGCCATTCGGTGTGAATGGCGCCGGGATCCATGGGCCCCACCTCCTGCCGTCACAGTCTCTCTCCGCGCGCAGATCCCTATACCCTGCGCCGGGAATGTGTGGTACAATGTTTGCGTTCAACTTCAGGGCAGAAGGGAGGTCCGGACGTGCCCAACACGCGTTCTGCTGAGAAGCGGGTGCGGGTGATCGCCAAGCGCACGTTGCGCAACCGCATGATCCGTTCGCGGATGAAGACGGCCATTCGGCGCTACAACGCGGCTGTGGCCCAGGGCGATGTCAACTTGGCCACGGAGCTGTTGAAGAAGGCGGTCAGCCAGATCGACCGCGCGGCCGCGAAGGGTGTGATTCATCCCAACCAGGCCTCCCGCCGCAAGGCGCGGCTTGCCGCCCGGCTCAACGGGCTCAACAAGGCCAGCTGATTGCCCGGCCGTTTGCGCCGGTCGATTATCCGACCATAGCTTTCCCGACATTCAGATGGGCCAGCGCGACCACCAGCGTTTCCAGCACGAGGCGGGGGTCCCGGCCCGTTTTTATTTGCATATCCGCCTCCGCGACCCGGTGCAGTGCGGACGCGGCTCGCTCGGGGCCGACCCGTGCGGCCTGCCGGGCCGCCTTCTCCACAACGTATGGATTGAGGCTGAGGCGAGCCGCGAGCTCCTTGGCGCCGGCACCGGCGCCGTGCGCCAGCAGGATGAGCCGGAACTGGCGCGCGATCATGCTCAAGATGACCAGGGGAGGCTGTCCCACGGCCAACAGCTCATTGAGAATCGCCAGCGCGTCCTTGGGCTTGCCCTGGGCCACCGCGTCCGCGAAACGGAAGATCGCGTACTCTGCCGCATGCGGAATGGCCACGCTGGCCACCTCGTGCACCATCGCCGCGTCCACGGGCTGGCCCGCCGCGTAAACGGCCAGCTTCTCAAGCTCGGTGTACAAAGTCTGCAGGTCCGCCCCGGCCAACTCCAGCAAGACCTGCACCGCCTCCGGCTGGATGGCGAAGCCCAGCTCCCGCGCCCTCTGCATGACCCACTGGGGCAACGCTCCCTGCTGGGGCGGATCACATGCCACCACCCGCGCCGCCCGGACCAGCGCCTGCATCGCCTTGCGCTTGCGGTCGATGGCGGAGCAAATCAGCACCGCGGTGACGCCGGCCGGGAGGCTCGCGAGCAACGGAACGAGCTGGTCCTGCCCGGCGGCCGGCAGCCGGTCAAATCCGCGGACGACGACCAGGCGCTGATCGCCAAAGAGCGACCCGGTCCCGATGGCGGTCATGATCAGCTCAGGCGTAGCCTCGTCCCCGTAGAGTACGGTGCGATCGAGCCCTCCCGGCGCCAGGGCCGCAGCTGCTGCCACGATCATGCGGCACGCCTGCTCGCGTGTGAATACATCCTCCCCCACGAGCAGGTACAAGCCCGCCACAGGCCCCGTCTTCAGGGTTTTCCCGAGTTGCGCCAGCGCGTCGATGACGGTCCACCCTTTCAACGGCACGGTTTGCCCTGCCGCATTTCCGCGCCGGTCCCGCCGGTTCCTGCCCCTTCAGCAGGCGTACGCCTCCTCCGGCTGCAACACCCGGGTCGGGCACAGCCGCCACGCGGTCCCGTCGCTTTCCCAGCGCAACGCGCCGTGCACGTCGGTCCGGTAGATCGAGATGCCCAACTGCTCTAGGACCGCCAGGACATCCGGGTGCGGCTGGCCGTAAGTGTTGGCCCCGACGGAAATGACGGCCGCCGCGGCGCCGGTGGCGGCGTAGAATTCGGAAACGAGCGACAGGCGGCTGCCGTGGTGGGGAACTTTCACCACGTCGGCCCGCAGATCCGCGCCGATTTTGAGCAGGTGCTCTTGCCCCGCGACATCCAGGTCGCCGGTGAGCAGCACAGCAGTCCGCCCGTAGCGCAGCCGCAGGACGATGGAGTTGTCGTTGAGGCCGTCGCCGGCCCCCGCAAGGGGCACGGACGGCGGGTGGAGCACTTCCAGCACCGTTTGGCCGTCGAGCACGATCGATTGTCCCGCCTGCACGATCCGGCGCGCAAGCCCCCGTTCCCGGATGATCGCCAGGTACTCGTCCCAGAGGGGAGTGGACCCACCGTGCCCGTTATCCACCACCAGCCCCACCGGGACACCGGACAAGACCGGCAGCAGCCCGGCCAGGTGGTCGTCGTGGGGGTGGGTCACCACCACCACATCCACCCGCCGCACGCCCTCCCGCCGCAGGAACGGCAAGACGACGTCCTTTCCTGCGTTGAAAACCTCGTTCCCCTCCAGCACCCGGCGGCCGCCGCCGTCCACGAGCGCTGTCACACCCGCCGGGGTGCGGATCAGGATGGCGTCCCCTTGGCCCACATCCAGCACCAGCATCTCCAGGGGCCGCGGCACCAGCGCCGCCGCAGACCACGTGGCAGCGACAATCAGGGTGCACGCCCACAGGAGCCCCCGCCGCCACCGCGGGGCCAACTCGGACCAGCGGAGTGCGACAGCGGCCAAGACCCACCAGACCGCGATCGCCCAGCTGGCCGGCTTGGGCACGGAGACAACCGCCCACGGGAGCCGGGCAAAGCCGGCCGTCGCGGCCAGCAAGGCTTCGAGCCCCCAATTCACCACAGCGGCCAACAACTGCGTTCCGCCGGGCCAGACGTGAAACAGGAGGCCGGCTGCGAGGCCTAACGGCACCAGGGCCCCCGTCAGCGGGGCCCCGATGAGGCTGGCGGCGAAGCCGACCAATGAGACCTCCTGGAAATAGTACGCCAAGAGGGGCGTAACGCCCAATTGGGCACCGGCCGTAACCGCGACGGCGCCGGCCAACGCCCGGGGCAGCCTGGCCATCGCCCGGCACAGCGGCCCGTAGGCCAGCAGAATCCCGGCTGTGGCGGCGAAGGTCAACTGGAACGAGACATCAAACAGCACGAGCGGGTTTTGCAGCATCAGCACCAGCGCCGCCAAGGCGAGCGCCGAGGCCAGATCCCTCTCCCGCCCCACTGCCGAGGCGAGCAGGCCAAGGGTTGTGCCGACGCCCGCACGCACGGCCGGCGGCCGCGCCCCGGTGGCCAGCACGTAGAGCCACACGAGCGCCGCCCCGGCCAGCGCGCTCGCCGCCCGGGGGACCCGCAGGGCGCGCAAGAGCCGCCAGCCGGTCGTAGCCACAAAGCCCACGTGCAGGCCCGACACGGCCAAGAGGTGCGTCACCCCGGCCCGGCGGAACGCGTCCTCAAGCTCGGGCGACAAGTCCTGGCGCTCGCCGAAGACCAGCCCGGTCATCACCCCGGCCCGCTCCGGCGTCAAAGTGGCTCGTAGGCCTTCGGCCACCCGCGCCCGGACCCCGGCGGCGAGCCTCAAGAACGGGTTGAGCTGTCTGCGGGCGATGACCGACACGTGGCGCGGATAGGAGACGGTGGCGATGGCCGTGATCCCCTGCCGGCGCAGGTGGTCCCGGTAGTCGAACGCGCCGGGATTGCCTGCCGACGCGGGACGGCGCAGGACGGCCCGCATCTGCACGCGGTCGCCGTAGTCCACCTCCACCGTCGCTGGCATCGTCACCCGCACCCGGCCCGCGGCGACCACGGTCTCTGCCCCGCGCTCGACACGGTCGACCCGCACCACGAGGTGCAGGCGTGCCCCGTCAGCTTCGGGGTAAGTTACCACTTGGCCCCTCAAAACTACGGGGCTGCCGTCGATAAACGGCGAGAGGCCTGCCTCCAGCCTCGCCTCGTGCTGGGCGAGCCAACCGGCGCTGGTGACGACCACGAGCGCGAGGGCGAGCGGTGCCATGCGGCGCCCGCGCGCCGTCCCGAGGGCCACGAGCAGTCCCAGGGCGGCGGCCAGCCCTGTCCAAACAGCGGGCGCGAAGCCCAGCCGCCCCTGCAGGGCGATGCCGGCCGCCACCAGCACGCTCCAGGTCACAAGGGGCCGCACGGCGCTACTCAACGCTGATCAGGTCCTGGATCGCCCGGAACTTCGCGGGACCGATCCCGGGTACCTCGAGGATGTCCGTGATATCGCTGAACGGCCCCCATGCCTCGCGATACTCGACGATCCGGCGCGCCAAGGCGGGACCGATGCCCGGCAGGCGTTCAAGCTCCGACGCCTGGGCGAGATTGATGTTGAGACGGTGGCCCGTGCCGGCGGCCGGCCCGTCACCAGCAGGCGCTGCATCGGCACAACCGTTTCCCACGGCGTCCGCTTTGCCGGTGGCGGAACTTGCCCCGTTATGCCCGCCGCCGGGGGGTTGTGTGCCTGCCGTGTGGGCCCCCGTTTCTTGGACCGACGGCGCTGCCGCTTCGATGGTCTCGGTGATCGCCGGTCCGCCACCTCGCTGACGGCCCAGAACCACGTTGGCGACAGCCCCGGTCACCAGCAAGACACTGACCACGACCGCGAGCCAGCTTTCCAACCGCGACCACCCGAGCATACATACCCCTCCCATCCCCTGTGGGCGCGGCCGGCGGTTGGTGGGCACGCGGTTTCGTGCTGCGCGGCGGTCTTCCTTCGGCTACATTGCAGTATTCAGGGCAGTATTCAGGCCTCCCAAGCAGCGCTTGACATACCCATCTGGGTATATTAATCTTAACATGCGAGGATACCGTACCCGGTACCTGTATCTCAAGGGAGGGAATCAGTGCCGTGAAGACACCGATTGTGTATACGTCCGCGACCTGCCCCTACTGCACCTTGCTCAAGCAGTTTCTGGACAGCCAGGGCATTGCCTACGAGGAGCGCAACGTCAGCTTGAATCGCCAGTACGTGGCTGAACTGGCGAAGCTGGGGGCGATGGGGGTGCCGACGACGGTCATCGACGGGCGGGTGATCGTGGGCTACCAGCCCCAGGCGATCCTTGACGCTGTCGGGGCGGCGGGCTAAAGAGAAAAGCCGGCGGGACGTTAAAAGGCGGCGGGACGGGCCTCCGTGTTGAGAAGGAACCCGTCCCGCCGCAATTTTGCCAGGTGCAGTCCCGGCGAGGGGCGCCGCTGGCCACCCTCACCTGGCCGTCGCCACGAGACTGCATCCCTACTGGGTTACCACGATATTGACGAGCCGCCCGGGTACCACCACGACCCGCGCCACCTGCCGCCCGGCGATGTGCTCCTGGACCTTAGGCAGAGCCAGGGCCGCCTCGCGTACCTCGGCTTCGGACGCCTTCCGGGCCACCCACAGCCGGTCCCGCACCCGGCCGTTAACCTGCACCACAACCTCGATGGTATCGGCCTGAACCGCCTCCGGATCATAGCTCGGCCACGGCTGCAGGTGCACGCTGTCGGTACGGCCGAGCGTGCGCCACAGCTCCTCGGCCAAGTGCGGCGCGAAGGGCGCCAGCATCAGCACAAGCTTCTCGAGCCCCTCGGCCACGACGGCCTTGTCCTTCTCGGCCGCCGAGTCCTTGTACTGGTAGAAGGCGTTGACCAGCTCCATGACGGCGGCGATGGCGGTGTTGAAGTGGAACCGGTCCTCGATGTCCTGGGTCACCTTCTTGAGCGTGCGGTGCACCATGCGCCGCAGCTCTTCCGCCACCGCGTCGCGGCCCGCCGGCGCCGGTCCCTGTGGCAACGGGCCGAGCTCATTGACCAGGTCCGTCACGAGGCGCCACACCCGGTTCAAGAAGCGATAGGCCCCTTCCACACCGGCGTCGCTCCACTCAAGGTCCCGCTCGGGCGGCGAGGCAAACAGGATGAACAGGCGCGCCGTGTCGGCCCCGTACGTCTGCACGATGTGGTTGGGGTCGACGGTGTTGCCCTTGGACTTGGACATCTTGGCCCCGTCCTTGAGCACCATCCCCTGGGTCAACAGCCGCTCAAACGGCCGAGGTGTGCTGACAAGCCCCAGGTCGGCCAGCACCATCTGGAAGAAGCGGGCGTACATCAAGTGCAAGATCGCATGCTCGACGCCGCCGATGTACTGGTCCACGGGCATCCAGTAGTCGACCTTGTCCTTGTCAAATGCGGCGTTGCGGTTGTGTGGGTCGCAAAACCGCAAGAAATACCACGACGAGTCGACGAAGGTGTCCATCGTGTCCGTCTCCCGGCGGGCCGGCCCGCCGCACTTGGGACACGTAGTGTTGACGAACTCCGGCTTATCGACCAGCGGCGACTGACCGGTCGGCTTGAAGGATACGTCTTCCGGCAAAAGCACCGGCAACTGGTCCTCGGGCACCGGCACCGTCCCGCAGCGGTCGCAGTAGACGATGGGGATCGGGCAGCCCCAGTAACGCTGGCGGGAGATGAGCCAGTCCCGCAGCCGGTACTGCACCCGGCGCCGCCCGATGCCCCGCCGCTCCACCTCATCTGCGATGCGCTCGAGCCCTTCCCGGTTGGGCAGGCCGGTGTACGGCCCGGAGTTGACCATGGTGCCGTCTTCCGTGTAGGCGATCGTCATCGTCGCGGCGTCGGGCAGATCGCCCGAGGGCGGAGCGATGACCACCCGCACGGGCAGGCCGTAGCGCCGCGCGAAGTCCAAGTCCCGCTGGTCGTGGGCGGGTACCGCCATGATCGCGCCCGTGCCGTAGCCCATCAGGACGTAGTTGCCGATCCAGATGGGGATTTCCTCGCCGGTGAACGGGTTCACGCAGTAGCTGCCGGTGAACATGCCCAGCTTCTCCGCGTCCTCGGCCGCGCGCGCGATCTCGCCCTGCCGGCGCACGTCCTCAATGAAACGCTCGATGGCCTCCCGGTCCGGCGAATCCGCGATCAGCCGCGGCACCAGCGGGTGTTCCGGGGCAATGACCATGTAGGTGGCGCCGTAGATGGTGTCGGCGCGGGTTGTGAACACGGCCAGGGCCTCGTCCATGCCCTTGATGGGGAACTGGATCTCGACGCCAGTGCTCTTGCCGATCCAGTTGCGCTGCATGATCTTGACCTTGTCCGGCCAGCCGGTCAACTCGTCCAGCTCGCTCAAGAGCCGCTCGGCGTACTGCGTGATGCGGAAAAACCACTGCTCGAGATCCCGCACCGTGACCGGCGTATCGCAGCGCTCGCAGCAGCCGTCGACCACCTGCTCGTTGGCCAGCACCGTCTGGCACTTGGGACACCAGTTGACCGGCGCCCGCTTCTTTTCCACCAGCCCGGCCTTGTAAAACTGCAAAAACAGCCACTGGGTCCAGCGGTAGTAGTCGGGATGGCACGAGGCTACCTCGCGGCTCCAGTCGTAGCTGATGCCCAGCCGCTTCAGCTGTTTGCGCATGTAGTCGATGTTGTCCCACGTCCACGGGCTTGGGTGGATGTTGTGCTGGATGGCCGCGTTTTCCGCCGGCAAGCCGAAGGCGTCCCAGCCCATTGGGTGCAGCACGTTGAAACCGCGCATGCGCTTATAACGCGCCACCACGTCCCCGATGGTGTAGTTGCGCACGTGGCCCATGTGCAGCTTCCCCGACGGGTATGGAAACATCTCGAGGACATAGTACTTGGGCTTGGACGGATCCTCATATACTCGGTATAGCTGCTGTTCATCCCAAACCCGCTGCCACTTTTGCTCGACGGCGTCAAAATCGTAAGTGGTCGGCCTCATGGTCGCCGTACGTTCCATCTGCATGCACCTCGCTACAAAAAAGCGCCTTCCGTCCCCTTAGAGACGAAAGGCGTAAACCTTCCGCGGTACCACTCTAATTGGCCGCTGGTGCGGCCCCCTCTGCGGCCCCGATTTCCCGGTGCCATTCCGCGGTAACGGGCGGAACCCGGTCCCGTCTACTTGCCCCGGCCGCTTGCCTCACCGTCCGGTGCGGCTTGCGGCGCGCCGCCCTGTACGGCCCCGTTTGCTGCCGGGACGTTCGGGGAACGACTCCGGGGCGAGTTTCGGTCGCGCTCAGGTACCATCTCGCACCAGCCGATGGCTCTCTGCAACCGAGCCGCGGCCTATTGCTCCCCATCATCGCCAGTCATAATTTTTCCCATAGTGCGTGGATGGTGCCTCTGATCCTAGCACACGCCTCCGCCGCTGTCAACGGCCGCTCCGACGGCCTTTAGCGGATGGAGAGCACGAGGTACCAGCCGGCCCAGACGACCAGCGCTATGCTGAGGCCGACGAGCCATGCCGGTACCGGCGCGTCGCCAGTCTCCGGCAGGACCGGCGTCTCCTCCTGGATCCGTTCCTCCAGCTCCATCCCGCGTCACCCCCAACCCGCATGCGCCGCGGCTACCAGCGGCGCGCAAAGCGCATCAGAAGAACTCGGTCAGATAATGGTAGTACAACCCCTCGGCGCCCCAGATGGACCAGCCGTTCAAGGGCAAAAGCACCGTGGCCAGCAGGACAAACCCGAGCATCACCAGGGCGCCGAAAACGATGGTCGCCACCGTCGGCCGCTGCACACATGTTCACCTCGCGTCCTTGCGGCCAAGCCGCCGCCGGAAACCGGGCAACCAGGCCGCTGTCAACGGGAAACTCCCTTGGGCAATTCCACCGCAACCTTTGATTCCCTTCTCGCCTTAGAGTCGTGCAGGCCAGGAGTAAGCAGTTCCTGGTATGCTCCGACCAGGCGCAGGGCCATCTCGCGGCTGCTCAAGCTCTCTGCCCGCTGCCGGGCCCGGGCGGCGAAGCGCTGGCGCTTTGCCGGATCCCCGAGCAACGACAGCACCGCCTGCGCCAACTCCTGGGGGTCTTCTCGCCGCAACAGCCCCTGCACCCCGTTTTGCACCATGTCGTGGGTGCCCGGGGCATCGACGCCGACGACCGGCAGCCCAGCCGCCATGGCCTCCAAGGTAGCAAGCCCTTGGGTTTCCGTGGTGGAAGCGATCACAAACAGGTCGGCGCCGTGGAACGCCTGGACGACTTCGTGCCGGGAGTAAGTGCCGGTGAAATGCACCCATTGCCCAAGACCCATCTCCCGGGCGAGCCGTTCAAGTCGGGGGCGATCCGGGCCGTCGCCCACGAGCACCAAGTGGACATCGTCCTGGATGGCCCGGACGTGCTGCAGCGCTTCCAGCAGAAACCCCACGTTCTTTTCCCGCGCGAGGCGGCCGACGAAGATGAGCACCGGGGCGTCGGGGCCGATGTTAAGCCGCTCCCGCAGCCACCTGCGGTCGCCTTGGCGGTAGTCGTCCACCGGGATGCCGGTGGGGATCACCTGGACCGGCTTGCCCTCAAGGCGGTAGGTTTCCACGATGAAGTCGCGGATCTGGGGCGTCGGCGCGATTACCAGGTCGCACCGCTTGCAGTATGCGGCCACGTAGCGGAGCATCAACTGGCGCAGCACTGTGCGCACGCCCGGCACATAGTGCACGTACTCGTGATACATGGTGTGATGGGTGAACACGAGTGGGATCCGCCGCCGCCGGGCCAGCACCGCCGCCATGACGCCCATCATAAACGGCGTATGGGTATGGATGATGTCGATGCCGAGCTCAGCCAGGAGCGCCTCGGCCTGCATCGAAATGGGAACTGGTACCGTAAATCCGCGGTACGTGGGCACCGGGATGGACCAGAAGCGGAACACCCGCAGAGCAGGCGGGCGCTCGGGCCTCGCGGACGGCCCCGGGGGCTGGTGGTAGTATCGGGGCCCGAAGATGTACACCTCGTGGCCCAGCTCGAGGAGCTCCGCGCCGAAGGTGTCGATGGACCGCACGACCCCGCTGACGTAGGGCTGGTAGCTGTCGGTAAATACCGCGATCTTCACCGGCAAAGGGTTCCTCCCTCGTGTTGCCCGCATCCATTGTACCAGAAGGCGCCGATTGTGAAACCCCAGTCTCGGTGGTATAATGATTCTGCCGGCGGACCCGAGCGGTCCGCCAGCGCCCGGGCGCAGCAGGTGTGACGGATGGCCGCTGGCGGCTGATCGACAGCCGCTAGAGGAAAGTCCAGACTCGGCTGCCGGCGCTGCCGGCAGAAAGTTGGTGCCTGCCGCAAGGCAGGGCGGCGCAAGCCGACGGATGCGAAACCGACCCTCGCGGCCGGGATTAGCTATAAAAGGGCCATAGAGACGAGCCGCCCCGGCGACGGGGCGGGTGGAACGTGGTAACCCCCACCACCGAGCAACCCCAAATAGGCCCCGTAAGGGGCGGGTAGGGGGCAGCCTCCTGAGGGAGGCCGTCCGGTGCAAGGCCGGGCGAGATAGATGGCCATCAGAAACAGAATCTGGCTTACGGTCACACCTGCTTACGCGCACGCTTCCGCCGGGGCCGACGGGCCCTGCGGAAGCGTGAGTTTTTATTTTTTCTTCCTCCCTACTCCCCCGGCGCCAGGTAAAGGACGTACCCAGGCACGCCCTCCGGGCGGTAGGCGTGCTGCGGCAAGGCGGTCGCGGCCGCGGTCAGCGCGGTGCGGGCGATTTCCCGGGACAGGCCCATCACGGGCGCCAGTTCGTCAAGCTCGGCCCGGGAAACGAACCGTGCATCCAGGAGTTCCCGGCGGTCGATCGCCAGCTCGCCGCCGACGAAGTCCAGCAGGAAGATGGCCACCAGGTCGCCGCCCCGTTCGCGGATGCCCAACAGTCCCCGGACCCGGCCGAGCAGCCCGGTTTCCTCCCGGAGCTCCCGTTCCACCGCCTCGGCCAGCGTCTCCCCGGGTTTGACGTAGCCCCCGGGGACGAACCAGCAGCCGGCCCCCTTGCCATAGCGGTTGTTGTAGGCCTGCTGGACCATAAGGACGCGACCCTCCCGGACCAGGGCACCGCAGACCCCGACCGACACCGCTTCCGCCCCCTGACCATCGCGCATAGCCTGCCCGCCGGCGGGAGACACTGACCGGTGCAACGGTGAGAAATGAACCGCCGTTACTGCACCTGCGGACACATTTGGTAGGTCAGCGTCCATCGGCGGGCAGGCACCGTTGCTTTTTTTGTTGCCTTGCCTTGCTTGTCTTGTTTTCTTGCTGCCCGTCTAGGCGCCGAATTTCTTCAGCCGCTGCGCGTGGGCAAGGATCAGCCCCATCAGGTCCCGGGACCGCAGCTGGCCCAAGGTGCCCCGGGTGCAGGCGGTTTCGCCGAAGCCGTCCACCCACGGGTTGGCCCGCGCCGAGCGGGAGGCCAGCAGCACCGGCACCGGGTGCCAGCTGTGGCTCCGCAGGGCAGCAGGCGTCGAGTGGTCCCCCGTCACCACCAGCACATCGGGATTGAGGGCGAGAATCTCCGGCAACAGCGCGTCGACCGCCTCAATCTCCCGTACTTTGCGGTCGAAGTCCCCGTCCTCGCCGGCCGCGTCGGTGCCCTTGACGTGGATGAAGAAGAAGTCGAAGTCGTTCCACGCCTGCTTCAGCGAGGCCACCTGGTCGGCGAGGCTTTTGCCCGCCGGCAGCTCCGTCATGCCCACGATCTTGGCGAGACCCCGGTACATGGGGTAGATGGCCAGCACCGCGGCCCGCAGTTGGTACAGCTCGGCGAAACTCGGGATCGCCGGCAGCCGGCCGAAGCCCCGCACGAGGATGGTGTTGGCCCTGGGTTCGCCGGCCAGGACGCGGTTGGCCTCAGCGATAAAGCGGTTAACCAGCTCGGCGGTGGCCTCCGCCTCCGGTGCGAGGGCCCTGGCCGGCAACGGCGGCCGGCCCGTCACCTGCGGGTCGGTGTCGCTCACGTGCTCCGACAAGCCTGGGCCGCGCAGGATGACGACCGCCCGGTACTGCATCTCGGGCTCGATGATGATTTCTACCCCTGGCAGGCGGATCTCCCGCAGCCGCTGGCAGAGCCTGGCCGCTTCCTCCGTGGGGATCCGGCCGGCGCGCCGGTCGGTGATAACGCCGTTCTCCATGGTGGCGAAGTTGATCCGGCACGCCACGTCCTCGGGCTTGATGTCGAGCCCGACGCCGACGGCCGACAGCACCCCGCGGCCGATGCGGTACTTGACCGCGTCGTACCCAAACAGGGCCAGGTGCGCCGGCGCGCTGCCCGGGGTCACCCCCGGCGCGACGGGCGTGGCCAAGCCCAAAGACCCCCGCCGGGCCAGGGCGTCCAAGTTGGGCGTGCGGGCAGTCTCCAGCTCCGTCAAACCGGTTTCCGGATGGGGCAGACCGCCCAGGCCGTCCATGACCAGCAGCACGATCTTCGTGTCCGCGGGGACGGCCAGCTCTTTGAGCAGGTCGATGGTCTCCATGGGAACTCATCCCCCTTTTGGGGTATCATTTCTCCGGCGTCGATGGGAACGCCTGCGGGCCGCGCCCCGCCGCAGGCCGTTCCAAAGGACAGAACGCTTTCTCTGGCGAAGTTTTTTTGTTTGGGTTGTCTTGACGAGGAGGACTGGAGATTGCTGCGCTGCCTCTACGTCGTTGCCGAGGCGCAGCTGGTGCACACGCTGCGCCGGGCTGCGGCGCTGTTGGAAACCACGGGCGCCGGTTTGTCCGTTGCCCTTGAAGGTTATACCCTCGAGGAGCTTACCCACCTGGACAAAGCCACGCTGGAGCGGCAGTTGGCCGCTGCCGACGTTTTCATCGGCTCCATGCTCAACAGCGAGCGGGAGGTGGTCATGCTGGCGGAGCTCTTGGCCAAGCGGCGGCCGCCGGTGACGGTCGTGTTCACCTCCCAGCCCGAGCTGATGCTGCACTCGCGCTTAGGTGCCTTTGACGCCCAGGCGTGGGTGCGGGAGCCCGGCCGCCTGCACGAACTGGCGCAGCGCTTGCGGGCAGCCGGTGCGCCGGCGCCTCCCGCGCCTGCGGGTCTATTGGCTGCGCTGCCGCGCCTTGTGTCCAGGTTTGGTCCCGATGTGCTGGGGGAAGCTTGGGCGTACGGCCAGGCCGGGGCGTACTGGCTCAACGCGGCACCAGAAAACTGGCGCCGGCTGCTCTTGCACTTGGCCAACCACCACCCGGCGTACGCGGGGCGCTTCCAGCCGGAGCCGCCGGTCATTTTCCCCGAAGTCGCCCTGTGGCATCCCCGGGCGGAGCAGTATTTCTCGACCTACGAGGCGTACCGGGCGTGGTATGAGCAGTACCGTGGGGGTAAGACGGGCGAGCGGCCGACGGTGGGCGTCATCGTCTTCCGGCAGTACGTCACCGGCGGCGCCTGGCGGCACTACGAAGCCGTGATCGGAGCGCTGGAAGCGGAGGGCCTGGACGTGGTGGCGGGCTTTGGAGGACTGGACAACCGCCGCCTCATCGACCCCCATTTCCGGCCGGCCGGCATCGAGCTGCTGCTCAACTTGACGGGTTTCAACCTTATCGGGTCTATGGGCCGGCCGCAGCCGGACCAGGCGGTCGAGCTCCTCAAGGAGCTGGATATCCCGTATCTCGTTCCCTTCCCGCTCCTGTTCCAGACCCGGGCGCAGTGGGAAGCGGACCCGGTGGGGCTGGCGCCCATGCAGACCGCATTGCAAGTGGTGCTGCCGGAGCTTGAGGGCGCCACGGAGCCGCGGGTGTTTGCCGCCAAGGGCGCTGACGGCGACTTTGTGCCGGACCCTGAGCGCGTGCAGTTGCTCGCGCGCCGGGTGCGGCGCTGGGTCGATCTCAGGCGGAAATCCCCAGCCGAGCGGCGGGTGGCCATTACGATTTTCAGCTTCCCGCCCGATAAGGGCAGCGTCGGGAGCGCGGCCTACCTCGACGTCTTTCGCTCCCTTTACAACCTCCTTGTAGCCATGGCAGAGGACGGGTACCGCGTTACGGTGCCGGCGGACCCCGAAAGCCTGATGCGCCTAGTGCTTGGGGCTGACGAAGCGCTGCCGGGGGCCCCGACCATTGCGGTGGCGGACCAGTTGCCGGTGGACGAGTACCGGCGGCTCGTGCCGCGCTGGGAGCGGATCGCGGCCAACTTTGGACCGCCACCGGGCTTAATCGATGCCGACATGCGGGGCCTGCGCATCCGCGGCGCAGCGCTCGGCAACGTCTTCATCGGGGTGCAGCCCGGTTTCGGCTACGAAGGAGATCCCATGCGGCTCCTGTTCGCGCCGGACGCCACCCCGTCCCACAGTTTCGCGGCCTACTACGCCTACCTCAAGCACGTCTGGCAGGCCGACGTGGTGGTGCATTTCGGCACCCATGGAGCGCTTGAGTTCATGCCCGGCAAGCAGTTGGGCCTGACCGCCGTCTGCTGGCCGGACTGTTTGCTTGGGGACATGCCCCACGTGTACTTCTACTCGATGAACAATCCCTCCGAGGCGACCATCGCCAAGCGGCGGAGCTATGCGACGACGGTCACGTACCTGTCCCCGCCCCTGCGGGAAGCAGGCCTGTACCGGACGCTCTTGTCCCTTGAGGACGCGGTGGCCGCCTGGCGCAGCGCCGATGGGGATACCCAGCGGCAGCAAGCGTGGGAGGCTGTCCGGGCCCTCGCGCAGGAAGCGCAGCTGGACGCCGATGTGCAACCGCCGCAAAGCCACGAATCGCCGGCCGACTACATCGACCGTCTCAGCGCCTACTTGCGCACCCTGGCCGAGCGCCTGATCCCGGTAGGCCTGCACGTGGCGGGGGCGCCCGTATCGGATACCGAAGCGATGGAGTTCCTGTGGGCGGCGCTGCAACACCCGCGCCCTGAAGAAGGAATGCCCTCCCTCCCGCAGCTTGTGGCCCGGGAGATGGGCGTGGATTGGGACTCCCTCTCGCCCGCCGACCCGCGGCGGGAGCAAGTCATGCAGGCAGGCCGGCGCGTCGCGCAGGCGCTCGCGGCGGGCCGCTTCCCAGCGCCCGGCGACCCGCGGTCCGAACAGCCCGAGTGGCAGGGCCTGGCCCGGTTTGCCGCGGACTTCCTCGCGCGCCTCGCCGCGAACCGGGAAATCCCCGCGCTCTTGGCCGCCATCGCCGGGCGGTACATCCCGCCTGCGCCCGGTGGCGACCCGGCGCGGGTACCGGCCGCCTTGCCCACTGGCCGCAACCTGCACGCGCTAGACCCGCACCGCATCCCGTCACCGGTGGCGGTCGCCCGGGCGCGGGCCGTCGTGCGGCAACTGCTCGCCCGCATCAAAGACCGGGACGGCCGCTGGCCGGAAACAATCGCGTGCGTGCTGTGGGGGACGGACAACATCAAGACCCAGGGCGAAGGCGTCGCGCAGGTGCTGGAGCTGATCGGGGTGCGGGCGCGGCCCGACAGCCTCGGCCGCATGACGCGGCTCGAGCTCATCCCCCTCGAGGAACTTGGCCGGCCCCGGATCGACGTGGTCCTATCCGTCTCCGGCATCTTCCGGGACATTTTCCCAACCGTCATGGAGCTCTTGGACCGGGCCGTGCAGCTTGCCGCCGCGGCCGACGAGGACCCCGACCTCAACTACATCCGCAAGCATGCGCTGGCCATCGCCGCTGACCTGGGCATCCCGCTCCCTAAGGCCGCGCGGCGGGTCTTCAGCAACGCCCCCGGCCACTATGGGACCGGCGTCAACCACGTGGTGGAGGCGTCCGCGTGGGAGAGCAGCGACGATCTGGGCGCCGTGTTTCTCGAGCGCAAGGCGTATGTCTACGGCGACGGCACGGCCGGGGAGGTGGAACCGGACCTTCTCGCCGCCTGCCTCAAGACGTGCGCCGCCGTGTTTCAGAACCTGGACTCGACGGAGATCGGCCTCGCGGACGTGGACCATTACTACGAATACCTTGGCGGGCTGGCCGCGGCGGCGCGGAAGGTGCGGGGCGCGGCGCCGGCGGCGTTCGTGGCCGATACGGTCACACCGGACGCCGCGGTGCGAACCCTCGATGAGACCATCCGGCTCGAGGCCCGCACCCGCCTCCTCAACCCGCGCTGGTATGAAGGGATGCTGCGCCACGGCTACCAGGGCGTGCACGAAATCGCGACGCGCCTCGACAACACCTTCGGCTGGTCGGCGACGGCCGACGCCGTCGACTCGTGGGTGTACACGGCGGCGGCGGACACTTTTCTCTTGGACGACGACATGCGGGAGCGGCTACTGCGCCACAATCCCCGCGCCGTGTACCGGATGGCGGCCCGGCTCGCCGAGGCGCGGGCGCGCGGGTTTTGGCAGGCGGACGGCCGCCGCTGGGCGAAGTTGCAAGCGATCCTGGCGGACGCGGAGGATCGCGTCGAGGGGGTCGTGTGAATGCGGCTGCGCACCGCCGCCGTGCAGCCTGTGTATCCCTTCACCGCCATCGTGGGGCAGGACGAGCTGCGCCTGTCCCTGGTGCTGGTGGCCATCGACCCGCTCATCGGGGGCGTTTTGGCCATGGGAGACCGGGGCACGGCCAAGTCCACGGCCGTGCGGGGACTGGCGCGCCTATTGCCGCCGATTCCCGTTGTGGCCGGCTGTCCTTTCCGCTGCGACCCCGGCCGTCCCGAGGAATGGTGCAGCTTTTGCCGCGAGCGCAACGCCCACGGCAGCTTTGACACCGAATGGCAGCCGATCCCGGTAGTCGACCTGCCCCTCGGGGCGACGGAGGACCGGGTGACCGGGAGCCTGGACATCGAGGCCGCGCTGACCCGCGGCGAAACCGTCTTCGCGCCGGGTATTTTGGCCCGGGCCAACCGGGGGTTCCTCTACATCGACGAGGTCAACCTGCTGGACGACCACTTGGTGGATTTGTTGCTGGATGTGGCGGCCAGCGGCGTCAACGTGGTGGAACGGGAAGGCATCAGCCTCCAGCACCCGGCCCGGTTTGTGCTGGTGGGCTCGGGCAACCCCGAAGAGGGGGACCTGCGGCCGCAGCTCTTGGACCGCTTCGGCCTGTACGTGCAGGTGGCCACCATCACGGACATCGCCCTCCGCGTCGAAATCGTGCGCCGGCGGGATGAGTTTGAGCGGCGACCGCAAGCCTTCATCGCCCGCTTCGCTGCCGCCGAAACGAAGCTGCGGGACCGGATCGCGGCCGCCCGGGAGCGGCTGGAGACGGTAGCGGTGCCCGACGAGACGGTGGAAGCGGCGGCGCGGCTAGCCGCGGAGCTGGGGCTGTCCGGCCACCGCGGCGAATTGTGCCTGCTGCGCGCGTCCCGCGCCCTGGCCGCCTTTGCGGGGCGAGAGGCGGCCACGCTCGCCGACGTGGCGGCCCTGGCGCCCATGGCCCTCAGCCACCGCCTGCGCCGGGATCCCCTGGACGACATGGACTCGGGCGAACGGGTGCGGCAGGCCGTGGCCAAGTGCCTGCCCGGGGTCACGCCGGCGCCGCTGGTGTTTCCAAACGGATAAGGATGTGATTGCATGCTGCTGGCCATCGACATCGGCAACACCAACATCAGCTTCGGCTTGTACCGGGGCGACCATCTCCTGCGCACGTGGAACTTGTCCACGGACCTGCGCAGGACGTCGGACGAGTACGAGATCCAGATCGACAACTGGTTCCAGCGGGCCGGCCACTCGCCCCTCGAGGTCACGGCGGTCGTGATCGGCAACGTGGTGCCGCCGCTGCAGGCCTGCTTCGAACGGGTCGTGCGCCATCTCTTTGCCGTCACCCCCTGGTGGGTCAGCGGGCGCTCCGGGGTGAAGGGCTTGAAACTCCAAGTGGACAATCCCGCGGAGGTCGGCGCGGACCGCATCGCCAACGCGGTCGCTTGCTACCACCGCTACGGCGGACCGGCCATCGTGGTGGACATGGGCACCGCCACCACCTTTGACGTGATCTCGGCGAACGGCGAATACTTAGGGGGCGCCATCGCCCCGGGCGTGCAGATCGCGGCGGAAGCCCTCTTCGTGCGGACCGCCAAGCTGCCCCGCGTGGACCTCGCACCGCCGCCGTCCGCCATCGGCCGCAACACCATCCATGCGATGCAAGCGGGCACCGTTTACGGCTACGCGGGCCTCGTGCGCGGCCTTATCGAGCGCATCCAGGCGGAGCTGGGGACGCGTGCCCGCGTCGTGGCCACCGGGGGCCTGGCCGAGGTCGTGGCGCGCCATGCCGCGGTCTTCGACGCCATCGACCGTCACCTGACGCTGGAGGGCCTGCGGCTGCTGTATCTGATGAACCATCCCGACTACCAGTCGCCTCACCCGGAGACGGCCCACGGGGGGTTGAACGCATGAGCCGTCATCCGCTGTCGGGCAAGACCATCGTCCTCGGCGTCGCCGGCAGCATCGCCGCCTACAAGGCCGCGGAGCTGGCCAGCCGCCTTGTGCAAGCGGGGGCCCAGGTGGACACGGTAATGACGCGGGAGGCAACGGCGTTCGTGGCGCCCCTGACGTTCCAGGCCCTCACCCACCGGCCGGTCAGCGTGGACTTGTTTGACCCGCGCTCAGAGCTAGCCATCGATCACGTGGCCGTGGCCAAGCGGGCCGACGCGATCCTGCTGGCACCCGCCACCGCCCAGCTCATCGCGCGCCTTGCCGTCGGCATGGCCGACGACGCGGTCACAGCCACGGTGCTGGCCGCATCCGCGCCCGTGATCGTCTGCCCCGCGATGGAAACCAACATGTACCGGCACCCGGCCACCCAGGCCAACCTGGCACGGCTCAAGGAATGGGGCGCGGTCGTGGTCGAGCCGGCCAGCGGGCGGCTCGCGTCGGGTGCCGAAGGCGTTGGCCGCCTCGCCGATCCCGGCACCATTCTCGGCACGCTCCGCTGGGTGCTGGGCCGCAACGGGGACCTGGCCGGGCGCCGCGTCGTGGTTTCTGCCGGCGGCACCCGGGAAGCCATCGACCCCGTGCGCTATATCACCAACCGCTCGTCGGGCAAGATGGGGCACGCGCTGGCCGCGGCGGCCCGGGACCGGGGTGCACAGGTCACTCTGGTCACGTCCGTCGCGCCCGACCCCGAAACTGCGGCGGGAATCGAGGTCCGGCGGGTCGAGTCGGCGCTGGACATGTTGAGCGCGGTGGAGGACGCCGTGCAAGGCGCGGACGCGCTGATCATGGCGGCCGCGGTCGCCGACTTCCGCCCGGAATCGGCCGCAGCCCACAAGCTCAAGAAGGGCGACGCGGGCTCATGGACACTGCGCCTGGTGCGCAACCCCGACGTGCTCGCGTCGGTCAGAGGGCCGTTTATCAAGATTGGCTTCGCCGCCGAAACCGGAGACGTCCGCGAAAACGCCTTGAGCAAGCTCAAGGCCAAAGGGCTGCACATGATCGTCGCCAACGACGTCTCCGAACCCGGCAGCGGGTTTGAAAGCGACACGAACCGGGTCACTATCTTCCACGCGGATGGGCGGGTCGAGGAGCTCCCGCTGCTGCCCAAGCTCGACGTGGCCCACCGGGTTTTGGACCGGTTGGTGGCACTGTTAGGCTGACGCCGCCGACGGCAAACCGCCGGCCGGCGCCGCCTGCCGCGCCGCCCGCACGATGGCCAGGGCGACCGCCTCGGCGGCGGCCGCACCAACTGCTGCCACCAGCTCCATCTCCCGGGTGCGACTGGTGGCCCGCAGCGCCTCGGCCTTCCCCGTGGCCAGGGCGAACACAGTGTCCCCGTCCCAGGGCGTGTGCGCCGGGTAGATGGCACGGGCGATACCGTCGTGAGCCATCTGTGCTACCCTGTTGACGGCCTCCTTGGACAATGGCAGGTCGGTGGCGACCACCGCCAGCACCGTGTTGCCCGCAGGAAACGCAGCTGCAAACCCCGCCCGGCCGGCGAACCCGGCGCTGTGCGCTAGAAACGACCGCTGCTTGCGGTCGTACGCCCCCGCCACCAGATGGCCGGTAAGCGGATCTACGATGTCGCCCAGCGGATTGCACACCACCAGGGCGCCGACCGTACCGCCGCCCGGCAAGCTCAGGGAGCAGGTTCCGATCCCCGTTTTCATCGCGTACGCCATCCCGGCCCATTTCCCCGCCGATGCTCCCGCGCCTGCGCCCACGTTGCCTTCCGCGACCGGGCCCGCGGTGGCGGCGGCCGCCGCGGCATAGCCTTCGGCCGGGCCCGGCCGCACCTTCGGATCCCCGACGGCCAGATCAAAAATGACCGCCGCCGGCACGATCGGTACGGGCACGACGCCGGTGTCAAAGCCGATACCCCGCTCGGACAGCCACTCCATGACGCCTGCGGCCGCGGCCAGGCCGAAAGCGCTGCCGCCGGAGAGCACGATCGCGTGCACTCGCTCCACCAAGCGCCCCGGGGCCATGAGATCTGTTTCCCTTGTCCCAGGGCCCCCGCCCCGTACATCGACGCCGCCCACCGCGCCCTCGCCTTCGCAGAGCACTACGGTGCATCCCGTCAAGGCCTTGTCGTCCGTCCAATGCCCGACCCTGAGCCCTGCGACATCGGTCAACGTCCCCATTGGCCCCACCTCCGCTCAACCCAATGCTATAATTAACCCGGCATCTAACCCGGCACCGGGCTGCTCGCAGCGCCCGCTGCCTTGGCACCAGTGCGCAACGACACGAGGGCTGTTGATGACAGAAGCGATCCCGGACCCGTTGCTATTGCCCGAACCGTTTATCTTGCTGGCGGTCGACCCGGCGCTGCGAGGCGTCTACATCTGGGGTGCCCAAGGGGCCGACGCAGCTTTCTCCCTGGAAACGCTGGTCCGAGCGCTGACCGGCCGCGCTCCGGTGCGCGTGCCCGCAGGACTTACCCCAGAGGTGCTGTACCCGCGGCTCGACGTTGCGGCCACCCTGGCCAGCGGCCGCCTGGTGCACCGGCCAGGACTGGCGGCGCGGGCCTTTGGCGGCGCGCTGGTCATCGAGGCGGCTGACCTCCTCCCTGCGCCGCTGGCCGCGGCGTTGGCGTCCCAGCTCGCGCAGCTGCCCCCTCATGAACGCCCGATCCTTTTCGCCCGCGGCGCCTCCCGTCCCTTGCCGCAAGACCCAATCGCCGCCCACTGCGGCCTGTGGCTGGAGTGGACAAGCCTCACGCCAAGCGTGACGCTTCCGGCCACGTTCCTTTCCTCCCGGCAGGTCTCCTCCCGGCAGGTCTCCCCCCGGCCGGTCTCCTCCCCACAGGCCAACAGCGCCCTGACCGGCCGCGACCAACATTGGGGCCCCCTGCGGGCGCGCATCCACGCCGCCCGCCGCCGGCTTGCGGGCATGTCCCTGTCGCCGGCGTTGGCGGAGGAGGTCTGCCGGCGGGTCACGGAGGCGGGTATCCGGCAGCAGCCCCTTGACTACTTCGCCGCCCGTTTGTGCCTCGCCCGGGCCGCGTGGCACGGCCGCACTGCGGTCACCGCCGAGGACATCGGCGCCGCGCTCCAATGGGTTGTCTACCCGCGCCTGGCCGAGCCGACGGTGCAAGCGCCGCCCGAGCCTGGCGGCATGCCCGCGGACGCCGATGCCGCCCAGCGAACCCTCTCCCGGTCCGCAGGGCTACCCGCCAACCCGGGCACGGACGGCACGGCCGGCGCTGGGGACACAGGCGGCACGCCAGGCACCGAGGACACAAAAGGTGCGGAGGGCGCCAGCGGAACAGCCGACCCAACGGGCGCAGACGGCGCTGGGGCACCGCCCGTCATCGTCGTGCCGCCGGCCAGCCTGCCGGCTGCCCTGGTTCTAACCGGCGACCCGTCCGAGCCGCGGCGGGTCAGCACACACCACAGTGCTGACGGCCGACCGGAAGCCCGCGCTTCTGCCCGGCGCCAAAGCGGCCCGCTGGCGATTGTGCCCACCATCCTGGCGGCGCTGCCCTTTCAACCCTTGCGCCCGCCCAAACCGCCGCTCGCGATCCGGGTGCTCCCTGAGGATCTGCGCTGGCGAAGGCGGCAGCCCCGCTCCCGGACGTTGTACATTCTCGCCGTCGATGGGTCGGGCTCCATGGCCCAGGGGCGCATGCACCTGGCCAAAGGGGCGGCCGTCAGCGTCCTTGCCAGCGCGTATCGCGAGAGGCGCTACGTCGCTTTGATCGATTTCCGCCACCGTAGTGCGCGCCTGGTCTGCCCGCCGGGGCGCAGCGCTGCCCTCATCCGTCGCCAGATCGCGGCCCTCCCGTCAGGGGGCGGCACCCCGCTGCCGGCCGCCCTGGCCCTGGCCGCCCGCCTCGTGCACCGCTGGCGGCTGCGGCACCCGGACGGCCGCGCCGTGCTCGTTCTATTCACCGATGGGAAAGCCAACGTGCCGCTGCCGGATACTCCACGGGCTGGCGCGACGGCGGGAGCCGGTGTCGCACCCGCCCTCGCCGCCGCAGCGCCAAGCGCGGTTCGGGACGACGCCGCGGCGGCTGGTGCAGCCAGGGCGGCGCGCATGGACCACCGGCAGCGGGCGCAAGCGGAGACGATCCAGCTGGCAGCCCGCCTGCGAGCGCTGGGCGTCCCCTGCTTCCTGGTCGACGCGGGCCCGCCGGGTACGGCAGAACCGCTAACGGAGCTGGCGCACCGCCTCGGTGCGCGCCTTGTGCGGGTCGCTTCCCGGCGGCGCTGAGGCGGACGCGGCTCTCCCCGCCATGTCGTCGACGGCCGCAAGCCACGGGGAGAGCGCGTCGGCCGGCTGCGTTTCCACCGCCCGCTGGAAGACGTAGGCAAAGTGGTACGTGAGGGCCGCGTGCACTTCGGCCATGTCCAGCCGGCGCCCGAGAAGCTCCTGCATGGACGTCACGGCCCGGTTGGTCAGGCCGCAGGGCACGATGCCCAGGAAGTAGCTGAGATCGGTGTTGACGTTGAGGGCAAAGCCGTGGCTGGTGACGGCCCGGGTAAACTTGACGCCGATGGCGGCTACCTTGGCGTTGTCCACCCAGACCCCGGTCATGCCGGGTACCCGCCGGCCTTCGATGCCGTAGTCCCTTAAGGTACGGATGAGCACTTCTTCCAGATCCCGCAGGTAGCGGTGGGGATCGAGTCCCCGGTCCCGCAGGGACACGATCGGATACCCCACCGCCTGCCCGGGCCCGTGGTACGTCACGTCGCCGCCCCGGTCCACATGGTAGACGGCTACGCCCTTGGCCTGCCGCTGGGCGGTATCCCAGAGAATATGCCGCCCGTCGCCGCCCCGCCCCACCGTGTAGACGTGCGGGTGCTCAACGAAAAGCAGCAGGTCAGGCACGTCGCCATTCAATCGGGCGCGCACCAGGACCGCCTGCAAGTCCCATGCCCGGGCGTAGTCCCACAGGCCGAGGTTCACGGCCCAGCAGCGAGGCCACTCGGGATGGCCAACGACCTCTCGTTTCACGCCGCTAGGACCTCCCGTTTCACGCCGGCAATCTTGCGGCTTCACACCTGCACGCCGCCCAGCTTCTGAACCTGCTCGTGGGCGTGGTAGGAGCTGCGTACGAGCGGACCCGCCTCGACATGGGGGATCCCGATGGCTTCGCCGAGCCGTTTCAGCTCGGCAAACTCCTCGGGCGGGTAGTAGCGCTCCACGGGTAGGTGCTTGATGGACGGCCGCAGGTACTGCCCGATGGTCATAATGTCGACGCCGGCCGCCTGCACGTCCCGCATGACCTGCTCGATCTCTTCCCGCGTTTCCCCAAGCCCGACCATGATACCCGTCTTGGTGAGGACCGTCGGGTCCATGGCCTTCGCCCGCCGCAGGAGCTCCAGGGAGCGTTCGTACTTGGCCTTCGGCCGGACCCAAGGGTAGAGGCGCGGCACGGTTTCCAGGTTATGGTTGAGAACGTCCGGGCGGGCCGCCATCGTGATCTGCAGGGCGTCCCAGTTGCCCTGGTAGTCGGGGATCAGCACTTCCACCGTCGTCCCCGGGCACCGCTCGCGGATCGCGCGGATGGTGCCGTGGAAAATCTCCGCGCCGCCGTTGAGGAGGTCGTCGCGGGTGACCGAGGTGATCACCGCATGCTTGAGTCCCAAGAGTTCCACCGCGGCCGCGACCCGTTCGGGCTCCGCCCAGTCCAGCTCCGTGGGCCGGCCCGACTTGACGGCGCAGAAACCGCACGCGCGCGTGCAGATGTCGCCCAGGATCATGAAGGTGGCGGTACCGTGCTCCCAGCACTCAAAGATGTTGGGGCACTGCGCCTCTTCGCAGACGGTGTGCAGAGACAAACCGCGCATCAGGTCCTTGAGCCGGCGGTAGTTGGGGCCCAAGGTAGCCCGCACCTTGAGCCATGGGGGCTTCCCCGTCGGGTTGTAGTTTTCCGTGCGCTTTGGCGGCCGCTGGCGCAGGACCGGCTGCTCGGTCACGGCGTCCATGGGCAAAAGCGGCAGCTCACGTTCCATGCCCATCCACTCCTATCGTTGCCTGCGGCCGGCGCAGCGCCGGGCCGCAGGCGGCAGGCGTCAGTACAGAGCCGTATCGGGGCCAAAGCCCTCCAGGCGGCGCCTGACGCTTTGCAGGAAACGCCCAACGTACAGGCCGTCCGTGACCCGGTGGTCAAAGGACAGGCAGACGTTCATCATCGAGCGGATGCCGATGGCGTCGCCAATGACCGCCGGCCGCCGCACGATGGCTTCCATCGTAATAATGGCGGCCTGGGGCGGGCTGATGATTGGGTAGGACGCCACCGAACCGAAGGCGCCGGTGTTGTTGACGGTAATGGTGGCGCCCTGCACGTCCTCGAGCGTCAGCTTGCCGGCGCGGGCCCGGTTCACCAGGTCGGCCAAGGCGCGGGCGATCCCGGCGATGCTCAAACGGTCCGCGTCCCGGAGGACGGGCACCACAAGCCCATCCTCTAGCCCCACTGCGACGCCTACGTGGATTCGCTTCTTCACCACGATCCGGTCGTCCTGCCAGCTGGCGTTGAGGTGGGGGAACTCCTTCAGGCTCTCCACCACCGCTTTGATGAAGAAGGGCACATACGTCAGGTCGACGCCTTCGCGGCGGCGGAACTCCTCCTTCATCCCTTCCCGCAAGGCTACAAGCCGCGTCACGTCCACCTCGATCATGGTCCAGGCATGGGGGATCGTCTGCTTGCTCTGGGCCATGCGCTGCGCGATGGCGCGCCGCATCGGGTCGGGCGGGATGATCACCTCGTCGGCTCCCGCAGGTGCAGCGCCAGCCGGTGCAAACGCAGGCGCAGGCGCCGCCGCACGATGGACAGCCGCCACACCGCCCTGCTTTGCCGCGTAGGCCAGGACATCCCGCTTGGTCACGCGGCCGCCCGCTCCGGTGCCTTTCACCTGCCGCAGGTCGATGCCGTACTCGGCGGCGAGCCGGCGCACCAGGGGCGAGTACACGCCGCGCGGGAGACCGGGTGTGACCGCTGCCGGAGCCGGCGACGGCCCAGGTGCGGTCGCCGCGGGCGCGGCACTGTGCTCGGCGCCGCCAGCTTCTTCGTCCGCGGACAGCACGGCGATGGGGGTGCCCACCTTAACGGTGGCACCCGCCTCCACAAGGATCTCCTTGACCACCCCGCTTACCGGGGACGGGATTTCGGTGTTGACCTTATCCGTAATGACTTCCACCAGGGGTTCGTACTTTTCCACCCGATCGCCGACGGCCTTCAGCCACGCGGCGATGGTGCCTTCGACGACGCTTTCTCCGAGCTGGGGCATGGTCACCGTCGTCAGGGACATCGCGACGCTCGTCACCTCCAGGCGCTAGAAGCGGGCCAGATCCCGCATGGCCGCATACTGCTGCTCCACCGTGGGCAGGAAGGCCGCCTCGAGCCGCCCGTTGAAGGGCATCGCGGGCACGTCCGGCGGCGCCACCCGCACAATGGGCGCATCCAGATAAAAGAGCGCCTCCTCCGCGATGATGGCCGCGATCTCGGCTCCGATACCCCCCGTCTTTGTGTCCTCGTGCGAGATCATGACGCGCCCGGTCTTGCGGGCCGAGGCGACGATCGTTTCCCGGTCGATGGGCAGCAGGGTGCGCAAGTCGATGACCTCGGCCTCGATGCCGTCCTCCCGGCTCAAGCGCTCGGCCGCCTCCAGGCACAGGTGGAGGTTGTACCCGTAGGTGATCACCGTCAGGTGTTCCCCGGAACGCTTGACGTCGGCCTTGCCGATGGGCAGCACGTATTCTTCGTCCGGCACCTCGCCCCGGATTGAGCGGTAGGCCTTCTTGTGCTCAAAGAAGAGCACCGGGTCCGGGTCCCGGATCGCCGCCTTGAGCAGCCCCTTGGCGTCGTAGGGGGTCGCCGGGGCCAGAATTTTGAGGCCCGGCACATGGTGAAACAGCGCCTCCACCGACTGGGAATGGTACAGTGCGCCATGAACCCCGCCGCCGTAAGGGGCGCGGATCACGATCGGGCAGCCCCACGCGCCGTTGGAACGGTAGCGTATCTTGGCGGCCTCGTTGATGATCTGGTCCATGGCGGGATGGATGAAATCGGCAAACTGGATTTCCGCGACGGGCCGCAGCCCGTAGGCGGCGGCACCGATGGCGACGCCGACGATGAGCGACTCGGCCAGCGGCGTGTCCAGGACCCGCGCCGGACCAAACTCGTCGATCAGTCCTTGGGTAACGCGGAAGACGCCACCGCGCCGGCCCACATCTTCGCCCAGCACAAATACCCGCTCATCCCGGCGCATTTCTTCGATCAGGGCTTCCCGGATGGCTTCCAGCAGCGTTTTGATCGCCACGGCCGGCTCCGCCTCCCTTACTCCGCGTACACATGTCGCAGCAGGTCCGACGGCTCTGGATCGGCCGCCGCCTCCGCGGCTGCCGCCGCCGCGTCGATTTCCGCCAGCAGCCTGCGGCGCAACTCCTGATCCGCTTCCTCCGTCAACAGGCCAAGGCCGACCAGGTAGTCCTTGAAGCGGGCCACGCCGTCGCGCCGCTTCCACTCCTCCACCTCTTCGCGGGCGCGGTACGTGCGGTCGTCGTCGTCGCTGGAATGGGGCGTGAGCCGGTACACCTTGGCCTCGATCAACGTCGGCCCCTCGCCGCGGCGGGCACGGTCCACCGCCTCGCGCATGGCCGCGTACACCGCCAACGGGTCCATACCGTCCACCACAACGCCGGGGAAACCGTAGCCGGCCGCCCGGTCGGCCACGTCTTCCACTGCCATCTGCTTTTGCTGCGGTACCGAGATTGCGTAGCGGTTGTTTTGGCAGAAGAAAATCACGGGCAGCTTGTGCACCGCGGCGAAGTTCATGCCTTCATGGACGTCGCCTTGGCTGGCGGTGCCTTCGCCGAACGAGACGTACACCACGATGTCATCACCCCGCAGCTTGGCCGCGTACGCGACGCCTGCGGCGTGGGGAACCTGCGTACCGACGGGGCTGGAACCCGTAAAAATATTAAGCGGCGGGTACGACCAGTGGCTTGGCATCTGGCGACCGCCGCTGTTAGGGTCTTCGGCTTTTGCCAGCAGAGCCAGTAGGTAGTCCCTCGGTGTCATCCCGATCGTGAGCACGACCCCTAGGTCCCGGTAGTATGGCAGCAGCCAGTCCACCCCGGGTCGCAGTGCCCAGGCGGCCCCAACCTGACATGCCTCGTGCCCTTGGGCTGAGACGAGGAAGTGGGCCTTACCCAGCCGGTTGAGCACCCATGCCCGCTCGTCCAGCAGCCGGGTCAACAGCATCTTTTCGTACATCCCCAGCACCGCCTCGTCGCTGAGGCCCAGAGCCGCATGCCGGTTGTCCATCATCACTCCCCCTTCCGGCTTCCAACCGCTCGCTACACAACTATGCGGGACCAGCGGGAGCCGGTTCCCCCGCCACTGATTCCCCATCGACGCACGGCACACCTGCCGGGCTCCCGGTGTCGTACGGTCCATCTGCCGCCACCAGCACCCCGGCGTTGAAGCGCGGTACCGTCTCCGAAACCGAGATTTGGGCGCAATAGTCGATGTCCGCGTCGAATCCAAGCCGCAGGAGCGTCTGGCCGTGACGGCTGTTGGAAAGTTCCTCCAGCGGGGGTGCAGCCAAGGCGCCGAGGCGCATCACCGCCCGGGCGCCGTCGCCCGGCACAAGCGGCCCACACGCGGCCAGGCAGTCCAGCAGCACGGAGGCGCAGTAAGCGTCCTCGGCGGAAAACCACCCGTTGGTCCCGGCGCAGACCAACAGCACCCCGCGGCCAGAGGACACCGCCCGCTGCCACAGATGCCGTGCGGCCGCCTGGGCGTTGCGCAGGCAGGCGGCAATCAACTCGGGCCCCGGCCCGCCTGCCGGTCCGGCGGCCAGGACGCGCCGGAAGGCCAGGGTGCCGTTGGTGGTGGTGAGGACGATCAGCTTGCCCGCCACCCGCTCGCGCACGTACTCCAAGGGCGAGTTGCCCAGGTCAAACCCGGCGATGCGCTTTGCGCCCCGCTCGCCCCCCAAGAGCACCGGCTCCGCTGCGGCCCGCCACGCATAGGCTTCCCCGGGAGTCGCCACCGGTACCACACCGCGGGCGCCGTTTTCCAGCGCGGCCACGATCGTAGTGGTCGCCCGCAAAACATCGATGACGGCCACGGCGCCAAAGCGATCCAGCGGCATGTGCTCGAGCTCCGTGGGCAGCAAGGCGACATCAGCGAACAACGCGTGATCCGCTCCCTCGGCTGCTTGTGGCCGCGCTCCGCCCCCTACCGCCAACAACCCGTGGGCCCGTCGTCCCGGGCCGGGCGGCGTTCCAACCTCGAGCATGCTACGGGCAATGACGGCTCTATGCGGCCGCATCTTGTTTCCCCTCCGGCCCCTGCGACTCCTTCCCGGCTGCTGAAGCCGCCCCGGCGGGCACCACTCCCCGGCTGGCTATCGGCCCCGGCGGGCACCGCGGCTTCACAAGGAGGGCGCCGGGTGGTATAATCGACACGAATGAATGAGGGGGTGACGTCCAGTGAGCGAGACCATGGGGATCCGGGAGCGAGTTGAGTCGGCTCTCGAGCGCATCCGACCGGCCGTGCAGATGGACGGTGGCGACGTGCAACTGGTGGACGTGACGGAGGACGGCGTAGTCACCGTCCAGCTGATGGGCGCCTGCGGCGGTTGCCCGATGTCCATGTTGACGCTGAAGGCGGGCATCGAGCGCATCGTCAAGGCCCAGGTGCCCGAGGTGACCGAGGTCATCGCCGTGTAACCGGCAGGAAAAACGGCCTGTCCAACCGGCCCTCGCGCGGCCGGTTTTTTTTGTGGGGTGCTCGTGGCGGGCTTCGTGGGCACAGCGAAGGCCGCCTAGCCCCCAGGAAACGAGCGACGCGCGGGGAATGACTTAGCAGTTGCTGCCGGTTCCAGCCGGCAAGGAGAGATGCCCGTTGCTGTCGTCTGCTTCGTCCCACGACGCGCACCCGGGGCGCGACCTTGTGGCCCTGCTCAAGGAGCTGTCCGAGCTCCCCGGCCCCTCCGGCCGCGAGGAACCCGTCGGGCGGCGCGTGGCGGCGCTGCTTGCGCCGTACTGCGATTCCATCCGCCACGACGCCTTGGGCAACTGCATCGCCTTCAAGCAGGGGACGGGGCCCGGTCCCGGACCGCGCATCATGCTCGCGGCGCACATGGACGAAATCGGCCTGATCGTCACGCGCGTCGACGAAGGCGGGTTTCTGCGCTTCGCCGGCGTTGGCACCCTCGATCCGCGCGCTTTGGTAGCCCAGGAAGTCGTCGTCCACGCCGACGCGCCGCTCCCCGGCTACATCGGCGTCAAGCCGCCGCATCTCTTGGACGCTGCCGAGCGTGAGAAAACGATTCCCATTGAGGACATGTTCATCGACGTCGGCCTGCCTGAGGAAGAAGTGCGGCGCCGCATCCCGGTTGGGACCTTTGTCACCTTGCGCCGGGACCTGACGCCTCTTCATGGAACTCGTGTGGCCGGCAAGGCGCTGGACAACCGGGCCAGCGTCGCGGCGCTGGTTGAAACCATGCGCCTGTTGCGCCGCCTGCACCACGTGGCCGACGTCTACGCCGTGGCCACCGTCCAAGAAGAGGTCGGCTTGCGGGGCGCGATGGTGAGCACCTTCGGCATCGTGCCGGACATGGCCGTGGCCATTGATGTCGGCTTCGCCACGCAGCCCGGTCTGCCCGAGGACCGGGTGTTTCCCATGGGCAAGGGGCCGGCCGTCGCGTTCGGTGCGAACATCCACCCGCGGCTCTTTTCCATGCTCGTGGACGCCGCCAAGGAAAACAACATCCCCCACCAGATCGAGCCCATGCCCGCGGCGTCGGGCACCGATGCCTGGGCGATGCAAGTAACAGCCAGCGGCGTGCCGACGGCCCTCGTGTCCATCCCGCTGCGCTACATGCACACCAGCGTGGAAGTGGTGGACGTGGAGGACATCCGCCAGACGGCACGCCTCCTGGCTCACCTCGTGGCGGCGCTGACCGCGGCCGGCCGGGAAGGGTGGCGTTATGATCTTACGTGAGCTGAGCGAAATCCCGGGCGTTTCCGGGGATGAGCACCGGGTACGGGAACGCATCTGGCAAGCCGTGCGGGACCGGGTTGACGGCGGTCGCGTGGACGCCTTGGGCAACCTCATCACCTGGAAAGGGGCCGGCAAGCCTGGGCCTAAGGTCATGATCGCGGCCCACATGGACGAGATCGGCCTGATGGTGACCCACATCGACAAGGACGGCCTGCTGCGCTTTCGCAAGGTGGGCGGCATCGACGACCGGGTGCTGGCGGCCAAGACTGTGCGGGTCGGCCCCGACGGCATCCCCGGCGTCATCGGCATGAAACCGGTGCACCTGGCGAAACCCGACGAGACCCGGAAACCCGTGCCCGAGCAGGATTTGGTCATCGACATCGGCGCCGCGTCCAAGGAAGAAGCCGAGCGCCTGGTGCGCCCGGGGGCGTACGCGGTCTTTGACACCGCCTTTGGCGAAATTGGCCACGGGCTCGTCAAAGGAAAGGCCTTTGACGACAGGGCCGGCTGCGCCCTCCTGGTGGAGCTCCTGGCCATGGATTTCCCCTTCCCCGTCTACGGCGTTTTCACCGTGCAGGAGGAGATCGGGCTCCGCGGGGCGCGGGTGGCCGCCTACGACGTCGCTCCGGATCTGGCGCTGGTGCTGGAAGGCACGACCTGCGCCGACATCCCAGGGGCCGAGCCGCACGGCCAGTCCACCCTGCTGGGCAAGGGACCGGCCATCACCGTCATGGACGCGACCAGCATCCCCGCCCGACCCCTGGTCGAGGGTCTCGTACAGGCTGCGACCGAGCGCGGGATCCCCTGGCAGTGGCGGCGGACCGCCTTTGGCGGTACGGACGCTGGCAGCATTCATCTCGTGCGCGCCGGCGTCCCCGCGGCGACGGTGTCGGTGCCGTGCCGGTACATCCACTCGCCCTGCGCCTACATGAGCTTGTCCGACTTCGCACACGCCCTGCAGCTTGTGGCTGCGTTTCTCGAGGATGTGCCCCGGATCGCCGCCCGGCTGGGAAATGGCGGCTAGTGAGCCTGGCCGTGTGGCCAGCCGCTGCCTGAGAGGAGGAACCCCGTTGCCTGCCTTGTATGCCGATACCGCTCGCTTGGAACGGCTCATCCGCGAGCTCGCCCCCGCCTACGGCCCCGCGGGCCGCGAGGAACAAGTCCGCACCCTGATCCGGCAGCACGTGGAGCCGTTGGCCGATGAGGTCAGCGTGGACCGGATGGGCAACCTCATTGCACTGGCCCGCGGTGCGGGCGGCCCGGGCGCCCGCCGGGTGATGATCGCCGCCCATATGGACGAGATTGGCCTGATGGTCACCCACATCGACGACAAGGGATTTTTGCGCTTCGCGCCCGTAGGCGGCCACGGGGTCGCCACCCTCGTGGGCCAGCGGGTCGTCTTTGAGGACGGAACCTGTGGGACCATCGGTGCGGAAAAGCTGGACGACATCAAGGACCTCAAGCTGGACCGGCTGTTCATCGACATTGGCGCCGCCGACCGGGAGGACGCCGCCCGGCGGGTGACTGTGGGCTCCACGGCCGTTTTCACGCGGGGCGTGGCCACGAGCGGCTCCCGGCTCATCGGCAAGGCGATGGACGACCGGACGGGCTGCGCGGTGCTGGTGGAGCTCATGCACCAGTTGCGCGCCCATCCTTCGATCCACGACGTGTACTGTGTTTTTTCCGTGCAGGAGGAAGTGGGCGCCCGGGGCGCCCGCACGGCGGGCTACGCCATCTCCCCGGACCTCGCGCTGGCGGTGGACGTCACGGCGACCGGCGATACACCTAAGGGCGAGCGGCTCAACATGACCCTTGGCGGCGGGACGGCTATCAAGGTCAAAGACAATAGCCTCATCACTCACCCGTGGGTGCGGCAGCTCCTGGTGGACACGGCCGCGACGGCGGGCATCCCGTACCAAATGGAAGTGCTGCCCTACGGCGGCACCGACGCGGGGGCGATTCACCTGACAAAGAGCGGTGTGCCGGCGGGGGCCCTCTCCATCCCCACCCGCTACCTGCACAGCCCCGACGAGATGGTGGACATGCGGGACGTCGCGGCCACTGCGGACCTGCTCGTCGCCGTCCTGCAGCAACCCCTTGCCGAGGGGCCCGTGTAACTACTCTGGCGGTCTCCACGTGCGGGCGGCGGTGCCTCGGGAGGGAAACCGGTGGGCGGACGCGTGGCCTTCCTGTGGGATGACGGGCTCGTTTCCTACCGCTTTAGCGAGGCGCACCCCCTGAACCCGATGCGCCTCGTGGCCACGTTGGACCTCCTGCGCACGACGGGCCTTTTGCAGCCGTCCGACATCGTATCCTTCGGGCCCGCGAGCGCGGATGACCTCGCGTTGGTGCACGACCGCCGCTACATCGCCGCGGTCCAGCGCTTCAGCGCCCCACAGGCCGTCCTAAGCCCCAGTGAGCAGCGGGAAGCGCTGGCCTTTGGCCTGGGTACCGGCGACAACCCGCTTTTCCC
>DATCLD010000112.1:0-4406 GCA_036564115.1 Limnochordales bacterium
TTACCGGCCTACCACGCCCATGCGCAGGATAATGGTCTCCAGCGCCTCGTCCATGGCTGTGACAAGCCGCGCGGCCGCGGCGTACGCCTGCTGGAACCGGACCATGTCAATCATCTCTTCATCCAGCGAAACGCCGGACACCGCCTCCCGCCGTGTGTGCAGGTGGTCCACAAGGGCCGTCTGGCTCGCGACCATACTGCGGGCCTGCTGGCCCGCCACCCCGACGCCAGCGATCATCGAACGCAGGTAGTCCGCGATGCTGACGCCGTCGATGACGTTGGGCGTGTGGAATACCGCCGCGAGCTTCAGCGCGTTCTCACCGCTCCCCGGCGTGCCATCCTTCGACGCCGCGATTAGTCTCAGGTTGCCAAGAATGCTGGCGTCGACCCAAATGTCTTCCGCCCCAGTGCCGACAAAGAAGTCGCCACCCTGAATCGCCTGCCCGGACACATCCTGCTCCAACGTAAAGCCGGCCCTGTGCACCGCGTTGAACTCATCGATGATGGTTTTCGCGAGCTTGTCCAATTGGGCCAAATACCCAGCTACCAATTGGTCCCTGGCCTCGAGGACCCCGGCCAGCCGGCCATTGGTTATCTGCAACTCCTGGCCGGTGAGGCCCCAGTACACAGAGAGCAAATTGTTGTTGGCCGGGTTCCCTTTGGTCTCCAGGGCGATCCACCGCTCACCGTCAACGATCGAGAGACCGTTGATGCTGATCTGCACCGTCCGGTTGTCCCGCTCCAGAACGCTGATGTCGACGATTTCCGCGAGTTCGAGGATCAGTTGGTCCCGCTGGTCCAATAGGTCGTTGGGCTCTTGCCCAGACAGGTGCACCCGGTGGATCTGCGCGTTGATGTTCGCCAGCCGCGCGGCCAAGTTATTGATCTTTTGCACCTCAATCTCAACCGACCGGTTGAGGTCCAGGCGCAGGTCGGTCAGCTGCTTGTGCACATGCTGGAACGAAGCCGCCAAAAGCAGCGCCCGCTCCCGCACCACAGCCCGGGCTGCGTCGCTTTCCGGCTGCTGATGCAGGTCCTGCAAGGACTGCCAGAACCGGTCCAGGGCGTCCCGCAGGCCGTATTCCGACGGCTCCGCCAAAAAGAGCTCCACCTGCTGCAGCGCTTCGTAGCGAGCGTTCCAGCGGCCCAGCGACTCGGTCTCGTTGCGCAGCTGCATCTCGACAAACTCATCCCGCAGCCGCCGGATGGCTTCGATCTGGACACCCGTACCGACCTGTCCCGCCTGGATCGTGGAGTTGAACATGGGCGCGGGGTACGGGTCCGTGGTCGCGAAGATGGCGACCTGCCGCGAGTAGCCCGGGGTGTTGGCATTGGCGATGTTGTGGCCGACGACGTCCAGGGCCCGCATCTGGGCCTGGAGTGCCCGCCGGGCGATGTCAAGACCAAAGAAAGTGGGTCGCATCCTTCATCCCCTCCCGCCTTCACGCCCGCGTGTCAAAGGCCAGCGGCCCAGCGGGGCGCGAAGGGCGACGACCGCCCGGATTGCCGTACGTGTTCGCGTCGTCCGGGCTGAGCACGCTCAAGTACCAAGTAATGAGTGCCAGTTCCTGTTCCAAGAGCTTCTGGTTGATGCGGGTCTTCTCCAAGACGGTCTCCAGCGCGACCCGTACTTGCCGCCCGAGCTCCCCAAGCTGCTCGCGCCAGGGCGCCGGCGCCTGATTGATGATGGCGGCCAAGTCTGGCGCGTCCGCGCCGACGAGCGCGAGGCGCTCTTCTTCCCAGCGGCTCAGCTCGTCAAACAGCTCTGTCTGCTCCCGGGCGGTTTCCTCGATGACCGGCGGGCGACGTTCGCGGATAGCCTCGCGCTGCTTGTCGGCGGAGGCGATTAGTTGTTGGCAGAGCTCGTGCTGGGCTGTCAAGATCTCAGCCAGGCGGGACAGCTGGTCAGTGTGCACGGCGATCCCCCCGCTGGCGCGGGCGAGGGTGGGGAGGGGTCAGCGCAAGCGGTCCACCAGTGAGCGGGCGATCATCTTCTTGGCCACCTCGCGACCGCTCACCCGATACGTGCCAGCTTCCAGGGCGGCCCTGATCTGCTCGACCTTCTCCGTGCGCACTTCGGGGGCCGCTTGAATCGCCTGCCAAGCCGCCTGCACCTCGCGGCTTTCACGCGACAGTTCCACCGAATCCGGGCGCAAGGGCACCTCGGGCCCAGTGACCTTGCCGGCTGGCCGCACCTGCAACTGGGCCGCGAACAGCTTGGCGACCTGATGGACCTGTTTGTCAGACACCATCATTTTTGCCCTGCCACCTCGACCGCGTTCTATCTACAACTTCGGCGGAACCCGACGGCCACTTAAGTGGAAAATACGTCAACTCGCCCGTTGTGAATCCAGGAAACTCCTGGGTCTTTTTTACGTCCGCCCTGGCGCTGGCGCCAAAGCCACTCGGCTTCGTGGGCGCCCACCGCCAGGCACAAAACTTTGACATCCGTCGCCCCAGCGCGGAGGAGCACCCGGGCCGCCTCGCCCGCGGTGGCCCCCGACGTGAGCACGTCATCAATGAGGAGAATGCGCTTCCCGGCCAGCGACTCCGCTTCCCGTACCCGGAAAGCCCCCCGCACATTGCTACGGCGGCTTTCCATGGGCAGCCGTGCTTGGGCGGTGGTTGGACGCGTACGCTCAAGCACGTGAAGCCAAAGGGGCCTGGAAACGCGGTTCGCCACCGTCCGGGCCAGCACCTCCGCCTGGTTGAAACCCCGTTCCTCTAGGCGCGCGGGATGGAGCGGCACGGGCACCACGGCGTCCACAGGCCAAAGCTCCCGGGTCCGCACGGCGTAATCGGCCAAAAGCTGCCCCAAGGCCTCCCCGAGGGCCCGGTCGGCGCCGAACTTCACCCGGTGGATGTAGTCCCGCAGGGCGCCGTCGTAAACGCCGGGAGCACGAGCCACGGAAAAGAGGTACGGCCGCTGGCGACAGGCGCGGCACTGGTCCACTCGGTCCTCCAGCCCGTTGCCCCCACCCAGCTCGTTGCCCCCACCCAACTCATCGCCGCCCCGCAGGGGCCGCCCGCAGCGCACACAGAAAGGCGGCGCCACACGCGGGATGCGGCTCAAGCAGCCTGGGCACAGGCCTCGGCCTTGGCGGTTGGGCCGCTGGCAGCCCGGGCACAGCGGCCGCGGCGGGAACAGGACGTCCAGGGCCCCATGCCACACGCGCGGGGCGAGCGTCAGCCACGAACGGTCCACCGTCGCACGCACCCCCGTTCAACGCGGCGGCGCGCCGGCGTGCGTTAGGACTCGCGGGTTGCGGTAGGCTCGACCCGGACCGGTTCCTCCTGAAACTGCCCCGCCGCCTCGTCCAGCACCCAGGAACGGGCCGCCACGGGCGTACCCTTTTCCACGGAGACGATCAAATAGGACAGCGCGGGCCAGGCCCGCTCGAGGTCCGTCTGGGACGGCCGGGCCGGGTGGTCTGGGTGCGAATGGTACACGCCGACGATGGCCATGTCTGTGCCGTCGAGAGAGCGATCAACGCGGAGGAAGTCCAGGGGGTCGAGCTCATAGCGATCGTGAGCCCGCTCGGTGTTGAGGTTGCGGGCCCGCTCGGCCCGGACGACCCGCTTCATATCGCCCTCCGCCTTGCCCACCAGCAAGCCACACACTTCATAAGGATAGCCCTCGGCACAGTGGGCGGCAATGGCCGCGTAGGTCGCCTCGTCCATGATCAGCATCCCGCCACCGCCTCCCACAGTTCCGTGCTCAAGTAGCGGGAGCCGCTGTCGGGAAACACCGTGACGATGACCCCTTCGCCGATCTGCTCGGCCAAGCGCACCGCGGCCGCCGCGGCGGCGCCGGACGAGGCTCCCACCAAGAGCCCCTCTTCCCGGGCCAACCGGTGCACGTACTCGTACGCCTCTTCCGTGGCCACCGGGAACTTGCCGTCGAGCCAGGTTTCATCGTAGATGGCCGGCACCATGGCAGTCGCCATGTGCTTCATGCCCTCAAGCCCATGGAACGGGCTGTCGGGCTCGACGGCATAGACGCGGATGCTGGGATTCTGGTCCTTTAGATAGCGGCCCGTTCCCATAAGCGTACCGCTGGTGCCGATGCTGGCCAAGAAATGCGTCACCCGGCCGCCCGTCTGGCGCATGATCTCGGGCCCCGTCGTCTCGTAGTGGGCTTGGGGATTTGCCTTGTTGCTGTATTGGTCGGGCATGAAGTAGCGCTCCGGGTTGGCCCGGTACATCTCCGCCGCCACCACCCGGGCGCCTTCCGACCCTTCCAAGGGGTCGGTGTAGTGGATCTTTGTCCCGTACGCCAGGATGGTGCGCTTGCGCTCCAGGCTCGCATTTTCCGGCAGGCACAGCTCGACCCGTAGGCCCAAGGCCGCGCCGATCATCGCGTACGCGATGCCGGTGTTGCCCGACGTGGAATCCAAAATGACCTTG
>DATCLD010000113.1:0-7478 GCA_036564115.1 Limnochordales bacterium
GCCTTGTCAAGGAGCTCCTGGAGTGCGATGCTTAAGTCGGTGGCCACGATAGGGTTCCTCCTTTGCGTTTTGGTGGCTCTAAACGCATGGAACCCGACCGTGGCCACTCGCGTCAAGAGAGCAGCCACGCTATGGAATTTACACCACTACCTGGGACTCTAATCCGATCGCACGTTGTGCCACTTCGCTACCTTGTCGCCACTGAAGGAGCGGCAGAATAATCGCTGCGATCGTGTAATCAGCTGCCGCCGAGGTATGGTTACGAAACCGCCCGCCAGCCGCAAGGCTGCGCCTTGCGGTTGGCGGGCGGCGGAAGAGCATGCTCGCTGGGGATGCGGACCGGCCTATTTCTCCAACGGCCGCACCGCTAGACGGCCGACAAACATGCCGTAAGCCTCGTTCCACTCCGCAGCCGCTTGCGGAGCAAACTCTTGGAGAGAGAAAGACCGGCGCAACAGCGCGCGCATGTCACTGAGACCATCCACCAGCCCATGGGCCATTGCCTGAACCAGCAAGTTCCCGGCAGCGGTAGCTTCGGCGGGTCCAGCGACCACGGGGCGGCCGGAAGCGTCGGCGGTGAATTGGTTAAGCACGTGGTTCTGGGAGCCCCCGCCCACCACGTGGATGACGTTGATGGACCGCCCGGTGACCTCCTCCAGCCGCTCGATGACCCAGCGGTACTTGAGCGCCAGGCTCTCCAAGATGCAGCGGGCAAACTGGCCCGGCGTTTCAGGCTCAGGCTGCCCGGTTTCCCGCGCGAACTGCCGGATGCGCGCCGGCATGTCGCCGGGGGCCAGAAAGCGCGGATCGTCGGGGTCTATGAAGGTGCTGAAAGGCGGCGCCTCCGCCGCGAGCCGCGTGAGCTCCGCGTAGGAGTACTCGCTTCCCTCGGCTTGCCAGGTGCGCCTGCACTCCTGGAGTAGCCACAGGCCCATCACATTCTTGAGCAGCCTGAAGGTGCCGCCCACGCCGCCTTCGTTGGTAAAGCTGTAGGCAAAAGCCGCCGGCGTAATGACGGGAGCAGGAACCTCAACGCCCAGCAGCGACCACGTACCCGAGCTCAAGTAGCACCAATCGTCGCCGCTGGCCGGCACCGCTGCCACCGCGGAACCCGTGTCGTGCACGGCGGGCAAAATGACATCAGTCGGGCCAGCGCCCGTTTCCTCCGCCACCGAAGGCACAAGGCGCCCCAGCACCGTGCCCGGCGGCACAATGGGCGGCATGATATCAATAGGCAATCCGAACGCCTGGAAAAGGCGCTCCGACCAGGCCCGCCGGTGAGGGTTCAAGAGCTGGGTCGTCGAGGCGTTGGTGAACTCGCCGGCCTTCTCACCGGTCAGCCAGTAGGCGATACATTCGCCCATCATCAAAAGCCCCCGGGCGGACGCCAGCTGCTCCGGCGCGTCCCGGCGGGCCGCGATGAGCTGATAGAGGGTGTTGAAGGGCAGGAACTGGATACCCGTCTCTTCATAGATTTCCCGCGCCGGTACGACGGACCAGGCCGCTTCCATCACGCCGTCCGTGCGCGCATCCCGGTAATGATAAGGCAGCCCCAAGAGCGCGTCGCCCGGCCCCAGGAGGGCGTAATCCACCGCCCAAGTGTCGATGCCGACGCCGGCCAAAGGTCCTCCGGCCGCCGCTTTGCCGATGGCCTGCACGGTTTCGGCATAAAGCCTGTAGATGTTCCAATGCAGGCGGCCAAACAGCCGCAGGGGCCCGTTGGGAAAGCGGTGGACTTCCTCCAGCACCAGCTTGTCGCCGGTCAAGGTGCCGACAATTCCCCGCCCGCTCTCCGCGCCGATGTCGATGGCCAGATACCGCGCCGGCATCCGTTGTCACCATCCCTGCCCCGCGGTGCCCCGGGCCAAGATGCGCTTGGGATAGTCGCTCTCGAGATACGCGGCCAGGGGGTCGGGGTCGAGGCCCCGCTCCGCCCGCGTCCGGGCCAAGAGAGGCCGCACATCGGTTTCAAAGGCGTCCTGCAAGATGGCCTCGGCCCGCAGCACGTCTCCTTCCGCCTGCGCCTCAGCCAGCGCCCGCCAGTCGATGAGCAAAGCCTTGGCGTAGTAGCGCTGGACGTTGGTCACCGACCGAATCATGGCGGGGATCTTGGGCTCGATGTTGTGGCTCTGGTCGATCATGTAGGCCACGTTCTCAGCCGTCGCCCGGGTGGCCGGGTCGTTGAGCCCCGCGACCATTTCCTTAAGGATCCGGAAGAGCTGGTAGGGATCCATGGAGCCGACGATGACATCGTCGTCCGCGTACTTGCGGTCGTTGAAGTGGAACCCGCCCAGCTTGCCCTCATCCAGCAGCGTCGCCACGATCTGCTCGATGTTGGTGGCCTGGGGATGGTGCCCGGTGTCGATCAGAACCTGGGCCTTGGGCCCAAGCTTGGCCGCGAGCAGGTACGCCGTCCCCCAGTCGGGGATGTCGGTGTGGTAAAAAGCCGGCTCAAAGAACTTGTACTCGATCAGCAGGCGCATGCCGTCAGGCATGGCCGCCACCACTTCTTCCAGCGCCTCGAGCAGCCAAGCCCTGCGCCGGCGAAAATCCCCCTGGCCCGGGTAATTGGTGCCGTCGGCAAGCCACAAGCTGATGATGGACGAGCCGACCTCTTTGGCGATGTCGACGCATTCGAGCACGTGGTCAACGGCCTTGCGGCGCACGCTAGCATCCGGGTGGCAGAGGCTGCCCAGCTTGTAGTCGTCGTCTTGGAACAAGTTGGGATTAATCGCGCCGATGCGCACGCCGAGGCTCTCCGCGTGCCGACGCAGGCGGCCGTAGTCGTCCACCTTGTCCCACGGGATATGGAGGGCTACCGATGGCGCCGCGCCCGTGAAGCGGTGCACCGCGGCGGCGTCCTCGATCTTCTCAAACGGATCCCGCGGTACGCCGGCCTGCTTGAAAACCTTAAAGCGGGTGCCGGAATCGGCGTAGCCCCACGAGGGGGTTTCGAGGGCCAAGGACCAAAGCGCCTGCTTCACGGCCTCCAGGTCGATCCCCCGCTCCTCCTGCCGCCGCGCCCAGTCAGGGTAAGCGTCCAGATAGCGCCGCTCGCTCACGTCGGGCCTCCTCCTCTCTCTCCTTCAGCGCATGTACGCCGCTTGGACGCCGCCGTCCACGGTCAGCGTGCAGCCGGTCGTCTTGGCCGACCGGTCCGAGGCAAAGAACAAGATAGCCTCGGCCACGTCCTGCGGGTACACGTTGACCCGCAGCGCCGTGCGCTGCCGGTAGTACTCTTCCAGCTGCTCCGGCGCAATGCCGTAGGCCGCAGCCCGCTCTTCGCGCCAGCGGCCCGACCAGATGCTCGATCCGGCCAACACCGCGTCGGGAGCCACGCAGTTGACGCGGATGCCATCGGGCCCCAGCTCCTCGGCCAGGGAGCGGGCCAGGTGCAGCTCCGCAGCTTTGGCGGCGTTGTACGCGGCCGCGTGCTTGCTGGCCACCATGGCGTTTTTCGACGTAACAAACACGATAGACCCGCCGATACCCTGCCGCTTCATGCAGCGAACCGCTTCGCGGGAAACCAGGAAGTACCCCGTGGCAAGCAGGCGGAAGAGGCGTTCCCAGTCGGCCAGGCTCGTCTCCTCGATGGTGCGGGCCATGGCCGTGCCCGCGTTGGACACCAAGATGTCCAAGCCGCCGTACGTCAAGACCACTTGCTCGAGGCCCGCCACCACCGCCGCCTCATCGGTCACATCCATGGCCAGAGCCAGCGCCCGCTCCGAGCCCACCGACTTGTTGATACCTGCCGCCACTGCCTCGGCCGCTTGCACGTTAATGTCGGCGATGACCACATGTGCCCCGGCTTCCGCAAGCCGCTCCGCCGCCGCCCGTCCGATGCCGCTGGCGGCACCGGTGATCAAGGCCACCCTGCGGGACAGCTCCTTCTCGGGGGGCGCGAGGGTGAGCTTGTACCGCTCCAGCGGCCAGTACTCCACATCACACGCTTCCTGGGGCGTCATGGACACGTAGCGCCCCAGCACCGACGCCCCGTCCATCACCTCAATGGCCCGGTGGAACAACCCAGCCGTCTGGCGGGCAGTCGCCTTGTCTTTCCCCGTAGCGATCATGCCGATGCCGGGGATCAAGATCACGCGCGGATAGGGGTCGTCCACCCCTTCGCCTTCACGGCGATGCGCCTGGACGTAGGCGGTGTACTCGGCCGCGTAGCGGTCGATGCCCGCCCGCAGCCGCTCTTCCAGATGCGGCAATCCTTCCGAAACCGGGTCGAAATCGACCCAGAGCGGCAGGTACTTGGTGTGCACCAGGTGGTCCGGGCAGGCGGCCCCCGTCAACGCCAGGGCGCGGCTGTCTTTCCCGTTCACAAACTCAAGTACCCGCTCTGAATCATCGTAGTGCAGGATCATCCGCTGCCTGCGGCTCACGAGCCCTCGCACCAAGGGAAGCAACTGCGCGGCCAGCCGCCTCCGCTCCTGGGCAGGCAGCACCGCAACCTTCACGCCGCCAAAGGCCGGACGTCCCTGCACGCGCGCCTCGATGAACGCGGCGGCTTCGTTGATGATGCGGATGGTGTTGCGGTAGCACTCGGCCGCCGTACGGCCCCAGGTCACCAGGCCGTGCTTCGCCAAAAAGACGGCCTCCAACTGCGGGTTTTCCCGCACCGCCAACCCGACCTGGCGGGCCAACGTGAAGCCGGGGCGGATGTAAGGAATCCACACCGCCCGCTCCCCGAAGCACTCCTTCACCAGCCGCTCCCCGTCGTCCGTCGTGCAAAACGCGATGACGCTGTCTGGATGCGTATGGTCCACATAATCGTACGGAATGAAGGCATGGAGCAGCGTCTCGATGGACTGCCGGGGCATGCTGGGATGCAGGACGCAGCGGGACAAGTAATCCACCATTTCCGCGTCCGACATGGCATCCCGCTCGATGAGCGGCTCCACTTCGGCCAGCCGGAGCCCCACGAAGTCCCGCCGCGTGATGTCCGCCAGGTCCGAGCCGCTCCCTTTGACCCACAGCACGCGTTGGGGCCGCCCCGCGTGGTCGATCAGGGTGCACTTGGTGGAGGTGTTGCCCCCTTTCCAGTTGCACACCCGCCGGTCGGTTCCCAAAAGACGCGAGCGATAAACGAGCAGGTCCAGCTCGTCACCGCATGCTCCCGCTTGCGCGTCATCCCAGAGGTCCGGCACGCGCCAGGACCGGTCCGTTTGCACACCATCTACCGTCATGCCAGACACTTCCTTATCGGCTCCCGCCGCCTCACGCCGGGAGGCGGGCCTATTGTCGTCCGTTGCGGGCGTCGGTTTTCGAACCCAACGCCGCTTGCGCCAAGGCGTCGACGGGCGCGACGTGGACCGTCACGCCCAATTGGCGGATGGCCTCTACATCCGCCGGGGGTGCGCCGCTATCGGTGACAATGCGGTGCACCGAGGACACCGGGCCGATGAGTGCGAAACCGACGTAGCCCCACTTGGATGAGTCGACCGCCGCAATGACCTCGTTGGCGGCTCCCATCATCAGGCGTTTCATTTGCACTTCCAGGTCGTTGGAGTCGGTCAGCCCACGCTCCACGTGCAGGCCCCGGCAGGAGATGATGGCCTTGTCTACGTGGTACTCCCGCAGCGCCCGTTCCGCATGGGGCCCCACAAAAGACTGGGAGTTGGTCCGCAGCGTGCCGCCCGTGCACATCACCGTGAAATTCTCCTCGCCCCGGAACTCGTGCACGATGGCCAGCGAGTTGGTCAGCACGGTCAGGCCCTGCCTACGGCGCAGGGCGCGGGCCACATACAGGGCCGTGCTCGATGCGTCCAGCAGGATCGTCTCCCGGTCATCGATCAGGTCTGCAATGACCTCGGCGATGGCCATCTTCTCCGCACGCTGCATGGCCGCCCGGCCCGCGTAGGGCGACTCGAAGGAGATGCCCCGGGGCTTCACCGCGCCGCCGTAGGTGCGCTCCAGCACCCCCAGCCTCTCCAAGGCCTCCAAATCCCGGCGCACCGTTTCCTCCGTGACGCCGAACTTCTGGCTGAGCTCGGCGACGCGCACGCTGCCGTAGGTTGCGATGAGGTGAGCGATCTCCGCTCGCCGCTCGGGTGCCAGCATGGCCGCTACTCCATGTAAAAGGCTTCCTCGAGAATGGTTACCCGGGGTCGGCCGTCCTCGCCGGTCTCCATCAACGGGCCAGTGAGGGACCACCAGTGCTTCATGATGGGCTCCTGCGCCAACCGCTCCATGCTCGCCGCCGGGTCGTCGGACTCGAAATAAGCGAACAGCCGCAGCCCGTCCCGGTAAATGGAGTAGTTGCGGATTCCCGCCCGCCGGTGGGCGGCCAGCACCTCCTCGTCAATTTCCCGGTGCAGCCGCAGGTATTCGTCCACCACCGAATCGTTCTTGAGCCGCATGAGAAACCCGATGCGCGCCATAGGGCACCCCCTGCCGTGGGTCAGAGGGAGCCTGCCCCCAAAGGGGGCAGGCCCGCTCCGCGCCCGATGATGTGGAAACTTGCGGTTGTTAGAAATCGTAGTTGTCGATGTTCTCCGCCGTAAAGGTGGTCAACGGGCCGGCGATGACCACGTTGTTTTCCAGGAACGTGCGCTGGCCAAGCTTGCCGGCGCTGTAGGTCTTGCCCGGCGCCGGCTCAAAGCCCTTGCGAATGGCGTCGACCAGGTGCACCGCGGCGTAGCCCATCTCCGCCGGGTCCCACAGCTGGAACGCGGTCACCGTGCCGTTCTTCACGTAACTGCGCATCTGATTAGGCAGGCCCAGGCCCGTCAGCTGCACCCGGTTGGCGGCGCCGCTGGTTTCCAGCGCCTGTGCGGAGGCAGCGATGCCGACTGTGGTGGGCGAGATGATGCCCCGCAGGTTCGGATATGCCGCGAGCAGCGCCTCGGTCTCCCGGTAGCTCTTCTACGGCTCATCGTCGCCGTAAGCGATTCGCACCAGCTTCATGCGGCTGTACTCGGGCTTGGCGAGCTCCTGGCGCATACCCTCAATCCAGAAGTTCTGGTTGGGGGCGGTCGTTGTCGCGCTCAAGATGGCGATCTCGCCCTCGTAATTGATGAGCTGCGCCATCAGGCGGACCTGCTCCGCACCAATGGTATTGAAGTCCACGGGCTGGATATACGCCTGGCGGGCATCCACCGCGGCGTCCGCGTCCACGGCGATGACGATGATACCCCGCTGCATCGCCGCCCGCAGGGCCGGCGCCACCGTGTTGGCATCGTTGGCCGAGATGATGATGGCGGTCACCTGCTGCGTCACTTGCTGCTGGATGAAAGGAATCTGTGACGCCGGGTCCGCCGTCGGCGGGCCGATGTATACCGTCGCGTAGCCCAGTTCGGCGGCCGCTTCCTGGATGCCCTTGTAGACGGCATCAAAGAAGGGGTTGCCTAGGTTCTTGGGGATAAAGGCGATCCGCGGCTGCTGGGCCAACGCCACTGCCGACCACACCAAGCAAAGGGTCATGACCAGCACCAGGATTCGCGCCACCGCTCCACCCTTGCGCACCATACCTG
>DATCLD010000114.1:0-2010 GCA_036564115.1 Limnochordales bacterium
TGCGCATCCTGCGCGCCTACGGGCTGGATCCCGACCGGGACATCCGCCGGGAGCTGTTGGGCGCCGCCGAGTCCGCTGACGCGCTGCGGGACGGCCGCATCGACGCCTTCTTCTGGTCCGGCGGGTATCCGACGGGTGCCGTTTCCGACATTGCCAACTCGCCGCGGTTTGACATTCATATCGTGCCCATGGGAGACATCGTCTCGAAGCTCTTGGAGGAGTACGGGCCGTTCTACTCGGTGGCGGTGTTCCGAGCCGGCTACTACTCGGGCGACGTGAAGGTGGACACCCCCACGGTCGGCGTGCCCAACCTGCTCATGGTCAACGCTGACATGGATGAGGAGCTCGCCTACCAGATCGTCAAGGCGATCTTCGAGTACAAGCACGAGCTGGAGTTGGTACACCCAGCCGCCGAGCAGTTTAGCCTGGAGACCGCAGCCACGTCGCTGGTGGCCGAGTACCACCCGGGCGCCATCCGCTACTACAAGGAGATGGGCGTCTGGCCGCACGAGTAAAGGCGGCGGCCGGCCAGTACGCGGCTGAGAGCCTGGCTTTGCAGGGGCGGTTGCCGGGGTTCCTGCGGGAGCCGCCCCCGTATTGTTAGTTCGACGCGGTGGGTGCAAGCGTTGCAAGAAAGACGGATAAGGAGGAGCCGCGGCGGGCTGGCCGCCGCGGCGCTCCTGGCATTGGTCTTGTGGCCGCTGCCGGTGCTCCAGATTGCGGTCTGGTCCGACTCGCCCCAAGAAGGCACCGGCGGCGGGCCGACACTGGTGCATAGGGTTCCGCTTCTGCCTGGGGAGACCTTTGGGATCCGCTATCGCCATTCGATTTTCGAAGTTCCGGTCGAAGAGCGCTTCGCACTCGCGCCGCAGGGATTTGCTCTTGTCGAGATATTGTCCACGACGGACCGGATCGAGGGCTACTACGCGTTTCCCAGGGGGCGGCTCGAGTCCATGCCCGGGCACTTCCGGCTGCTTCCCGGTGAGGTGGTGACGCTGGACGCGCCCTTGCGCGTGCGCGCCACAGCCGTGGGCCAGCGTACCCTGGTCGTGGGCGAGCGGTGCATGCCGTTCGTGACCCTCGGCCCGGTCGTCGAGCTAAGCTGGCGGCGTGAGCCCTTGGTTATTTGGCTTTGGGGCGCCGTGCGCCAGACCAGTTTGGGAAAGGAAGTGCAACTCCCGTGCCCGGTTCCGGCCATCACGACGACGCTCGTACCAATAGCAAGGCCGGCAGCCTGAACGGCGGCTCCGGCGCCGCCAACGGGGACAACAGCCCGGATGCCCCCGCTGACCGCTTGGACGAGCAAAAGGTCGAAGAACTGATCGAGGAATACGAGGGCGCGACCCGCAAACTCCAGGGACCCTTGCGTTGGGTCGTCTGGGTGGTCGCCGTCAGCATGGCGATTTTCCATCTGTGGGCCGCCGTGGCCTACATGCCCGCCCAGCAACTGCGGGCGACCCACCTGGCCTTCGGCTTGTGCCTGATCTTCCTGTTGTACCCCGGGTTTGGGCGCTGGGATCGGAAGCGCGTGCCCATCTGGGATATCGCGCTGGCCATCGTCAGCGTCGCGGCGCTGGGTTACATGGTGCTCAACTTCCAGCAGGTGGCTTACCGGATCGTCCGGCCCACCGACACCGATATCGTGTGGGGCATCATCACGATCATCTTGGTGCTGGAAGCGTCCCGGCGGACCACGGGCCTAGTGCTCCCCCTGGTGGCGCTGGCCTTCATCGCGTACGCGTTTCTCGGGCCCTATCTGCCGGGCCTCATTGCACACCGGGGCTATACATTCAACCGGCTGATCGGGCAACTTTACCTGTCGACCGAGGGCATCTTCGGCGTGCCCTTGGGCGTGTCGGCGACCTTCATCATCCTGTTCACCATCTACGGGGCCATCCTGGATGCGTCCGGCGCCGGCAAGTTCTTCGTCGACTTGTCCCTCGCCCTGACGGGTGGCCGCCGCTCGGGTGCAGGCCGGGCGGTTACGGTCGGGTCGTTCCTGCTCGGGGG
>DATCLD010000115.1:0-4797 GCA_036564115.1 Limnochordales bacterium
TCGTCGGGATGGTGGTCGGCTCCGGTTTCGACGCCCGCATCAAGCCCGAGTCCTTCGGCGCCATGACGGTGGCCGACAAGTACACGAAGTAGGGCCGCGGGCGTACTCCCCCTTTCCCGCTCGAGCGCCTGTGCCGCTTTCTCGGCGCCTATGCCGGTTTTCCCGCGACTACGGTTTCCGTGACCGCCGGCCCTCCGGCAGCCCGCACACCCGGTGTGCCCTCATGCCATAGACTACTGTGAACGCCGCACTCCGGCCGCGGCGGGGCGGGTTTCCTTCGGGAGGGGCGTGCCTTTGGAAGAGACGATCCGGGTCATCGTCAATGGGGTGGAGATCGACCCGGAACCGCCGGCGCAATTGCGGGAAGGGCGGGTGCTTGTGCCCGTGCGCCAGGTGGCCCAGCGTTTGGGGGCGCAGGTGAGGCTGGAAACGGACGCCTCCTGCCTCATTCTCGACCCCCGCTCGGGCCGCACGACCATCGTCGGCGGCATGCGGCCCGATTCCAGCGCTCCCCTGCTCGCGCCCGCGGAGCGGGTGGCCGCGGCGGGCGGGGCGCAAATGCTTTGGGCGCCGGAACTGGGCGTCGTCGTCCTGCAACGGCCGGAAGCCGCCTTGGCCGGCCGCCGCATCGCGCTGGATCCGGGCCACGGGGGCTCCGACCCGGGCTTCGCGGGACCGACAGGGCCGGCAGAGAAGGACTGCAACCTGGAGGTCGCCCGCTGGCTGCACGGGCTGTTGCGCTTGGCGGGAGCGCGGCCGGTCCTGACCCGGACTCAGGACCGGCGCTGTTCGGTTGCGGCGCGGCTGCGGCGGGCGGCGGCCCACGGCGCGGCGGCGCTGGTGGGCATCCACCACAACAGCCACAGCGACGCGGCTGTGCGCGGGTGTGAGACGTACTTTTACCACAGCGAGGCGGGCCAGCGGTTGGCCCACTGTGTGCAGGAAGAGGTGGTAGCTGGCCTGGCCGTCCCGGATCGAGGCGTGCGGGAAGCGGCCTTTGATGAGTTGCGCCACTGCGCGATGCCCGCGGCCGTCTGCAAGCTCGCGTTCTTGAGCAACCCCGAGGAGGCGGCCATGGCCGCGCACCCAGGATACGGGCTGCGGGCGGCCGTAGGACTGTTCCGCGGACTGCGCCGGTTCTTCGAAATCGTTCCTTGACAACGTTTCGCGGACCTTGCTATAATAGTGCCTTTCCTTGACAGCCACCGGGAAACGTGTTAAAATGCACAAGGTACGAGTGTGCGAGAGAGGTGATAACCGGTGGCCGCCAACCGCAAGAGCCTCGATGAGATAAAGCGGGATCTCGAATTGTACGTCGGCCGGCGCGTCAAGCTGCGGGCCAACCGCGGGCGCCGCAAGTACATCGAGGCGGAAGGTGTGCTGGAGCAGACGTATCCCAAGGTGTTTGTCGTCCGGTTGGACAAGCGCGGCGGCGTCACCAACCGCATGTCCTATTCGTACGCGGACATCCTCACGTCCACCGTTGAGGTGACCGTCGACGACAAGCAGATCGGGGTCGCGAACCTCTAGGCCCCGTTCACCGATTTCGCAGCCGTTTCCGGCCGGCGTTGGCAAGCCCCGGCCTGTGATACGGCTCCCTCGCCCGGAGTTGCGGCTCCGGGCTATCTTCTTCTGCGGCCCCTTCCGATGGCGGCCTCGCCCGTACCCCCGGTATCCGTCGCTACCGGACTTTCACCCCTAATGCCCGTTCACCTCCAACTCACGTTCACCCCTGACTCACGTTCACGGTGACTCACGTTCACGGTGACTCGCGTTCACGGTGACTCACGTTCACCGCGACTCACGTTCACCGTGGCTCACGTTCACCGTGGCTCACGTTCACCCTGAGTCCCGTTCATCCCTGACGTACATAAGGCTGTCGGTATGATCGGTACTCCCGGCGCGGGTTCAGCGCGCCGCCGGCGGCATAGGCTGATCGAGCAGGCGGTGCGCGCCTTGCGAAAGGAGGCCCAGGTCGATGGCTTCGCAGAGGGCCCAGTGGGTCAAACGGTGGCAGGATCGGGTGCTCGGCCTGCCCAACGTGATCGGCTGCGGGTGGGGCGAAAAGCGAGCCGGCGGGCGCAAGACCGGGCAGCAAGGCCTGGTTGTGCTCGTGCGGCGCAAGCTCCCGCCTGACGCGCTCAAGGCCCGGGAACGGGTCCCGGCGGCGTTGGGCAGCGTGCCGACCGACGTGGTCGAAGTGGGCGAGCTGCGGCTGCTGGCAGCGCCGCTGCCCCGAATCCGCACCGTGCGCACACGCCCGGCACCACCGGGGGTAAGCATCGGTCACGTGGGCGTGACGGCAGGCACCTTCGGCGCCGTCGTGCGGGACCTCCAAACCGGCGAGATGCTCATCTTGTCCAACAACCATGTGCTCGCCAACCAAACCGACGGACAAGACGGCCGCGCGGCCGTGGGCGATCCGGTCCTGCAGCCCGGATCTTACGACGGCGGCAATGTCGCCCAAGATGTTATCGGCCACCTGCTCCGGTTTGTACCGTTGCGCCCCCTGACCGAACAGGCCGCGTGTCCCGTCGCACAAGGAGCGCAGCGAGTCCTCAACGCCGCGCTGCGGCTCTTGTTTCCGGCCTATGAAATCCGGTTCTCGCGCCGCACGCCCGAGGACAACCTGGTGGACGCCGCAGTGGCGCGGCCGGTTTCGCCGGGAGCCATCACCTCGTCGATCCTTGATGTGGGCCCCGTGCGGGGTGTGGCCGAAGCCGAGCTGGGCAAGCCGGTCAAGAAGAGCGGCCGGACCACCGGCCTCACCCGCGGAGAGGTGACCGCCCTGGGCGCCACGGTGACGGTGGGTCTGGGCGGCGGCGTCGTGGCCCGGTTCAGTGACCAGGTGATTGCCACCCCGATGGGCCAGCCCGGCGACAGCGGGTCGCTGGTGCTCGACGAGGCCAACCGCGCCGTGGGGCTGCTTTTTGCCGGGTCTGATCAGGCGACCGTGTGCAACCGCATCCAGAACGTGCTGGACGCCCTCGGCGTGACCTTTTAATCCCGCCGGTTTTCTCACTGCCCGCCGCCACATAGAGATCCAACATCCTGGTGACGCAAAGGGGTGGGCCGGGATGCCCTGGCGTGGCTTGCGCCGCCCCTTGGGTCGCCTGCTGCGGCCGGGCAGCCGCGGGGAACGAGTGGCCGCCCTGCAGCGGCGCCTCAAGGAACTGGGCTATGACCCGGGGGCGGAAGACGGCATCTACGGCCACCAGACGGCCGAGGCCGTACGGGATCTGCAGCGGGACTTGGGACTGCGGGTGGACGGGATTGCCGGCCCCCGGGTGATGGCCGTTTTGGCGGATCCCGATCTCCTGGACATGCGCCGCAGCCACACCGCGGCACCCGGGGAGACCCTCGCCGACGCGGCACGGGCCCTTGGCGTCGCCCCGCAGGTGCTGCGGCGGGCGTGCGGCCTGGCGCGGCGGGGCAGCCCGGCACCCGGCCAGCGCCTGGTCGTGTGGGAGCGGTGGGTAGCAGCCGAAGTCAAGCCGGGTGCGGGGCAAGGAGGAGCCTTGCGCACCCTTGGCCGCCGGGCGGCGCTCGTGTCCGCGGCGGCGGTCGTTGCCCGGGGTGCGCCCGCGGACGACCCGGCGGCCGGTGAGGCCGCTGCGGCGGTGGCCGCGCTGGGGCTGCCCGTCTGGGTGACGCTCCACACGCGGCGGGAGCCGGCGCTGGTGCCCGGGGACGAGGAACCTGGACGGCTGCAGCGGCTCCTCCACCGGGCACGGGAGCGGGAAGATCTGGTCACGCGGGCGCAGGCTTGGTGCGGAGTGGCGCCGGTGGCGGGCGTGCACGTGGATTTGTCCGGGCTGCGCTTCGGCGACGGGCCCAGGGCCCTTGGTCTCGTTGGCCGCCTGGCAGACGAACTCCGGTCCGCGGGCCGGCAGCTCATCGTTTCGGTCCCCTTGCGGGATTTGAGCGGGGTTTGGGGCCGGGTCGCCAACGATCTGGACTGGGAGGCGCTGGGCCGGCTGGCCGCCCGCGTGGTCCTGGTGCCGCCATTGCTCGTCGACGGGCCCGAGCCGCGGCCGCCCTCCCCGGCTGAGCTGCGGCGACGGCTACGCCCGATCACCCGCCGGGTGTCCCCGTGGCGGTGCCTGGTCGCGCTGCCCGTAGGTGCCCTGGTCGTCCCCCAAGCGAGCCCGGAACCGGGCCCGCACGCAAGCCTGGAAACGCCTCAGGGCCAGGGCGAGCCGGCGCCCGGCCTGGCCGTGGTGAGCTACCCGCGGGCCGCGGGTTTGGCCCGGGCGGCCCGCACGCGCCCCCAATGGGAGGAGGCGGCGGGTCGGCCCGTGTTTCGCTGCCCTGTGGACGGGCGCGAGAGCGCCGTGTGGCTGGAAAACCGGACCAGCCTCGCCGTCAAGCTGGAGCTGGTGGAGGCTCTCCGGCTGGGCGGTGTCTACTTGTCGGCTGTGGGGGAGGAGGACGGCCGCCTGTGGGGGCTCTTGGAGGAGCGATGGAAAGTGCACAAGCCCGCTCCCGTCGCCCCGTCCGAAAGCCCGCCGGATGGCCCGCGAGCAAGATAGCAAGCTTTCTTGCGGACATGTTTTCAGGCCGGGACGGCATGTTTCATTCCGGACCGGAATATGGTTTCCCAGGATCGATCGTGCCGGCAAAGGGGGAGTCCGCATGAACTTCAGGTTCGAACCCAGGACGGTGCGGATGGAGCGGCCCATCGGCACCGCGACCCAGCAGGCGGTCACCGAAGGTTCCTTTGAGCTGCCGGCCAGCCTGCCCGACATCAGCCGGATCGTGCGGGTGGCCGCCCACCCGGTGGTGACGGGATGGGAA
>DATCLD010000116.1:0-3801 GCA_036564115.1 Limnochordales bacterium
TGCGCACCATGGACGGAAAGGGGACGACGCCGTGATCGAGCGCCTTACTCCCGCCCAAGTTCGCGCTGTCCAGGAGCCGGCAGAGCTCCCGTGCCGCATGAGCGACGAGATGCCGCCGCTGGAGGGCATCATCGGCCAGGACCGGGCCATGCGGGCGCTGTCGTTTGGCCTCGGCATGCAGCAGGCTGGCTATCACATCTACGTTTCGGGCATTCCCGGCACCGGCAAGACGACGGCGGTGCTCTCGTACCTGGAAGAGGTGGCGCGCACGCGCCCGCCGGCCTCCGACTGGTGCTACGTGCACGACCCCAAAGACTCCTACCGTCCCCTGGCCTTGGAGCTGCCCGCCGGGCGGGGGCCTGAGCTGGCCCGGGACGTGGAAAACATGGTCCGCGGCGCCGCCCGTGAAATCCGTGCCGCCTTTGAGAGCGACGAGTACACGGCCCGGCGGGAACAGGTGACCAGCGCCCTGCAGCGGGGCCGGGCCGAGCTCCTTCGCCAGCTGGAAACCCGGGCCAACCAGGCGGGTTTCCTGCTGCAGGTGACCCCTGTGGGCCTCTTCCTCATCCCCATGCACAACGGCCGGCCCCTAGCCGACGAGGAGATACAGGCACTGCCGCCCGAGGAGCGCAGCGAACTGGACCGCAAGCGGGCCGCGCTGCAGGCTGAGATGCGGGCCGCCCTCAAGCAGACGCGGGCCTTGGAGCGGGAAGCCCGGGAGCGCCTAGAGCAGCTGGACCGGGAAGTCGGTCAGTTTGCCATCAGCGGCGTGGTCGAGGACTTGACGGAGAAGTGGGCGGCCTATCCTCACGTGGTCGCCTACCTCGAATCGCTGCGGGACGACATCACGGCCAATCTGCACCTGTTTCTCGAGGCCACCGACGACGACAGCGATGGGCCCAAGGCCGCACGGCAATTGGCCCTGCGCAAGTACCAGGTCAACGTGCTGGTGCACCACGACCCCGACAACGGGGCGCCCGTGGTTATCGAGCAGAACCCGACCTACAACAACCTGATCGGCCGCATCGAGCGGGAGATGCACCAGGGGGCGCTCATCACCGACTTCACCAACATCAAGCCCGGCGCCCTGCATCTGGCCAACGGCGGGTTTCTGGTGCTCCCGGCGGAAGAGGTGCTGCGGAACCCGTTCGCCTGGGACGGCCTCAAGCGGGCCTTGCGCAACGGGCACATCGACATCGAGGACTTGTCGGACCGCTGGGGCTTTGTCACCGCCAAGAGCCTGCGGCCGCAGCCGATCCCGATCAACCTGAAAGTGGTGCTCATCGGGAGCCTGTGGCTGTACCAGCTCCTGACCTTCTACGATGAGGACTTCCCGGAGTTGTTTAAGGTCCAGGCGGATTTCGACACCGTCATGGACCGCAATTACGACAACGTGTGCAAGTACCTCACCTTCATCGCCGACATCTGCCGCAAGTACAAGCTCTTGCCGCTGGACGCCACGGGGCTCGCCAAGATGGTGGAGGTCGGCAGCCGCTTGGCGGATGACCAGACCAAGCTGAGCACCAAATTCGGCGCGGTCGTGAGCGTCCTGCAGGAAGCCGACTACTGGGCGAGGCAGGCGGGCGCTTCCGCCATCAGCGGCGAGCACGTGCGCCAGGCGGTAGAGGAGCGGGTATACCGCAGCAGCCTCATCTACGACCGGATCAAGGAAGCCATCGCCCGGGGCATCTTGCAGGTGGACGTGACGGGCAAGCGCACCGGTCAGGTCAACGGGCTGGCAGTGTCGGCCATGGGCGAGTTTTCCTTTGGGCGCCCGACCCGCATTACCGCCACCGTGGGCGTCGGCCGCGAGGGCGTCATCGACATCGAGCGGGAGGCCCGCTTGGGCGGCCGCATCCATACCAAGGGCGTGCTGATCCTGGGCGGCTACCTCACCCACCGCTTCGGCCGCAACTTGCCCATGGCGCTTTCCGCCCGCCTCGTCTTTGAGCAGAGCTACAGCGAAGTGGACGGCGACAGCGCGTCGGCCGCGGAGCTGGCGGCACTGCTGTCGGCCTTGAGCGGGCTGCCGGTGCGGCAGGACCTGGCGGTCACCGGTTCCATCAACCAATACGGCGAGATGCAGGCCGTCGGTGGCTTGAATCAGAAGATCGAGGGTTTCTTTGACGTCTGCCGCGCCAAGGGTCTCACCGGCCAGCAGGGCGTGATCATCCCCCGCAGCAACGCGGTGCATCTCAACCTGCGGGAAGACGTGGTGGAAGCCATCGCCAGCGGCCAGTTCCACATCTACGCCATCGACCACAGCGACGAGCTGGTGGAGCTGCTCACGGGCGTACCGGTAGGGGAGCCCGATGAGCACGGCAACTTCCCGCCGGAAACCGTCGGCGGCCGCGTTCAAGCCCGCCTGCGGGAGCTGGTGGCGCGGCTGCAGGATTTGGGCCGGGAGCAGGACCGGGCGGCCAAAGACAATGCCGGCCAGCCTCGCCAGGAGGGCGACGCCGAGAAACCCGGGGAGCCGCCCCGGCGCCCGCCCGAAGGAGGCCCTGAGGGCGAGGATGGCCCCGGGCGCGGCGGCGGCCCGGAGGGCGAAGGGGGCCCTGGGCCGGAGCGGGACGGGGTTGAGGGTGAGGGCCCCGCGGAGCCTCGGGCGTGACGCTCTTGGTGTGAATGCAGGTTAGGCGAGAAACGGCGGCCTCGCAGTGCGGGGCCGCATTTTATCTCGGCATCGTGTGCTGCGGGACTTTTCCCGCCGCGTGTGCACATGTTGGCCGTTTTCTGCCTGTTTCCCGTGTTTGACGCGGCTGCCAAATCTTGCTAAACTGGTTCAAAATGAAAGCTCGCGTTCGGGATAACTGAGCGGCAAATACCGCTCCCACGAACCGGACTCCCCTTACCCGAAAACCGAAACAGGAGGGCCAGCAGGAGATGTCAGGCGACGTGGCCTTGGCGGATGCGGGCCAGCCCGCCAGCAGAAACCGTGTTCTGGCGCGCTTTCTCCGCAATCGGCCGGGCGTAGCTGCGCTGGTGGTTGTGGTCATCCTCGTCATCGCTGCCATTCTTGCGCCGTACATCGCTCCCTACGACCCCAACCAGCAGTTCTTCGACGGCCTGACGCTGGAAGGCATGCCTTTGCCGCCCAGCGCCCGGTTTCCCCTGGGAACAGACCTGCTGGGACGCGATTTGTTCTCGCGCCTCATCTACGGTGCGAGGGTTTCGCTGGTCATCGGCGTGGTGGCCAACGGAACCGCTTTGGCCATCGGCGCGGTGCTGGGCACCCTCGCCGGCTACGTGCGCGGGCGGGTGGGACAACTCATCATGCGGCTGACCGACCTCATGATGGCCTTTCCCGCCTTGATCCTCGCCATCGCGCTGGCCGCGATCCTGCGGCCCAGCTTGTGGATTGTGGCCTTGGTCATCGCCCTCGTGAACTGGGTGTGGATCGCCCGGGTCGTCTACTCCCAAGTGCTCACTTTGGCGGAACAGGAGTTCATCCAGGCGGCTGTCGCCGTCGGTGCCAGCCGGAACCGGGTGTTCTTCCGTCACCTGTTCCCGCACCTGGTGCCCACCCTGATCGTATGGGGCACGCTGGGCATTGCCAGCAGCGTCCTGCTGGAAGCCAGCCTGTCCTTCCTCGGGGTCGGGGTGCAGCCCCCGACGCCTTCGTGGGGCGGGATCATCAACGAGAGCCAATCCTACTTCCTGGACGCCCCGTGGCTGGTGGCCTTCCCCGGGGCGGCAATCTTGGTGACATCCCTGGCCTTCAACCTGCTCGGCGACGGCTTGCGGGATGCCCTCGAACCCGACAGGACGGGTGAGCTATGATTCGCTACATCATCGCCC
>DATCLD010000117.1:0-3842 GCA_036564115.1 Limnochordales bacterium
CTCCACGGCCCGCAGCGTCTCCTCGTCATCGTCCTCGTAGACGGGCGTGGAGATGTTGCCGTCCTTGCGCACCCGCCAGAAGTGGGTGGCCATCAGGAGGATGCAGGCCAGGGGCAAGAAGATCACGTGCAGCGTATACCAGCGGATCAGCGTTTGCTGCCCGATTTCAAACCCGCCCAAAAGGGCCATTCGCACTTGCTTGCCGATGAACGGAGTGGCGCCACCCATCTCCATACCGACTGCGATAGCCCAGTACGCCAGTTGGTCCCACGGGAGGAGGTAGCCGCTGAAGCTCAGGAGACAGGTGACCAACAACAGTGCGACCCCGATCACCCAGTTGAAATCACGCGGCGGTTTGTAGGCGCCCGTGTAGAACACGCGGGTCATGTGGGCCAAGACCGCCAGCACCATCGCGTGGGCGGCCCACCGGTGCAAGTTGCGCAAGAACGCACCGAAGGTGACCTCGGTTTGCAACTGAACGATGGTCCAGTAGGCGTCCTGCGTCGTAGGAATGTAATACCACATGAGGAATACGCCCGTCACCGTCAGCAGGACAAAGCACCAGGTCGCGAGACCCCCAAGGCCCCACGTGTAGGTGATACGGGTGGCCCGCTTAGGCACCCGCACCGGGTGCAGGTGCAAGGCCAGGCTGTTGAGGATCACCATCGCCCGGGATCGCTTGTCGCGCGGATAAGGATTGCGGTAGATCGATTTCCACAGCCGCGACGAGGTGATGTATCTCCATATACGACTCATCTCGTACCCGAGACCTCCCCGGCACGCCTTGCCACACTACGGCACACCTGAAGTCCGTTCGCTTCCCACAGAAACAATTCCTTCCGATCAAGGCTTTGAAGCCTAATATTCCCGCAGCGCAAGCCAATTAGCAACAATGCCAGACGCCCCGTCCAGCGGCCCTTAATCCAGCGGCGGCGGGAACCCCAGCTCACCCGGCACGTGCTGCGCCAGTTGCCCGTCGGCGTCCAAGACCCCGGCCAATACGAAAGGATCGTGATAAAACGTCAGCCACCAGCCGCCCGCTTGCGCCTGGGCCAGCCACTTCTCCTTCCGCGCGACGCTCGTCAGCGGGAAGTTGTCATAGGCCATGACCCACAGCGGGTTTAAATGGGCGTGGGTAGGCAAGAGATCGCCCAAGTGCAGCACGGTGCGCTCGCCCGTCTCGATGCGCACCACCTGATGGCCGTGGGTGTGGCCGCCCGTCAGGTGCAGGTGCACCCCCGGCACCAGCTCCACATCGCCGTCCACCAGTTCCACCTGTCCCGCTGACAAGAGCGGTTGCCAGTTCTGCGGCCAGTAGCCGTGCCGTGTGCGGCTGTCCGGGTTTACGGCCGCCTCCCACTCGGCCCGCTGGATGACGTAGCGAGCCCGAGGAAAGGCGGGCTCCCCGCCCGCGTCATGTCGCACACCACCGCCCACATGGTCCCAGTCCATGTGGGTGTAGACCACGTAGTCGATATCGGCCGGCGTAAGCCCCAATGCCGCCAGGTCCTCTTCCAGCGCAGGTGAGGCTTCCACGCGGAAGTTGCGCCGCTGCTTGTCGGTGAGTCCCGTGCCAAGGCCCGCCTCGATCAAGAGGCGAGCCGCGGGCGTCTCAACCAGCAGCGGATACGCCTGCATCGGGATGCTGTTGTGCTCGTCGCACGGGTAGCGGCGCCGCCACAATGGCTTGGGCACCGGGCCAAACATGGCCCCGCCATCCAGCCTAAACCGCCCGCCCCGCAGCCAGTGTATCCGCACCGGACCCAGGTCGAGGACCGCCGGCAAACCGGTCCCTCCTCTAATCACAGAGCCGGATCGCTCGTACCGCCGCCTTGCTCGTACCGCCGCCTTGCTCGTACAGCAGCCTGGCTCGCGCAGCCGCTTACTCGTACAGCCGCGCCACCGTCTCCGCGTCCAGGCGCTGCACCAGCGCCGTCACGAGACGCGCGGCAGCCTCAAAGTCGTCGAGGTGCATGATGCCCGCATGGCTGTGAATGTAGCGGGTGGGAACACCGATGCAGATGCTGGCGACACCTTGGCCAAAGAACTGGATACGGCCCGCGTCGGTGCCGCCGCCGGGCATGACGTCAAACTGCAAGGGGATGCCTTCCGCCTCCGCCACGTCGATGACGAGATCCCGCAAGTTGACGTTGGGCACCAGGGTCGTATCGTACAACAGCACAGTCGGCCCCTTGCCCAGCCTGCTCTGGGCTTCCTCCGGCTTCATGCCCGGCACGTCGCCGGCGATGGACACCTCCAGCGCAATGCCGACATCGGGCTCGATGACATGGGCGCTGGTCTGGGCGCCTCGCAGGCCCACTTCCTCCTGCACCGTCCCGACGCCGTAGACGGTATTCGGGTGCTCGACGCCCTGCAGCCGGCGCAGCACCTCCACCGCCAGCGCGCAGCCGACGCGGTTGTCCAAGGCCTTGGCCAGCACCAGGCGCTCGTTCTTCATCAGGGTAAACTCGCTCGCGGGCACGATGGGGTCACCCGGGCGGATCCCCATGGCCAGCGCTTCGTCCTTGCTGGAGGCACCGACGTCGATGAACATGTCTTTCTTCTCGACCAGCTTCTTGCGATCCTCGGGCGAGAGCACGTGCGGGGGCTTGGAGCCGATGACGCCGATAACGTCGCCCTGCCGGGTCTTGATCACGACCCGTTGGGCCAACAGCACCTGGTCCCACCAGCCGCCCAGCGTCTGGAAACGCACGAAACCGTCGTCGGTGATGAGGGACACCATGAAGCCGACCTCATCCAGGTGCCCAGCCAGCATGATGTGCGGCCGGTCGGCCTTGCCTGGTTTGCGGCCGATGACGCTGCCCAGCCGGTCCCGGCTCACCTCGGACAAGGGAGCCAAATACTTTTCCATCACCTGGCGGGCTTCCCGCTCGAAACCGGGCACGCCGGCCGCGCTGGTGAGATCCCGCAGCAACCCTACGGTAAAGCTCTTGTCTTCCCGATCGCCCACTCTCGCTTCCTCCTCGGGGAGCAAACTCGTGGAACATTGTCCGCTCAGCGGGCTGGACTCACCGGAGGCCGCACGCGCCGCGCCATCCCACAGGCCCTATCCAATCGGCGTGCCCAGCGGCACGTCCCGGTCGGGCGCCAACAGCACCACCCCGCCCGGGTCCATGGCACCGAGCACCAGCACCTCAGACATGAACGTGGCAATCTGCTTGGGCGGGAAGTTCACGACGGCCACCACCAGCCGCCCGACAAGGTCTTGCTTTTTATAGAGATCAGTTATCTGCGCGCTGGACCGCTTGATCCCCAGGGGGCCAAAGTCGATGGTCAGCTTGTACGCAGGTTTCCGGGCTTCGGGAAAATCTTCCACGGCGATGACCCTTCCGACCCGGATATCGAGCTTCTGGAAGTCCGCCCACGTAGCCATGGTGCGCCTTTTGCCTCTCCCCCAACGCGGCCGCTGCCGGCCCGCAACGCCCTGCGCCGGAGCTCACGCCCCGCGGGTTTTCCCTTTCCTTCGGTGACAGGGGCGAATGTCCCTGCCGGAAATTGGCCAGAAGCCGCAAGACATGGGCGCGGAGGCGTGTGAAAAATCCGATGTAGACAAGGGTAGGCAACTGTGGTATAGTTGGACCACATCCCGACCCAGGGATGGTACTATCCGTGAGGAGGTCTATCTTTTTGCAAGAGGGAACTGTCAAGTGGTTCAACGCGGAGAAGGGCTACGGCTTCATCCAGCCGGACAATGGCCAAGGTGACGTGTTCGTGCACTACACGGCCATCAACGCCGACGGCTTCCGGACGCTGGAAGAGGGCCAGCGGGTCACCTTCGAGATCGTGCAGGGCCAGAAGGGTCCCCAGGCCGGCAACGTCAC
>DATCLD010000118.1:0-21216 GCA_036564115.1 Limnochordales bacterium
TCCACGAAATCCTACGTCATCGTGGTGCTGGGCGGCATGGGCTCGGTGGCGGGCAGCATCATCGGCGGGCTGCTCTTAGGAGTACTGGAAGCTTTCGGCGCGGTGTACATTTCCTACCAGTATCAGGACGTCTTCGGCTTCATCCTGCTGATTCTCGTGTTGATGTTCAGGCCCTGGGGCCTGTTTGGCGAGCGGGCGAGGGAACTATGAGCGGATTGGGACAGAAAGCATCGGGACGGCTGTTGGACCCGGTCAGCCTGGCCATCTTTGGCGTGGCGGCGGTGCTGCCCCTCATCATCCGGCAGCAGTACTGGCAAGGCGTGCTGGTGGTGGCCCTCTACTACGCCATCATGGCCGTGGCGTGGAACTTGCTGGCCGGTTTCGCAGGGCAATTTACCCTGGCGCCGGCGGCCTTCAGCTTGCTAGGCGCCTACACCTCGGGCGTGCTCAATTTCCACTACGGTATTTCCCCGGCGGTTGGGATCCCCGCAGGCGTGGTGGTCGCGGGCTTGACGGGGCTGCTGTTGGGCCGCATCGCCCTGCGCATGCGGGGGCCGTATGTGTCGCTGACCAGCGTGGCTTTCTTGTTTATCATCAACATCGTGATTTCCAACGCCTACAGCATCACCCGGGGCGATCTCGACTTGCAGGTGCCGGGCCTGTTTAACTTGTCCCGGGTCGGCTACTACTACGTCTTCCTCGCGGCCCTGTTCCTGGTGCAGCTTATCGTCTACCAGCTGCTCAAGTCCCGGATCGGGCTGTTCATCCAGGCCGTCCGCGACGACGAGCTGGCCGCGGCCAGCCGGGGCGTGGACGTGACCCGCTGGAAGACGGTGGTGTTTGGCATCAGCAGCGCCATGTGCGGCCTGGCCGGGGGTCTGTACGTGCATTTCATCCGCCTGGCCAGCCCCGAGATCGGCACCATCCTGCAGTCGGGCCTGGTGGTCACCATGGTGGTGGTGGGCGGCATGGCCACCCTGGCCGGCCCCCTCATCGGCGCCTTCCTCATCCAGGTGGCGTCCGAAGGGCTGCGGGCCATCGGCATGCAGCACATGTTGGTGTTCTCGCTCCTCGTCATCTTGACCGTCCGGTTCTTCCCTTCGGGCCTGTGGGGTTTCGTGGACCAGGTCATGCGCCGGTCGCGGCTTGCGGCCGCGGCCAGCGCGGCACCGGTCAAGGGGAGGGTCCGGACGTGAGCCTGTTGCGTTTTGACTCGGTCAAGAAGCAGTTCATGGGCCGCACGGTGCTGGCCGACATCACCTTTACCGTCGAGCCGGGCGAAATCGTGGGGCTCATCGGGCCCAACGGCGCGGGCAAAACCACCATGCTCAACATCATGACGGGGTACTTGCCGCTGGACGGCGGCGCGGTGTACTTCCAAAACCGGCGCATCGACAACTTGCGGCCCTTTCAAATCAGCCGCCTAGGGATCCGCCGCACCTTCCAGCTGAGCAAGAACTTCCCCCGCCTCTCCGTGCTGGACAACTGTTTGGTCGCCTCGGAAGCCGCCGGCATTCCCCGGGCCCAGGCCCTCGCCCGGGCGGAGGAGATCCTTTCGGACCTGACGCTCTTGCGCCTCGCCGACACGCCGGCGGCGGAACTGTCGGGCGGCCAGCAGAAACTGCTGGAATTCGCGTCGTGCTTCATGACGGACCCGCAGCTCATCTGCCTGGACGAGCCCTTCTCGGCGGTGCACCCCGACATCAAGCAGATCATCTTTAACTACATCAAGAAGCGGCACGCCCAAGGCACCACGTTCCTCGTCATCGATCACGACGTGGCCATCATGAAGGAACTGTGCCTGCGCCTGGTGGCCTCCAGCGCCGGCCGCATCATCGCCGACGGGCCGACGCAGGCAGTGCTCAAAGACCCCAAAGTCATCGACGCGTACTTGGTCAGCGAGGTGTAGCAGTGTGGAAACCGGGATCCAGGGCGCGCCGCCCGTCGTGGAGCAGAGCACGCCGCCCGTCTTGGAGCTGAAGAACGTCACCTCCGGGTACTCGGAGGACATCGACATCATCCGCAACTTGTCGCTGGAAGTGCCCAAGGGGGAAATGCGCGGGATCATCGGCCTCAACGGGGCGGGCAAGTCCACCCTGCTCAAGACCATCTGCAGCTTCCTGCGGCCCAAGCGGGGCGACGTGCGTTTGAACGGCAAGTCGCTTTTGTCCGTGCCGGCCCACGAATGCCTGCGTGAGGGGCTGTTTCTTATCCCCCAGGAATCCAGCCTGTTTCCCCACCTGACGGTGGACGCGAACCTGGCCATCATCGCCCGGGCCACCGGCGCCGACGTGCAGCCGGTCTACGAGCGGTTTCCAGACCTCAAGGAGCGCCGCCACGTCAAGGCCGGCAACTTGAGCGGCGGCCAGCAAAAGATGGTGGAGTTCGGCAAGGCCCTCTTGGCCAAGCCCAAGATGCTCCTCATCGACGAGCCGTCCATCGGCCTCGCGCCCCAGGTGGCCCGGCAAGTGTACCAATGGATTGAGGAGTTTTCCGAGGAGGGTACCACCATCTTGCTCGTGGACCACAACATCATGCGGGTCATCGAGATGGTGGACTACGTCTACGTGCTCAATCTGGGCGAGATCAGCGCCGAAGGCCGACCGGAGCAGTTCCGGGACGACCTCCGGCGCCAGGTCAGCACGTGGCTGGGGCTTTAGCTCAGCACTTCCCGCTCGAAGGCCCGGGCCGCCTGGAGCACCCGGGCGTCTTCATTGTAGGGCCCCACCAACTGCAGGCCGATGGGCGCGCCCTCGGGGTCGGTGCCGTTGGGCAGGCTGATGGCCGGCAGGCCGGTCAAGTTGAAGGGGCTCGTGTTGCGCAGGAACGCCGCCGTGGTGGCCATCTCCACATCTTGCACCCGCACGGTGGCGGTCCCCACCGGCGGCGGCGTAATGGGCAAGGTCGGCGTGGCGATGACGTCCACCCGTTGAAACGCATCGGCCAGCTCCTGGAACATGACGGTGCGCAGCTGCTGGGCCTTGACCCGGGCGTACGCGGGCAGGAACAGGTTGGCCGCCAGGCGCAGGCGCACGTCCTGGCCCAGCTTGTCGCCGTGCTGCACCAGGGTGTGGTAATGGATCGCGATGGCCTCCACCCCCGACGTGCACAGGTACACCGCGGGAGCCAGGTCCAGCGCCGGCAGCGAAACGGGGACAAGCTGGGCGCCGGCGGCCTGGGCGCGCTGGAGTGCCGCCTCGTAAGCCGTCAGGACGGCCGGCTGGGCCAGGGTAAAGTAGTTGCGGGGCACGCCGATGCGCACGCCCTTGAGCGGCGCCTCCAGACCCGCGGTGTAGGCGCCGGGCCGGTCCGACAAGACATCCATCAACATGGCGGCTTCCGCCACCGTCCTGGTGAGGGGTCCCACATGGTCCAAGGAGTAACCCAGCGGGAACACGCCCTCGATGGGCAGTAGGCCAAAGGAAGGCTTGAAGCCGACGACGCCGCAGCAAGCCGCGGGAATGCGGATGGAGCCGCCGGTGTCGGTGCCGATGGAGAAAGTGGCCATGCCAAAGCCGACGGAAGCCGCGCTGCCGCTGCTGGACCCGCCGGGGAAACGCCCGGGCGCGGCGGGATTGGCGGTCACGCCATAGTGAGGATTGGCCCCGGTGGTGCCGAAGGCCAGCTCGTGCAGGTTGACGGCGCCGATCACCACGGCTCCGGCCCGGCGCAGCCGTTCCACGATGACCGCGTCCTTATCCGCCGCAGGCCACGTGAGGGCGCGCGTCCCTCCAGTCATGGCGTATCCCTTTATGCGCATCAAGTCCTTGATGCTGACGGTAGTGCCCCATAAGGGCAATGCCTCCGGCCGGCTTCCCCGGCCGCGGCCGGCGCTCGCCCCCGCCCGCCGCTCAAGCGCCCGGGCTTCCTCCCGGGCCTCGTCGGCGAAGACCTTGATGAACACGGCGCTCCCGGGACGCGCTTCAATTTGGGCCAAAGCCGCCTCCACGGCTTCCACCGGCGTGGCATGGCGGCAGGGGAAGTCGACACCGGGCCCCGGATCCGCAGGGGCGGGCCCCGCGGAGCTCGCTCGCGCCCCCGGGGCGGCGCTTTCACCGGCTGCGGCGGCAGTACCGGCCTGCGGCGCGGCGGGCCCTCCGGGGCTCACGGCCAAGGCCCACGCCGGCCGCAAAGCCGGGAAGGTTTCCGGATGAATGAGCCCCGGTTTCTCCGTCAGCGCCCGCACCAACTGGGCGTTCACCGCGAGCTGCGCCCGCAGCGCCTCAAGCTCAGGCTCGGGCAGGGAAAGCCCGTGCTGCTTTAATCCTGCGACTACCTGGTCCAAGTCCGTCGGCATGGCCATGGCCTGCTCCCCCTCCGCGCTTGGTCGTGATTTCCAAATCAATCGCCCGCCAGCGTCCTCTCCACGGCCAGGCGGGCAAAGGGCGTGAGATCCAAGGCGAGCGCTTCTTGCAACGGCACGACGGTGCTGCCCAGGGAATCGAGGCCGTCGGGTTCCGACTTAAGCCCTGCCGTGGACTCCACGGTCACCCGGTACAGCACGCCGACGTGGTGAAACTCCTCCTGGGTGCCGTCGGGCAGCGTGTGCGTAAACCGGTTGGACGCGACATCCATCAGCTGTGCCTTCGTGTAGCCGAGGCCGGTTTCTTCCCGGAGCTCACGGCTGAGGGCCTCAAGCGGGGATTCGCCGAATTCGATCCCGCCCCCGGGAAGATCCCACTTGCCCGTGTACGGTCCCTTGGCCTTGCGGATGAGAATGACGTCGCTGTTGCACGTAACCAGTGCATAGACGCCAAGGCGAAAGTTCGTCTTTTTCACGTGCTCGCCTCGCTTTCGCACTGACGACGTTGCACCCTAGCGCGTGTCCTCAGGGCGCCGGCTGGCTTGCGGCGATCAAGGCGACGGCTACGTTGACCGCAGCGTGAACGAGCCACGGCCCCAGGATGGAACCCGACCTGATGCGCAGCCACCCCAGGAGCAGGGCGGCGGCAAGCACCGCCACCAGCAGCCCCCAGAGTCCCGGAGACACAAAGACAATGGGCAGATGGGGCAGCGAGAAAACGAGCGCTTGTACTAGATTTGCCCACGTTGCCGGCAGCCGCCGCGCCAGGCTACCAGTGATGAGCCCGCGAAAGAGCAATTCTTCCGTGAAACCGGTCTGAAAAGCACCGTAGAAAAGGGCAGCGATGAGCGCCTCCCCATTGACGCCCCGGCCGGCGAACTGTTGCTGCGCGAGGCTTTCGCCGGCCGGCAGCCGTGCGCCGGAGACGACGAGCACGAGTACCGCCGCCGCCGCGATGGCGAGCGAGTAATAGACGTACCGGGGCTCGCCGACGCACAGACCAAGCCGGACGGCCACCTCCCGCCCCCCGCGGCCAAAGCGCCAGCGGTGGTAAGTGAAGTAGAGCAGGCACGGGATGCCCGCCATCACCGCGGCCTGCAGCAGCGTCGACACAATCGTCTCTCTCAGAAACACGAACCCAACCCTTCCCAAGTCTACAAGTGCCGTGGTCAACAAGTACCGTGGAATCTCAAGAGTGGCACGGAATCCGGTGACGTCTGACCAGGTTTCCCTGCCGCAAGACAGTACCGGTCCGGCGTTAGGATGGACCACCGAGCAGCCGGTCGGCGTGGGACACGATGAGGTCCTTCATGGCAAGCCGCTCGCGCCATTCGACCGGGATGGCGTGGGCGCCGTAGTAGGCGCCGGCCAGCTGGCCGTAGACGGCACCAGTCGTATCCGCATCGTCGCCCAGGTTGACGGCACGCAGGCAACCTTCCCGAAAATCATCGCTGTGGTAAAACGCCCACAGGGCCGCTTCCAGCGATTCGACCACGTACCCGGAGCCGCGGATAGCCGGCGGCTGCTTATGCTTGAAAGAACCTTCGGCGACGGCCCGGACCTCGGGCGTCCGAAATTCTAGCGGCGGCGGGCTCAAGAGTTGTTCCTTGGGCACACCCTGGAGGGCGCCGACGATCAGGTAGGCCAAGTAGCGGCAGGCGTCGACGCACGTGGCGGCGCCATGGGTCGTGCGGGACGAGTCCCCCGCCCGTTCGACGGCAGACTCGAGGTCTCCGCGGGCGAAGTAAAAGATCGGCACCGGCGCCAGGCGCATGATACTTCCGTTGCCCGCCGAATGCGGGTCCGTGGGGCCGGCGTAGGGCTCACCCGTGCGCTCGAAATGCTGCAGAGCCCGGACCGTTGTGTTGCCGATGTCAAAGCACACGCCCGTGCTGCTCAGGTGGCCCTGCCGGTACCAGCGCAGGTAGCGCTCCATCTGGTCGCGGGGGTCGAACTCATCCCGCTCGATGAGGCTTTCGGCCAAGCAGAGGGCCATGGACGTGTCGTCGGTCCACTGGCCCGGCTGGAGGCGCCACGGCCCGCCGCCGACCATGTCCGAAATGGGTTCAAAAGTACCCGGGCGCTTGAACTCCAACGCGGCGCCCAACGCGTCGCCCACCGCGAGGCCCAGCAGCGCCCCGCGGGCCCGGTCCCGCAGGCCCGCCGGGTGCCTTTCCGTCGTTGATCCCACAAACCTCCTCCCCTCCACCGACCTCCTCCCCTCCTCGAGCGCGCCGTCAACCGCGTTGCGCATTCAGCAGCTGCACGTACGCAAGGGCGCGTTCGGTGCGGCGAAGCTGTTCCAAACCCAGCTTCAAGCGGACTCCGAGGGCAAACGCGAGCGCTCCCAGGGCAATGAGCAGCCGGCCGGCGAAAGCCCAGCGCAAGTCGGCAGTGATCAGGTCGTCAAAGGTGCCCCAAAAGATGGCAAAGACCAGCGGAGGTTGCACCAAGGCGTCCAGCCATAGGCTGCGGCGCAACGTTTGGGAGTGCTTGGCGAGCAACCGCTCGATGCCCGCAAGATCACCCTCCTGCAGCATGCGCTTTTCCTTGTATCCAAGGTTAGGCAACCCGCGGAGTTCCTCCCGGACAGCGTCTTGCACCCTGGCCTGCAATCCACCGTCCATCGCGGTCTCCCTCCCCGGGATTTCGTGCGTTGCGTCAGTCCAGTGACTTGCCGCCGTCCTCGGGCCGTTGGGCAGCACCCGACTGGGCAGCACCCGACGGGCGGCTGCCCGTTTGCACGTACGACGACGGGCTCAACAGGATAAACCCTGCGGCCAAAACCGCGTACCAGTCCTGCACCCTCATCCAGCCGACAATGAACACGGCCAGGCCCAAAAGGAGCCGCGGCAAAAGGCCCACCCACCGGTCCAGGGCGTAGCCTGCAGCATGGGCGGCGACCACGGCCGCCACCACCGGCCACAATTCGACTCCCCCGGGTTTCACCGTCCAAACCCGCACCAGGCCTGCGAGCAACACGCTAACGATGATCAACGCCCGCCAACGGGGGTTGTCCGCAAGCCATGCGGCCAGTTGCCGCGCCATGCCTGTTCACCTCTGGCCCACCCAAGTGGCATAGATCCTGCACCGATAGCTCAGGATTCCACAACCTGAGCCAGCGCCTTGCGAAAGCGGCGGTACAAATCGCCGTTTGCGCGGCTCACCTGTTCGACGCACTCACACGCGCGCGCCGCTCTTCGATGCGACGTGTCCTGCCGAGAAAATCCTACTGAACCTATCTTAGCCCCTGTTCAGCCCCTTTTGCTATCATGTTCGTAAGAATCTGTTGCACAACAGCTTGGGGGGAGCGGTATGCGCCGGCTGATCGACCTCAGCCATGTCGTGGAAGCGGGAATGCCTACGTATCCGGGCCTGCCGGGGCCGGTGATCTCGGACCATTTGAGCCGCGAAGCCTCCCGGGCCCACTATGCCGAAGGCACGACGTTTCACATCGGCAAGATCGAGATGGTGGGAAACACCGGCACGTACATCGACTCCCCGTTCCACCGCTGGGCCGACGGCCCGGACCTCGCGGCCCTGGCCTTGGAGCAGGTGGCGGATCTGGAAGGCCTCGTCTTCCGGGCGGACCCGTCCCGGCGCGCCATCGGCCCCGAGCTGTTTGCACCGGCCGGCACGGACGGCGTCCGGGGGAAGGCGGTGCTGGTGCACACTGGCTGGTCCCGCCACTGGGGCACCGACGCCTACTTCCACGGCCATCCTTTCCTCACCCAAGACGCCGCCCAGTGGCTGGCTGACGCGGGTGTGGCGCTGGTGGGCATCGACTCCCTCAACATCGACGACACCGCCGACGGCAGGCGGCCCGTCCACTCCATCCTGCTCCGGGCCGGCATCCCCATCGTGGAGCACCTGTGCCGCCTGGAGGAACTGCCCGACGCGGGTTTCCGGTTTCACGCGGTGCCAGTCAAGGTGCGGGGGTTCAGCTCGTTTCCAGTGCGGGCCTACGCGATCGTTGGCGGAACATCCTAGAGCGGGGCGAGACCTCCTGTTGCCGGAGCCAAACCTATGCGGATAAACAGTCACGGCGGCAAGCGCGCAGGGTGGCCCCTATGCGATGACAGGCGTTCGTGCTCGTTGGCGCGAATCGCAAGCCGGTTCGGAAGGCAAGCGTAGCTGACCTCAGGACAAGTTGAGGAGGATGGCGCCATAAGGAGGCACGGACACGGTCTCTAACGGGGCGGTCCCGGATGCGGGAGTCGCTGGTACCGCGGTCCCGTACAGCGGAGCCTCCGGTGCGGCGGCCGCGTGCCGCCCAAGCCCTGCCTCCGGCCCAGGGCCAATCCCGCGGGTGCCATCGAGCAGCACGGTGACCGTCACCTGCTTACCTTCCCTTGCCGCCTTGCGCTCCCTCGCCACCTGGTCCTCGCCCGCCGTCTTGTCGCCCACCGTTTTGTCGCCCGCCAGCTTGTCGCCCGCCAGCTTGTCCGCTCCCGCCAACAGCTTCCCCAGCGGGATCTCGCGCACCCGCGGCGAGTTGTTGAGCACGACCACGACGCCGCCGCTGACACGGCCGCCGGTCAGACGGCCCTCAGCACCGACCCCCTCGTCGCCTGCAAAGCCTCGCCAGTAGGCCACGACGTTGGTCACCGGATCCGCGTGCACGATGCGGGCCTCGCCCCGGCGCAGGGCCGGCGTCTCGCGGCGGAGGCGGATGAGGCGTTTGTAAAGCTGGAAGAGGCTCTCGTTCCAGCGGCCGCTCGGGTTGCGCCAAGGCTCGGTCTCGTGCGCGCCGTTACCCGGCTCCTCGTCCACGTCCTCGTCCACGCCCTCGTCCCCAGCCCCGCTCCCAAGCGCCCCCTCGCCATCCGCGTTGCCGGCCGGGCCGCTTTCCCGCTCCCAGAGCATCGGCCGCCGGCAGTCGGGGTCCGGGCCGCCTTCCATGCCGATCTCGTCGCCGTAATAGATGAGCGGCGCGCCGACCCACGTAAAGAGGAACACCGCCGCGAGGGCCGCCTTGCGCACATCGCCCCCGCATGCGGTCATGAACCGCTCGGTGTCGTGGCTGCCGAGCAGGTTCCAACAGCCCTGCAGCGCAGGCCGCGGGTACATGAAGAGGTTCCTGACCAAGGCCTGCGCAAACCCGTCGGCACTGATGCGGTTTCTGGCGAAATAGTCCAGGCACGCTTCCCGCAGCGGGTAGTTGGTGACGCCGTCAAACTGGTCACCCAAAAGCCACGGTAAGGCGTCGTGCCACACCTCGCCCACGATGGCCGCGTCGGGTTTTGCCGCCCGGACGACCCGGCGGAACTCCCGCCAAAAGGCGTGGTCCACCTCGTTGGCCACGTCCAGGCGCCACCCGTCGATGTCACACCGCTCGACCCAGTAGCGGGCCACATTTAAAAGGTAATCCCGCACCTCCGGGTTCCCGGTGCGCAGCTTGGGCATCGTCGCGATGCCGGTGGCAAACGTTTCGTAGTTGGGCTCTGGGACCGTCTTGACCGGGAAGTCGTTGATATGAAACCAGCCGGCGTACGGGGACTGGGCGCCCCGCTCCCGCACGTCCCGGAAGGCGAAGAAGTCAAACCCGCAGTGGTTGAACACCGCGTCCAGCATCACCCGGATGCCCCGGGCGTGGCACTGGCGCACCAGCTCCTTGAGGGTCTCCTCGTCGCCAAAGTGCGGGTCGATGCGGTAGTAGTCGGTGGTGTCGTATTTATGGTTGGACGGCGAAGCAAAGATGGGCGTGAGATACAGCACGGTCACACCCAGTTCCTCCAGATGCGGCAGCCGCTGGATGATGCCCTCCAGGTCCCCGCCGTAAAACGAGCGGGCCGTCGGGCGCTGGTCGCTCCACGGGCGCACGCCGGGCGGGTCGTTGGCCGGATTCCCGTTGGCAAAGCGATCCGGGAAAATCTGGTACACGACGCCGTCCACGAGCCAATCGGGGACATCGTAGAGGTCGGCCTCGTTGATGTATGGGTACGCGAAGAAACCGCCCTTGGGCCTGCTGGCGCTCAAGCCCGTTTCCGTGAGCCACACCTGCCGCACGCCGTCATCGAGCAAGAACGCGTAATGAAACCGGGGCGGGCGCAAGGTCAGCTCGCCCGCAAAGTAGTCGTCATGCGCGTCGGACCCGGCCAGCTCGAGGGGCGCGGTTTCCCCTTCCTCAAAGGGGGCGAAGCGGTCGGCGAACACCGCCGTGACGGACCGGAGCTGGCCTTTGCCCGCCCGCACGACCACCCGCAGCGTATTGGCATCAATGGGATAGGCAAACGGCGGCATCGCCCTGTGTTCGACGTGGAGAGACACGGCTGCACGTCGCCTCCTTTGCTGCCCGACCGGGCTACCTGACGGGTACTCGTCACCGCGGCGCCTATTGCCCCCGCACGGCGTGGACCTCGGCCAGGACGGCATTGTCCGCGTCCCAGCCCGAGAGCATCCGCTCCTGCTCGCCTGCCGGGGCCAGGAGATCGATGACGTTGGGGTCAAAGGCCCCGTCGTGGCCGCCGCCGAAGCGCCACTCCTGGGCCACCCGCAGCACTTCCCGCACCCGCAGCGAGTCGGACGCCGGGAAACCTTCCTGCCCCAGCACCAACACGGTGTAGCCCCAGGCCGGCTCGGGCGTGCCGATGGCGGCCTTGGGCACCTGGATGGTTACCCGACGCCCAATGGGGTCGGTTACGGCCCGGACCCGTACGGGCAGCTCCGCCCCGTCGTCCCGGAAGAGCCGCTGGTTCCACCCCTCGACCCAGATGGCGTATTCCCACGCGCTGTCCGCCGCGATGCGCACGCGCCGGCCGGCGAGGGCGTCCGTGCTGCCCGTGCCGGGCGCCGTGTCGAGGTAGATGTCGATGGTTTGCACCGATAGGCCGATCGGTGAGTTCCACACGTTGTCAACGGGCCCGCGGAACTGCACGTGGAAGACGACGTCGCTCTCGGTCTCATACACTGCAAACGCCGTCATGTCAAAGGCGCCCGGTACAAACACCGCGTTGAGCGGGTACGTGTACGTGCCCGGGCCGTAGTCGTCCCCGGCGGGGTCGTCCATGCGGAAAACGAGCCGGCCCTCGGTCGACCGGGGACGGAAGACAAGCGCCGGGCCGTCCACCGGCAGCCGCTCGCGCTCGACAGGCACCCTGCCGCGACTTGGGGTCCCGTCTTCGCCACCCGGGGCCCCGTCCCCGCCACCCGGGGCCCCGTCTTCACCAGGCCCCGGGGCAGCGCCCGCCATGCCGGTGCCGCTCGCCGGCGTATGCTCAACGAGCACCGCCACGAGCCGCACCGGGTCGCCGGGCTCGTAACCGAGGTCGTCAAACGGGATGCGCACCTCAAAGGATCCGCCCAGGCCCGCCTGGCGCAGCGTGACGCGCTCAACCCACGTTCCGTCGCCCGCCGCCTCGGACAACACCACCGGCGGCCGCACGCCGGACGGCGCGTTGGCCAAGTCCAGCCGTACCTCGTAGGCCGGTCCAAAGCCCAGGGTCGTCATGCCTTCGCCGGGGACGCTGTACCGGGTGGTGTCGTTGACGTCCTCCTTGGACGGGTGGTCCAAGTAAAGCAGGAGCTCAAAGGGCCGCCCGACCAGCCGCCGGGCCTGTTCATGGAAGTCGACGCGCACCGTCAGGTGTTGGTTGTCTACCGCCACGTACAAAGCCCGCAGTATGCCGGGTTCGCCGGCCGCAGGCCCCGCCCCGTTGCCGGTGGCAATCCCCCCGCCGCTTGCAGCCGCAGCCGCGGCGGCGTCGTAGCGGGCGGCCGCGTCCCATTCTTGAAAATCAGCCCAGCCGTCGGGGACGGGCGTGCTCAGGCCCGACAAGGCCCGCGCCGCCCGGGCAGGGGCCGGCGACACGATGGGCCGGTAAAGGCGCGCCGGCGGCTCGAGCCCGAGGGCATCGTAGACGCCCAGCAAGTGCCGCCGGAAGAGCAGGTCAAAGGCGGCGTCATTGCCCGAATCCTGGTCGCTGCCATACCACCAGAACCAGTCGCTGCCCTCCGCGGCCAGCATCGCCTCCCACGCGGCGGCAATGCGATCCGCATGGGCCGGATCGGCGCCGTGGGATTCCTCATAGGTTGCAAGAGCAGCCCTGGCCTCGGCCAAGAGCTGCCAGGCGGCGTTTTCCTCCCGCTCGCCGATCCAGGTTTCCAGGTGATCGCTGATCCACGAACCTGTCCAGAGGTCGTCCAGCACCGCCGTGGGCGGGTGCGCGGCCAGATACTCGGACACGGTCACGGTATTGAGCAGCGGGTCCGCCTCCAGGGCGCTGTAGAGGGCGTGGAAGAATTCCTTGCCGTCGTTGTCGTAGTGCTCCCAGGCGTTCTCGCCGTCGAGGGCGATGACGACCACCTTCTCGCCCGCCGCGTCGCCCAAGGCCTCCCGCACCCGGTGCAGGTAGCTGATGAGGTCCGCCGCCGCGGCAGCGCCGCTCATCCCCGAGTACTCAAACCCCACCTTGTCCGAGAGGTAGATGTCCCGGAACAGGATGGCCACCTCTTCCCCGCCCCAGCGGGCCAGGTACGGCTGGTAGAGCAGGTCCGGCCGCGCCACCGTCCCGTCAATGCCCCGTATCTGCACGCCCAGGGACTTGGCCAAGACGCCTTCGCTGGACACCATCCACCGGAAACCCGCCCGGGCCACGTACGGCACGATGTACTTGGACACCGCCTGCTCCGACGGCCACAACCCCGCCGGGTCGCGGCCAAAGTGGGTGCGGTAGGTGGCCACGGCCCGCTCCAGGTGCCGCTCGATGTCCTGCGGATACGCGAACCGGGTCTCCGGCAGCGGCAAGTCGGGCGAAGCGATGTGCGCGGTTTCCGTGTCATAAAGCAGCGGCAGGATCGGGTGCGCGTAAGGCGCCGTGATGATTTCGATCTGGCCGCTCTCCTGCATCCTGCGGTGCAGCGGCAGCACTTCGCGGATGATCGCCGCTTGCTTCTTGCGGATCAGCTGCTTGTCGGCTTCCGTGAAATCCCGCCCGCGGCGCACCAGCGCGGCCAGGATCGGGTCCTGCTCCAGGAAGTCGGGGTCAAACCAGGCGAGGTCAAACCATACCTGCAGGTCCCGGTAGTCCTGCTCGGTGAAACGCGTCATGGCTTCGGCGATGGCCGCGTCCGAGGCGTCGGACCCGCGCTTGTCCAGGAGCTCCTTGTACCGGGGAAACCGGGCGATGACCTTGTCCCAGTTGGCGTCGAAGAACCGGCGCAAGAGGAACGCCTTCTGCTCATCGGTCAACTGGTCGGCGGGCACCATGGCGACCTTCTGGTACTCGTCCCGGGGTTGGCCGTCGTAGTAGCTCAAGAGCTGGTCGATGAGGGACGGCACCAGGTTGAACGTCGCCCGCACGGACGGGTACTGCTGGAGGATGGCCGCCATGTCGTAGTAGTCCTTGATGGCGTGCATGCGCACCCACGGCAGGATGGCATCCCCCGTGGCGGGGTCGGTGTAGAGGGGCTGGTGCTGGTGCCAGATGAAGGCCACGTTGAGCGGCGGCCCGGTTTCGCTCGCGGGCGTGTCCGAGGTCGACGCCTCCACCAAAGAGAACGCCGTCAGCACGGCACTCACGGCCAGGACGACCGCCGCAGCCGCGACCCCCGCACCCGCCCGGATGAGCCGACTGCCTCGCTGCCCAGGGGCCGCCAAGAGGCTCCGCACCCGTGTCATCAGCCTTTCACCCCGCCTTGCGTCAGTCCCGCGATCAGCTGCCGCTGCATGAGCATGAAGATGAGCACGATCGGCAGCGACGCGACGAGGGCGCCGGCAGAAAAGACGCCCCAGCGCCGCGCGTACTGGTCGCCGATGAAGAGGTTCATCCCCACCGCCAGGGTGAGCTGCTCGTTGCTCTGCAGGAGCACCCGGGCCAGGATGAACTCGGAATACGTGCCGATGAAGGACAAGATGAAAACGACCACAAGAATCGGCCGGGCCAGGGGCAGCACGATGCGGGTAAAGGTCGCAAACCGCGACGCCCCGTCGATGAAGGCCGACTCTTCCAGCTCCCGCGGGATGGTGTCGAAGTAGCCCTTCATGAGCCACGTGTTGATGCCGATGGCGCCACCCAAGTACACCATGATGAGCCCCGCATGGGTGTTGAGGCCGAGGGCCGGGATATAGCGGCCGATGGACAAGAGCAGCAAGTAGATGGACACCATCGCCAGCACCTGCGGGAAGATCTGCACCAGGATCAGCGCGAACAGCCCGCCGCGGCGGCCGCGAAAGCGAAACCGGGAGAACGCGTAAGCCGCCAGCGCACACAAGAACACGGACAAGGACGAGCTGACCGTTGCGACCTTGAGGCTGTTCCACATCCACGTGAAAAACGGGTACCGGGGCTCCTGCACCAGCATCTTGTAGTTGTCCAGCGTGGGCACGATGGGCACGATTTGCTGCTGTACCAGGGTGTTGGACCCGTCAAAGGAGGCGGAGACGACCCACACCACGGGGAAAAATGCGAAGGCCAGCGCCAGCCAGATGACGGCGTGCCGCCAGAGGTGGCCCCAAAGGCTCAAGCGCTCATGCACTGTGCTCCACCTCCTCGAAAGCCCTCGTGAAGCGGAAGTTGAGCCACGTGATGGTGCCCACGATGAAGAAGATCAAAAGCGACACCGCCGCCGCCAACCCGTAGTCGGCCCCTCGGCCGCTCTCGAAGGCCAGCCGGTACGTGTACGAGATCAAGATGTCCGTGGCGCCCGCCGGCGTCACCGCCCCGGCGATGGGCGGCCGGCCCCGGGTGACCAGATAGATGACCGTGAAGTTGTTGAAGTTGTAAGCGAAGGATGAGACCAAGAGCGGCGCCACCGAAGTCATCAAAAGCGGCAGCGTGATGTGCCAGAAGCGCTGCCACGGCCGGGCGCCGTCACAGTAGGCCGCTTCATAAAGCTCCGGTGAGATGCTCTGCAAAGCCCCCAGGCAAACGATCATCATGTATGGGTAGCCCAGCCACAGGTTGACGATGAGCAGCGCCACCTTGGCCCAAAACGGGTCCTGCAGCCACGGGATGACGGTGCCAAACAGGGCCTGCACAACCCGGTTGACCTGCCCAAACTCGGTGTTGAACAACCCCCGCCACACAAGCGCACTCACGAACCCCGGGATCGTATAGGGGATGATGAGCAGCGACCGGTATAAGCCCTTGAGCTTGAACTGCGGGTGGTTCAAGACGAGCGCCAGGCCCAAGCCCAGGCTGAAGGTGAGCACCACGCTCATCCCCGCCCAGACGAAGGTCCAAACGAAGACCTGCAAAAACGGCCCCGCGATGGCCGGGTTCGTCAGCAGCCGCACGTAGTTGGCCAATCCCACCGTGGTGCGGAAACCGGGCAAAAGCCGCTCGCCGTCGGGGCTAGTGAAAAACCCGTCCTTGGGCACGTACACGACGCCCGTCGCGTTGTCCACCAGGACGTTTTCGGCCCGGTTGTACGTGTAGCGGGGGCTCAGGGCCTGGAAGTTGTTGGCGTCGGCCAGCCGCAGCCGCGTGCCGTCCATGTCCAGCTCCAGCTGCTGTAAGGCGGAAAGCCGCTGCAACACCTCGCGCCGCTCAAGGCGCCGCGCGTCCCCGATGCGCACCACGTTGCCGTTCTCATCCACCGTCACGTCCAGCCGGAAACCGGGGTCCTCGGGCAGCCCCACCGCCTCGGGTCCTGACACGTGCGTCAGGGGCACCACCCGGTGACCGACCGTTACCAAAAGACGCCCGTCGGGCGCCGTCAAAAGCAGCGTCCGCTCGCCCTGCTCGGTTTCGAAGACTGCGTACGGAAAGCGGGGCGCGCCGGGAGGAGCGTACGTCTGCGCCTCCAACTGCTGGATGACCTGCTGCATGGACAGGATGTTGCCGGTGCCGTAGTTGGTAAAGGAAACGTAGATGTTGTAGATGGCCGGGTAGACGACGAGCGCCCCCATGAAGAGGAGCCCGGGCAGCAGGTAGCGCAGCGGGTACGCCCGCTCCACGAGGACCACGAAGTTGATGAGCAAGAGCGCGATGCCCACCGCGCCGGCAAGGGCGTACTCCTGATCCCTAAACAGCGTGATGACGAAGGGCAAGACGACCGCGTCAAAGGCGCTCAGGGCCGCGAGGCGCGTGTAGAAACCCCAGCCGCCGGGCAGGCCGCGGGCTACCCGCCGCCTGCCGGGCGGACGAACGATTGTCTGCGGCACCCGGTTTCACCCCTCAACGGGGGGGAACGACCGGCCCTCCCCAGGAGCGAGGGCCGGTCTCCCGCCACGACGGCGTTAGGCCGCCGAACCTGGTTTCACTCACCGCGACGCCCGGATCAGGCCCAAGATCTGCTCGACGGCCAGATCCAGCGCCTCCTTGGGCTCGAGCTCCTGGTTCATGACCAGCTCAATGGCGTCGGACCACGCGGTCCAAACGGAGCCCATTTCCGGGATGGACGGCATCGGGACGCCGGCACCGCCGCTCTCGCGCACGCCCTGGACGACGATGTTGTCCTCGAGCTCATCCAAGGCGGGCTTGTAGGCCGGCGGCCGCGGGTCGCGGGCAAACATGGCGAGGTACGTGTCCTTGTTGATGACAAACTCCTTGAGGAACACTTCCGCCAGCAGCTTGTTCTCGCTGAAGGCGCTGATCATGAAGCCCTGCACGCCGACGAAGGGCTTGGGCACCCCGCCGTCGATGGTAGGGATGCGGGTGAAGCCGAAGTCGATGCCGGCCTCCCGCGCGCCGCCCAGGGCCCACGGGCCGCTGATGATCATGCCGACCCGGCCCTGGTAGAAGAGGCTCGTCATCGTGTTGTAGTCGGTGCCGACGGGCAGCAGGCCGCTTTCGACGAGGTCGTCAAACACTTCCAGGCCCCGGACGGAACCCTCGTTGTTGAGCCCGACGTCCAGCGGGTTGAGCGTACCATCGGGGTTGGTGCCAAAGACGTAGCCGCCCGTGGCGCTAAACAGCGGGAACGTGTGGTATGGGTCGGGCATCTGCATCAGGAAACCGTAATAGCCCCGCTCCCGGTCGGTCAGCTCGGAAGCGATCGCGAGCAGTTCGTCCCAGGTCTTGGGCGGCTCCGGCACCAGGGCCTTGTTGTAGATGAGCCCGATGGACTCAAAGGCGAGGGGCACACCATAGAGCGTATCGCCCCAGGTAAAGGCGTCCAAGGTGACCTGTTCGAAGTCGGCCGCCAGCGGGCCCAGGTCGATGGGCTCGATCAGGCCGTTGACCACCAGCTCCCCGAGCCAGTCGTGGGCGCCGACGATCAGGTCAGGCCCTTCCCCGGCCGGCCCGGCCACCCCCAACTGCGAGCGAATATCGCCGAAGCCCAGTTCCGTCACCTTGACGGGTACGCCGAACTCGGCTTCGAACTGACGCCCCAGCTCCTCCATGACGGGCGCCCGGGTGTCGTCGGCCCAGATGAGCAGCTCGCCCGGCGTTGAAGCCAGCGCCGCCGCACTCAGCGCCAACACCATCAGCAGGGCAAGTCCGAAACGCAGGTTGCTCTTCATCTCCGTCCCTCCTGTTCCATGGCTCCCTCATGCAGGTGCCCGGCTGCTTGTGTCGACTCGGGCACTTTCCCGCCGGCATAGCCTCCACCAAAAGTTCGCACGACTTCAGCTCGTACGACTTCAACCGCTCTCGTTGCGGGCATCGCCCCCTTTCCGGTCGCGGGCGCCGGCCCCGTGGAACCCCGCACAACGAGCCGGCTGGGCAAGAGGATCTTCCGGGGCCCCTCGACGCCGTCCAAGGCGTCGCAAAGCATGCGCGCCGCGGCGGCGCCCAACTCAAAGATGGGGATGGCGACACTGGTCAAGGGCGGCGCCACATGGGCGCATACCGGCGAGTCGTTGAAACCGACGACGGATAAATCCTCCGGCACCCGCAGTCCCAATTCCCGCGCCGCCGCGAGCACCCCAAGGGCGACGCTGTCGTCAATGGCCACCACCGCCGTCGGCCGCACGGCCGGGCCCACGAGGAGACTGCGGGCCGCGACGTAAGCCTGCTCGTAGCTGAAGTCGGTGTGGACCACGAGGTCGTCTTGAAAGCGCAGGCCGGCTCCCTCCAGGGCCTCCCGGTAGCCAGCCAAGCGATCGACGCTTACGACGAAGTCCGGCGGACCGCCGATGAAGGCGATTTGGCGGTGCCCCAGCGCCAGCAGGTGCTCCGTCGCGGCGCGGGCCGCCGCCACGTTGTCGTTGTTGACCTGCGGCACGTCCCGCCCCGGTACCCGGCCGAGCACCACAAACGGATAGGAATGCTGCGCGAGCCAATCAACAAGCGCGTCATCGGTGCGGGAGGCGAGCAAGATCAGCCCATCTACCCGCCGTTGGGTCAAGAGCTCGATGCACTGTTCGCGTTCGTCTTCGTAGGAAGTGGCGGTGGTCAGCGTGAGGAAGTAGCGGGCCTGGCGGGCGACCGCCCCGACGCCCCGCAGCACCTCGGGAAAGAAGGGGTTGGCTAAAGCCGCCTCGGCCGAGCGGGACAGGGCGACGCCGATGGTGTATGTGCGCCGCCGCACGAGGCTCCGCGCCACCGCGTTGGGGTGGTAGTTGAGCTCCGCCATGGCCGCCCGGACGCGTTCTTTCGTGGCGGCGCTGATCCGGGGGTGGTCGGCGATGACCCGCGACACGGTGGAGGGAGAAACGCCAGCCCGCTGGGCGACGTCCTTGATGGTGGGGGTCGCTTTCATTGGGGTTCACCCCCGGCGCCTGCGGCAAAGACCCAGCTCTTGCCATATGCAAACGTATGCACACACCGCATGCAAAACTTCTCTGCCCCGGGTCAATTCCCTGCCTCCTGGCAACTTTGTTGTAAGAATCCAGGCTTTTTCCTTGATTCGACATTCCCACCCGCACCTGCAAACATTCATCACCCGCACCTGCAAACATTCCCCGCCCGCACGTGCCGGGCGGCCAGCGGCTTCCTGCTCCTCGCGCCAACGAGATCGCTCCGCGCGTTTCCCTTTACACCCTTGACCGCACTGCCCAATTGTATATACTGTATATAGACACCAATTACACTATGCCCACCGGCCAGCCGCGCCGGCTTAAGGATGGATGTGACCGCGAGTGCCGATGCGCATCGTCATCTCCAACAGCAGCAAGGAGCCCATTTACGAGCAGATCAAGCGACAGATCAAGGAGAGCATCCTCCGCGGCGAGCTTGCGGAGGGCGAGCTCTTGCCTTCCATCCGGCAGCTGGCCAAGGACCTTCAAATCAGCGTCATCACCACCAAGCGGGCCTACGACGACCTGGAGCAGGAAGGTTTCATCGTGTCCGTTGTCGGCAAGGGCTCATTTGTGGCCGGGCAAAACCGGGAGCTGTTGCGGGAGATGCGGCTGCGGTGGATCGAGGAGCGTTTGGCCGAGGTCGTAGCCGAGAGCAAAGCGCTGGACGTCACCTTGGCAGAGCTCACCGAGATGCTCCGGCTGCTTTACGAGGACGGGCCAAACGCCTAGGGTTCAAGCCAAGCCTAGGGTTTCGACGCTTGTGCAGTACAGCCGGCGGCACCGGCCGGCGAGGAGGCAGTTTCCATGGAAGACGTCGTCGTTTTTGACCAGGTCAGCAAGGGCTACAAAGACTTTCGCCTGGACAACGTTTCCTTTGCGGTGAAGCGAGGTTTCATCCACGGCTTCATCGGCCGCAACGGGGCGGGCAAGACGACCACGATCAAGCTGCTCATGAACCTCGTCCGCCGGGACAGCGGGACAATCCGCGTGTTCGGCCTGGACAACATCGAACACGAGAAGGAGATCAAACAGCGCATCGGTTTCGTCTACGCGGACAGCCCCTTCTACGAAGATCTGACGCTCGTCGGGCCAGGCCTGCAGGATAAGCGGCTAAATCAACGCATCAGCGTCTCCAGGTGCTCCTTCAGGACCGTGGCGTTGTTAAAGTCTTCGTGCCTTGAGCTGTACACGAGGGTCAGTTGGCCGGTCTTGGCGATGTGGGCCAGCCGCCGCAGCGTCTCTTCGTGCCCGGCGAGTTCGGCCAGGTAGCGCTGCCGGAACTCGTCCCGGTGCGACAGGTTTTTGTGAAACCACTGGCGGAGCTCGTTGGACGGTGCGAGCTCCTTGAGCCATTCGTCCAGGCGGGCTTCTTCCTTGGAGATGCCCCGCGGCCACAACCGGTCGACCAGCACCCGGTACCCGTCATCGGGCGACGGCGGGTCGTAGGCTCGTTTGACGGCGATACCCATGGCGATGGTGTCCCTCCCGGAACGTGCGAGGAGTTTCTGCGAGGCGCTCGGCCACCCTCCAACTCGGCCACCCTCCATGCCTTTTCGCCTTTCCCGTCCGCCGCCCTTCTGACGGACACCGCGGCGCTGTGGTACGATGGAAGCGCCTTCAGCGAAGGGGTGGGAACGTGCGCATCGAGTACGTGCCGCAGCTTGAGCTTCTCCGGGAGCTGTATCAGCAGCCCCGGGACATGGCGCGGTTTTATTGGTACCTTGAGCGGATGCTGGGGGAGAACGCCGACGGCCAGCTGGACGTGGTCGTCCCCATGACGCTGGCGAACCCAATGGGGCGGGAACACTGCCTGGCAGCGGTCAACGCGCTGCTCGCCATCGACGCCGAGCGCGTCGCCCAAGAGGCGGCCGAGGACGCCTTGCCCCGCTTTTCCGACGTCGATGTCACGGTGATGCTGTCGGTCACGCTGCTGGATGACGTCAAAGGCGGCTGGACCCATCGCTACCTGACCGAGGCGGGCATGCGCATGTGCACAGACCCGCGCTTATTGCGATGCGGGATCCGCCGGCGACAGTTTGTCGTCGTGCCGTGCTGGGCCAGCGAGACCTACACCCCGGAGCGGATCCGCCAGCTGACCCGGGCGGGGCTGTTCAGTTTCGCCTATCTTTATCAGCACGGGGCTCCACGCACGCTGCGGGAGATCATGGCGCTGGATGGGCAGGCCCGGGCCTTCGCCGGCGAGCGTCCGGTATTGGATCAGGAGGAGCTCGACTACACCGCCCAAGTCATTGCTCCCCATATGGAAAGCGAATCGTTCCCTATC
>DATCLD010000119.1:0-3596 GCA_036564115.1 Limnochordales bacterium
GTTGTAAAATTGGCCGGAATGACAGGAGTGTGACGGCCCCATGGCTGGAACGGTGGAGAAACCCTTGGCCCCGTCGTACCAGGAGGTGCCGGGGGGCGTCGCCGCCCCGAAAGGCTTCCGGGCGGCGGGGCTCCACATCGGCGTCAAGCGTTCCCGCAAGGACCTGGCCCTGGTGGTGTCCGACGTCCGGGCGGCTGCCGCGGCCACTTTTACCACCAACCGGGTCCAGGCCGCGCCGGTCCGCGTCACCCGCGAGCACATCCGGGGCGGGTATCTGCGGGCCATTGTCTGCAACAGCGGCAACGCCAACGCCTGCAACGGACCCCAGGGCATGCGCGATGCGCGGCGCATGGCTGAGCTGACCGCGGCCGCGATCGGCGCGGCGCCGCAAGAAATCGCCGTGGCCTCGACCGGGGTCATCGGCGTCCCTTTGCCGATGGACAAGATTGCGGCAGGCATCGAGCAGGCGGTGAGGCTGCTCAGCCCCGCAGGCGGCGACGACGCGGCGCAGGCCATCATGACCACCGACACGTTTCCCAAGCAGATCGCCATCGAGTTTGAGCTCAAGGGCAAGCCGGTGCGTATCGGCGGTATGGCCAAGGGTTCGGGGATGATCCATCCCAACATGGCCACCATGCTGGCGTTTGTCACCACCGACGCCGCCATCGAGCCGGCAGCCTTGCAGGCGGTGATGCGCCGCTCGGTGGACCGGACCTACAACCGGATTTCCGTGGACGGCGATACCAGCACCAACGACATGGCCGTGGTCATGGCCAACGGGCTGGCGGGGCATGAGCCGATCGGCCTCGGCGACCCGGACCTCGAGGTGTTTGCCGCCGCGCTGGACTACATCAACGGCGTGCTCGCCCGGGCCATCGCCAGGGACGGCGAGGGGGCGACGAAGCTGGTTGAGATCCGCGTCGTGGGGGCGCCCACGGAGGCCGACGCTGTCCAGATCGGTCGCAGCATCAGCCGGTCCAACCTGGTCAAGACGGCCATCTACGGCGAGGACGCCAACTGGGGGCGCATCTTGTGCGCGGCCGGCTACTCCGGGGTGGACTTTGACCCCGAGCGGGTGGACGTGTACATCGGCGATTTGCTCGTCTGCCAAGACGGCACCGGCCTCGCTTTTGACGAGCAGCGGGCCAAGGAGATTCTCAAGCAGTCGGACGTCGTCTTGACGGTGGATCTCAAGGCCGGCGGGGCCGCAGCCACGGTCTGGACGTGCGACCTGACTTACGATTACGTCAAGATCAACGGCAGCTATCGGACGTAGAGGGGGTCCGGCGGTGAACAAAGAGCAGCTGGTGGACAAAGCCCGGGTGTTGATCGAGGCGCTGCCCTATATCCGCACCTTTTTCGGCAAGACTTTCGTGATCAAGTACGGCGGCGCCGCCATGACCGACGAGGAGCTCAAAAAGGCCGTCATCCTCGACGTGATCCTGCTCAAGTACGTCGGGGTCAATCCGGTGCTGGTGCACGGCGGCGGTCCCGAGATCTCCCAGTGGATGCGGCGGGTCGGTAAGGAGCCGCGCTTCGTCAACGGCCTGCGGGTCACGGATGCCGAGACGATGGAAATCGTGCAGATGGTGCTGGCCGGCAAGGTCAACAAGGACATCGTCGGCCTCATCAACCGCTACGGGGGCAAGGCCATCGGCCTGTGCGGCCACGACGGAAACCTTATCATCGCCCGCAAACACCCGGGCGACTTGGGTCTCGTGGGCGAGGTGGAAACCATCAACGCCGATCTCCTGCACCTGCTCAACCGCGCCGGTTACATCCCCGTCATCGCGTCCGTCGGGTCTGGTTTCGACGGCGAGAGCTACAACATCAACGCGGACTCGGTCGCCGGGGATCTGGCCGCAGCTCTCAAGGCGGACAAGCTGATCATGCTCACCGACGTGGAGGGCATCTTCGCCGAGGAAGGCGACCCCAGCACCCTTATTTCGTCCTTGGAGGTCGACCGCGCCCGCCGCATGATCGCCGAAGGGCGGATTGCCGGCGGCATGATCCCCAAGGTGGAGGCGTGCATCAAGGCGCTGGAGAGCGGCGTGCCCCGCACGCACATCATCGACGGCCGCAGCATGCACTCGCTGTTGCTCGAGATCTTTACCGACAAGGGCATCGGCACCATGGTGGTGAGTTGAGATGACGCTGGCGTTGGCCGAAATCCAGGCCCTGACGGCGCAGCACGTCATGCACACCTACAACCGCTTGCCGCTGGCCCTGGTACGGGGTGAGGGCGTGCGGGTCTGGGACACCGAGGGGCGCCAGTATTTGGACTTCATCGGGGGCATCGGGGTCAACAGCCTCGGCCACGGCCATCCGGCGGTGCTGGCGGCGATCCGGGACGCCCTGGGGTACGTGCTGCACACCTCCAACCTGTTTTACATCGAACCCCAGGCCCAGCTGGCGGCGAAGCTCACCGCCCTGTCGGGGCTGGACAAGGTCTTTTTCTGCAACAGCGGCACCGAGGCCAACGAGGCCGCGATCAAGCTCGTGCGGCGCTGGGGCCGGAAAAACGGTCAGAACCGCTACAAGATCATTACCGCCCAGAAGTCGTTCCATGGGCGCACCTTGGGCTCGCTGGCCGCGACGGGCCAGCCTAAGTATCACGAGGGGTTTGAGCCGCTGCCCGGAGGCTTCGTGCACGTTCCCTTCAACGACGTCGATGCCCTCAAGGCGGCCATTGACGACGAAACCGTGGCGGTGATGCTGGAGCCCGTGCAGGGCGAGGGCGGCGTCTACCCGGCCGACCCCGGCTACCTGCGGGCTGTGCGGGAACTGTGCGACGCCCACGGCCTGCTGCTGATCCTCGATGAGGTGCAAGCGGGCCTCGGGCGGACCGGGCGGCTGTTTGCCTTTGAGCATTACGGCATACGGCCCGATGTGCTGACGCTGGCCAAGGCCCTTGGCGGCGGCATCCCCATCGGGGCGATGCTGGCCCGGGACGAGGTGGCCCAGGCCTTTGCTCCCGGCGCCCACGGCACGACCTTCGGCGGCAACCCCTTTGCCTGCCGTGTGGGCCTGGCGGTGCTGGACACCATCGTTGGCCAGGACCTGCCCAAAGCGGCGGCTGAAGCCGGCGAGCACCTGCGCCGGGCGCTTGCGGACTTGGGCCGCCGGCGGGGCTGGATCCGCGAAGTGCGGGGATTGGGCCTCATGGTGGGCGTCGAGCTCGCGGGCGTAGCCGCGCCCCGGGTGCAGGCGGAAGCCCAGGCCCGGGGGCTCTTGCTCAACGCCATCGGGCAGTCTATCCTGCGCCTTTTGCCCCCGCTCATCGTCCGCCGGGCGGAGCTGGATGAAGCCGTCGGCATCCTGGAGGCTGCCATGGAGGCGGCCAGCGCGGTCTAGAGGTGACAAATTTGCCCAGGGACAAGTGTTTGCGGAAAGTCTGCGTGATCGGGTCGGGGCCCATCGTCATCGGTCAGGCGGCCGAGTTTGACTATGCAGGTACCCAGGCCTGCCGCGCCTTGCGGGAAGAAGGTCTCGAGGTCGTCCTGATCAACTCCAACCCGGCCACCATCATGACCGATACCAACATGGCCGACCGGGTGTACATCGAACCCCTGACGCCGGAAATGGTCATCCAAGTG
>DATCLD010000120.1:0-5989 GCA_036564115.1 Limnochordales bacterium
GTGGATCGGTCCGTCGCGTCGCCCCGGACGTAGTCCACCCCATCCGGGAACTGAACATCCTTTCGTCCAAGGGCGCGTGCGGGAAATCCCCGCGCCGCCAGTTCGCGTACGACGGCGCTGCCAGCGCCGCCGGTCGCACCGAGCACTACATGAAGTCCAGCCATACGGATCCCAAAGCCTCGCGCGCGGAAGCGGTCGTTCGTGTGTCACAAGCCAACCGTGCGACGGCAATAGTCATGGAAAGGTCGTCTGCCCATATCTTCGCCCGCTGGCCGCCTTGCCCTCTTCCGTCTTACCCTTCCGTCTTACCCTTCCGTGAGCGGCAAGAGGGGGCGCGAAATCGCCGCGGATCATCCCGCGCGGCTCATTTCTTCCACGCCTTGAAGGGACAAGTCTACGGACTGTGCCGGCTTGGCCCCCGTCGGCCGGACAGCCACAAACCGCCGCAGGGCGGCCCGCCAGTCCGCGAGCAGCGCCCGGGCCTTCGGGCTTCCGGTGAGCTCGTAATGGCGCTGCACGATGGCTAAGAGCCGCGTACCGTCAACTTCGTCGACTGGGCCAAAGCTGACGAGTTCGGCGTTGATGCGGCCGGGGAGGGCGCCGGTTTCATCCAGCACGAAGAGCTCCCCGCCAGTCATGCCGGCCGCCACGTTGTAGCCGGTGGGGCCGAGGATAACGACTGTGCCGCCGGTCATGTACTCGCAGGCGTGGTCGCCGGTGCCCTCGACCACCGCCAGGCACCCGCTGTTGCGGACGGCAAAGCGCTCGCCGGCCCGGCCGCAGGCAAACAGCGTGCCGCCCGTGGCGCCGTAGAGCACCGTATTGCCCATGATGACGTGCTCGTGCGGCGCATAGCGGGTACCATCAAAGGGCCGGACCACGATCTCGCCGCCGGCCAGCCCCTTGCCCACGTAGTCATTGGCCTCGCCGATGAGGGTAAACCGCACGCCCGGCGGCAAGAAGGCGCCGAAGCTCTGCCCCGCAGAGCCGCGGAAGGTCACGTGGATGCTTCCCTTGGGCAGGCCGCGGTCGCCCCAGCAGCGAGCGATGGCAAAGGCCAGTGTTGCCCCCACGGCCCGGTCGGTGTTGGCGATGGGCAGCTCCACCTCCACGTCCTTGCCCAGGGCCATGGCCGGCGCGGCGTAGATGAGGAGCGCTGCGTCCGCCCGCAGCGTACCGTCCGGCCGGTGCGGCCGCGGCAGATCGTTGCGGGCCAGCACCCGGCGGCGGGGACGGTCCTCGCACCCTGCCGGGACTCCCAAGAGGGGCGAGAGATCCAGCCGTGCGAAGGCCGGGTGCCCCGTGCGCACCTGCTCCAGCAAGTCGGTGCGGCCGATGATCTCCTGCAGGCTCCGGTAGCCGAGCCCGGCCAAGATTTCCCGAACTTCCTGGGCCACAAAGCGCATGTACGCCATCACGTTCTCGGGCTTGCCGACAAACTTTGCCCTCAAGTCCGGCCGCTGGGTCGCCACGCCCGCCGGGCACGTGTTGTTGTGGCACACCCGGGCCATAACGCAACCCTCGGCGATCATGGCCGCCGTGCCAAAGGAAAACTCATCAGCCCCAAGGAGCGCTGCAATGACCACATCCCGCCCCGATTTGAGGCCGCCGTCCACCCGCAGGCCCACCCGGTGCCGCAGGTTGTTGTCCAACAGCGCCTGCTGCGTTTCCGCGAGGCCGATCTCCCACGGCAGGCCGGCGTTCTTGATGGAATTGAGGGGCGAGGAACCGGTGCCGCCGGAGTGGCCGCTGATGACGATGACGTCCGCCCCGCCCTTGGCCACGCCGGCGGCGATGGTACCGACGCCCGTCTGGGCTACGAGCTTGACCGAGATCTCCGCTTCCGGATTGGCAGCCTTCAAGTCGTAGATGAGCTGCGCCAGGTCCTCGATGGAGTAGATATCGTGGTGGGGCGGCGGCGAGATGAGGGCCACACCCGGCGTCGTCTTGCGCAGGCGCGCGATGAGCGGCGTCACCTTGTCGCCAGGGATCTGGCCGCCCTCGCCGGGTTTCGACCCTTGGGCGATCTTGATCTGGATTTCCGCTGCGGAGGCGAGATACGCCGGCGTGACGCCAAAGCGGCCCGACGCCACCTGCTTGACCGCGCTGTTGCGCTCCGTGCCAAAGCGCTCGGGGTCTTCCCCGCCCTCGCCGGAGCCCGAGCGAGCCCCCAGGCGGTTCATAGCGATGGCCAGCACCTCGTGGGCTTCCGGCGACAGGGAACCGAGCGACATCTGCGCCGTGGAGAAGCGTTTCACGATGGCCTCGACCGGTTCCACCTCATCCAGCGCGATGGGCCGGCGGTCGCTGCGGAAGGTAAGAGCCGACCGCAGCTGGCTTGGAAGGGCATTGACCATACGCACCCATTCGTCGTAAGCTGCCCGGGACGGCCCGACCCCGAAACCTGAGCTGTCCGGGCTCTTGAGCCCCACGGCCTCGTGCAGCTTCCGGGCCGTCTCGGGCGTAAAGTCGTGGTGCTCGCCTCCCTTGCGGGGCTTGTAAAACCCGTAGCTGTCGAGTTTCCCCGCCTGCGGGAAGGCCTTCTCGTGCCACGCCAGCACGACCCGGGCAATGTCGGCGAAACCGTTTCCTTTGACCACGGACGGCGTGCCCGGAAAGCACGTTTGCACCACCTCATCGGCCAGCCCCACGGCTTCAAAGATCTGCGCGCCGGTGTAGCCGTCCACCGTCGAGATACCCATCTTGGACATGACCTTGAGCAGGCCTTCCTCGCACGCCTTGCGGAAACGCTCCTGGGCTGCCTGCGGCGTGAGCGCCTCGTCTTTGTACCGCATGGCCGCCACGGTCTCCAGGGCCAAGTACGGGTACACCGCCGACGCGCCATACCCGAGCAGCGCTGCGATGTGATGCACCTCACGGGGTTCGCCGCTTTCGACGATGATGGAGCACAGCATCCGTTTGCCGCGGCGGATGAGGTGATGGTGCACGGCCCCTACGGCCATGAGGGATGGGATGGGCGCATGGGCCTCGTCGACCTTGCGGTCGCAGAGAACCAACAACCGCGCGCCATCGTCCACCGCCGCCTCCGCCTCCCGCACCACGCGCGCCAGGGCCCGGGCCAGCTCCTCTGGGCCACCCGCCACCGGAAACACGGTATCTAGGCGCGCTAACGGAAACCGCGTGTCCCGCCGCGCTAACTCCTCCAGCGCCTGCATCTCGTGCCCGAGCAGCACGGGTCCCGGCAGCTCGATCAACGCTGCGGCTTCCGGGCGCTCGGCCAGCAGGTTGTCCCGGGCGCCCAGCAGCGTGCGCAGCGAGAAAACCAGCCGCTCCCGCAAGTGGTCGATGGGCGGGTTGGTCACCTCTGCGAAGCGCTGCTTGAAGTAATGGAACAGCGGCCGGGGCTGATACGACAGCACCGCCAGCGCCGTGTCGTCGCCCATGGAACCGCCGGGCTCTTTGCCGTCCTCGGCCATGGGCCGCAGCACGACGATGAGCTCCTCGGACGTGTAGCCAAAGGCCAGCTGGTGCTGGGTGAGCTGGGCCTCGCCGCGCCCGTCGGCTACCTCCCCTGTCGGCGCAGCCGCGTGGTTGCCTGGAACTTTCCCGTTTGCGTGTGCGTTGACCGCGGCCGGCGCGCCGTGTCCTGATGGCGCCGCTATTCTCGCGAGCGATACCATGTGCCGGCCAAGCCACTCACCATAGGGCTTGCGGGTTGCGATCTCCGCCTTGATGTCCTGGTCCTTGTAGACGCGCTCGGCCTCAAGGTCAACAGCGATCATCTGCCCCGGCCCGAGCCGCCCCCGTTCGACGACCCGCTCGGGCTCAATCGAAGCGATGCCCACTTCCGACCCGGCGATGACGAAACCGTCCTCCGTGAGGATGTAGCGCAGGGGACGCAGGCCGTTGCGGTCGAGCCTTGCCCCGACCCAGCGCCCGTCCGAAAAGACAATGGCAGCCGGCCCATCCCACGGCTCGGTCAAGCACGAATGATACCGGTAAAAGTCCCGCCGGGCCTGGTCCATCCCGGCGATGCCCTCCCAGGCCTCTGGGATCAGCATCATCAGCACATGCCGCACGTCGCGCCCGGCCAGGGTAAGCAGCTCCACGGCGTTGTCCAGCATGCCGGAGTCGCTGTGGCCGGCCTCCAGCACGGGCCGCAGATCCACGTCCCCGAGCGCATCGCTCCGCAGCGCCGCTTCCCGGGCCGCCATCCACTTCGCGTTTCCGTGGATCGTGTTGATCTCGCCGTTGTGCGCCAGCATCCTAAACGGCTGCACCCGCCGCCACGCCGGCGTCGTGTTGGTGCTGTAGCGCTGGTGAAAGAGGGCAAAGGCCGTCCGGTACTCGGGGTCGCTCAAGTCCGGGAAAAATGCGGCCAGTTGGCTGGCGATCAGCAGCCCCTTATACACAACCGTGCGCCCAGAGAGCGAAACGACGCAGGCGTCCAGTTTGGCGTCACCCAGCGCCCGCTCAAGTTTCCGGCGAAACCGGAAGAGCCGCCGCTCAAACCCCAGCGCGTCGTCGCCCGCCGGCCGCCGCACAAACAGCTGCCCGATATGGGGCCGGGTTCTGGCGGCGTGTTCGCCGAGCGCCTCCGGGCACACGGGCACGTCGCGCCAACCGAGGACCTGCAGGCCCTCTTCCGGAGCCAGCTGCGCGACCACCTGCTGCAGCCGGGCGTACGCCCCGGTTTCCCTGGAGACGAAGAACATGCCGACGCCCAACTCACCCTTTTCCAGCGGCACACTGCAGCCCAGTTGCGCCAGCTCCCGCAGGAAAAACTCGTGGGGGATCTGGGTCATGATGCCGGCCCCGTCGCCGGTGGTCCCGTCGGCCCCGATGCCGCCCCGGTGGTTGAGCCGCCGCAACGCCTCGATGGCCATGGGGAGCACTTTGGCCGTCTCGGCGCCCGCCCCGCCGCGGGTGGTGGCGATGAACCCGACGCCGCACGCGTCCCGCTCGGCCTGGAACCGGTCATACAGTAGTTGCGTTCGTCGCGCTGCCTGGGCCATAGATCCGTGGGACATAGAACCGCCCCTCCCACTGGCGGCCCGCCGCCGAGGAGCCCCCTTCTCCCAGGGGCCGGTGCGATGGGCATCGTGCTCGCGCCCAGCTATGGGCCGCCGGTTTCCCCTACAAGGTGTTGTAGGAGAATTCTAGAAGGTGGTGTCCGAGAGCGCAATAAAATGGTTGAATGTATCTCGTATACTTCGCAAATTCCCCCTTGCGGTCAGCCCGCAGACCGAAATAATATGAACCATAAAATTCCTGGACCCCCACAGATCCGGCCGGCTGTGGAGCGGCCCAGCGGTGCGCTGGGCGAGAGACGCCCGCGTGCCGGCACCACCTCCCCTGGAGAACCCAGGGAAACCCTGGCCCCCCAGGAAACCCCCTGACGACCCCAGGGCAAACCCATTCCGCAAGCAAGGAGCGTAGCACGATGGCTGGTTTCACGCGCGACGAAATCCTGAAGTTCGCAAAAGAGCGGAACGTGAAGTTTATCCGCCTGCAGTTCACGGACGTGTTGGGCGTCCTCAAGAACGTAGAGATCCCCGTGGGGCAGCTGGAGAAGGCCCTCGACGGCGAGATCATGTTCGACGGGTCGTCCATCGAAGGGTTTACGCGGATCCAGGAATCCGACATGTACCTCCGGCCGGACTACAACACCTTCGCGGTGTTCCCGTGGCGCAACCACGCCGACGGGGCGACGGCCCGGTTCATCTGCGACGTATACCGGCCGGACGGCACGCCTTTTGAAGGCGACCCGCGCTTCGTGCTCAAGCGGGCGCTCAAGGAGGCGGCCGACCTTGGATTCACGGTGAACGCTGGCCCCGAGGCAGAGTTCTTCCTCTTCCGCCGCGACGCGGAAGGACGGCCGACCACCATCACCCACGACGCCGGCGGGTACTTTGACCTCGGTCCCGTCGAGCGCGGCGAGGACGTGCGGCGCGACATCATCACCACGCTGGACACGATGGGCTTCAACGTCGAAGCGTCGCACCACGAGGTCGCCATCGGCCAGCAC
>DATCLD010000121.1:0-4089 GCA_036564115.1 Limnochordales bacterium
CTGGCGGGCGTTGTTCCGGCCAGCGCGCAGCAGCCGATCCGGATCGGCCTGCAGGGGCCGATTACGGGCCCGTGGGCGCTGGAGGGCGAGATGGCGGTCAACTCCGTGCAGATTGTCGTTGACCAGATCAACGCCCGGGGCGGCATCCTCGGCCGGCCGGTGGAGCTCGTGATCGGCGACGACCAGGGCGAGGTGCGCCAGTCGGCCTTGACGGCCCAGCGCATGGTCGCCGAAGGCGTCGTGGCCGTCATCAGCTCGTACGGTTCGTCGATCACGGAAGCCGCACAGCTCATCTACGAGGACGCCGGGCTGGTCAACATCGCCTATGGCGCCACCGCGGAGAGCCTGACCCAGCACGGCCGTCGCTACTTCTTCCGAACCTCCTTCCGCGATGATCGCCAGGGCGATTTCTTCGCCGAGCTGGTCACCAAGCACTTGAACCTGCAGCGCGTCGCGATCGTGCATGACAACTCCACCTTCGCCCGGGGCCTGGCCGAGGCGGCCCGCCGGTCGCTGGCCGGCAAGCCCGGTGTGGAAGTGGTGTTCTATGACGCGGTGACGGCGGGCGAGCGGGACTTCACCGCCGTCATCAGCCGTATGCGCACCACCAACCCGCAGGTCGTCTACTTCACGGCCTATTACCCCGAGGCCGGCCTGTTCCTGCGGCAGATGCGGGACGCGGGCGTCGACGCCCTCTTCATCGGCGGCAACGCGGCCATCAATGATGAGTTCATTCAAATCGCGGGCCTGGAGGTGGCCAAGGGTTCCTTGGTGACGCAGGAGCCGCTGCCCACCGACTTGGATTATCCTGAGGCCATCGCGTTCGTGAATGAGTACGTGCGCCGGCACGGCGCGCCGCCCAGCACCCCGTGGCCGGTGTACGCGGCGGACGCCCTCAACGTCATCGCCGCGGCCATCGAGGCCACCCGCTCCACCGACTCGACGGTGCTGGCCGAGTACATCCGCAACGAACTGAAGATCAACGGCATCACGGGCCCGATCTCCTTTGAGCCGTCGGGCGACCGGGCCGGCGCCATCTACAAGGCCTACGTCGTGGACGAAAACGGCCGGATCGTCGACGCCGGCTACTAAGGCGACTCGCAGAGCGAGGGGCGGCGGGGCCTCGTACCCGCCGCCCCCGTCTGTGGACCCTGACGCGTCGCCATCGGATCGAGGGTCGTCGTTTCTATGGGCATTTTCACCGAACAGCTGATCAACGGTTTGACGTTGGGCTCCATCTACGCGCTGATCGCCCTGGGCTACACAATGGTGTACGGCATCATGCGGCTCATCAACTTCGCCCACGGCGAACTGTTCATGCTGGGAGCCTACATCGGTTTCACCCTGCTGGTTTCGCAGTTCGCCGCGGGCGCGGGCCCGGGGCTTTTGCTGCTGGCAGTCGTCGTGCTGGCGGCGATGATCGCGGTCGCGATCGTAGGCGTGACCGTCGAGAGGGTCGCGTACCGGCCCCTGCGCCATTCCCACCGGCTCACCGCCGTCGTGTCGGCGCTGGGCGCCTCCATCTTGTTGCAAAACGCGGCCATGCTCCTGTGGGGCAAGCGCTATCAGGCATATCCCGTAGAATACGTCCCGGCGGGGCGGTTTGAGCTGCTGGGCGTGCACTTTACCGCCATGCAGCTTATCATCTTGGCCACCGCCTTCGTGCTGATGCTGGCCCTGTACTTTTTCGTCCAGCGCACGGCCATCGGCATGGCCATCCGGGCCACGGCCATCGATCACGACACGGCCCGCCTCATGGGCATCGACATCAACCAAATCATCCGCCTTGTGTTTATCATCGGCCCGGCGCTGGGCGCGGCCGCGGGCGTCATGATTGGGCTGTACTACCGGCAGATCCATTACACCATGGGCTGGGCGTACGGCCTCAAGGCGTTTACCGCGGCCATCATGGGCGGCATCGGCAACATCCCCGGCGCCATGTTGGGCGGCCTGCTTCTAGGCGTGCTGGAGATGCTGGGCGCGGGGTACTTGTCGTCGGCGTGGAAGGACGCGTTCGTCTTCATCATCCTGATCGGCTTGCTTATCTTGCGCCCCCACGGACTGCTGGGCGAGCGGGTCGCGGAGAAGGTGTGAGGGCAGCGGTATGAACAAGCCGTACGTACGCTGGATCGCTTACGCCGTCCTGCTCGCCGTGCTGGTCGCGTTTCCGCGGGTGGCCAGCCGCTACTGGACCGACGTGGCCGTCTTTTTTGGCATCTACGTGATCCTGGGCCTGAGCCTCAACCTCATCCTGGGCGAAGTGGGCCTGTTCAACATGGGCCACGCCGCATTTTTCGCCATCGGCGCGTACACGACGGCCATTTTGTCCACCCAGTACGGCGTGCCGCTCGCGTGGCTGCTCCCTTTGAGCGGCATCGTCGCCGGGCTTTTCGCCTACATCGTCACACGGCCCATCATCCACCTGCGGGGCGACTACCTGCTCATCGTGACCATCGGCCTCAACGAGATCATCCGCATCGCGCTGATCAACAACCCTTGGGGCCTCACCGGTGGGCCCAACGGCCTGTTGGTGATGGACCGCTTCACGCTGTTTGGCTGGAGCGCCCGCACGCCGGCGGACTTCTACTACCTCACCTGGGGCTTCATCGTCCTCATCGTCATCGCCCTGGTGCGGCTGCAAAACTCCCGCATCGGCCGGGCGTGGAACTACGTGCGGGAGGACGAGGTGGCCGCCGCCGCCATGGGCATCGACGTCCGCTGGGCCAAGAGTTTGGCTTTTACCTTGGGGGCGGGGCTGGCGGGCGCCGCGGGGACGTTGTATGCCGCCAAGATCCGCATCATCTCACCCGACAGCTTCACGTTCTCCGAGTCGGTGATCTTGTTCAGCATCGTCGTGCTGGGCGGCTTGGGCTCCATCCCCGGCGTGATCGTCGCCGCAGGGGCGCTCATGGTGCTACCCGAGATCTTCCGGGACTTTATGGAATACCGGATGCTGGTGTTTGGCGCGGCGATGATCGTAATGATGATCTTCCGGCCGCAGGGGCTTTGGCCGAGCCGACGCTGGGTACGGGAATTGGAGACGGAGACCGCGCCGCAAGCCGCGGGCGGCCCGCCGGGAGCAGGCCCAGCGGCGCCTGCGGCCCGCAGCGACGCCTGAAAGGTAGACGCCAATGGCCGACATCCTGTTGGAAACCCGCAACTTGACCAAGCGGTTTGGAGGCCTTGTGGCCGTTTCCCACCTGGATTTCCAGGTGGAGCGGGGATCGATTGCGAGCCTCATCGGCCCCAACGGCGCCGGCAAGACGACGGTGTTTAACGTCATCACCGGCATTTACCGGCCCGATGAGGGCAACGTCATTTTCGACGGGCGCGACATCAGCGGTCTGAAGCCACACGCCATCGCGGCCTTGGGGATCGGCCGCACGTTCCAAACGCTGCGCCTGTTTGGCACCTTGAGCTGCCTGGAAAACGTCATGGCTGCGAGGCACAGCCGGTCCCGGGCCGGGGTGCTCGCGTCGATCCTGGGCACGCCCGCGCAGCGCCAGGAGGAGCGGGCTATCCGGGCCGAGGCCGAGCGGCGGCTGCGGCAAGTGGGGTTGTGGGAGCACCGCCACAGCATGGCCCGGAGCCTGCCCTACGGCGACCAGCGGCGGCTGGAGATTGCCCGGGCGCTGGCGCTGGACCCGAAACTGTTGGTGCTGGACGAACCCGCCGCGGGCCTCAACCCTCAGGAAACCAAAGAGCTGATCGGTCTCATCCGCTCCATCCGTGACGAGGGTATCACGGTGCTGCTCATCGAGCACGACATGGACCTGGTGATGGAAGTGTCCGACCGCATCACCGTGCTGGACAACGGGCAAAAGATCGCAGAAGGCACGCCCGCGGAAATCCAGCAGCACCCGCGGGTCATCGAAGCCTACTTGGGCCGCGACGAGGATGATGAAGATGGCGCTGCTTGAAGTGGAAAACCTGGCCGTCGCGTACGGTCAGGTGGAGGCGGTCAAGGGCATTTCCTTTACCGTGGACAAAGGCGAGATCTGCGTGCTGCTGGGGGCCAACGGGGCCGGCAAGACGACGACCCTGCGGGCCTTGTCCGGGCTCTTGCCCGCTCGCCGCGGCGTCATCCGC
>DATCLD010000122.1:0-15706 GCA_036564115.1 Limnochordales bacterium
CGCCTCGTAGCTGGTGAACCCCCCGACCTCCGGCGTGCCGGTCCCGGGCGCAAAGGCCGGATCGACGCCGTCGATGTCGAAGGACAGGAACACCGGGCCGTCTCCCACGCGGGCCCGCGCTCGGGCGATGGTTTCCGCCAGTCCCACGCGGCGCACCTCGTCCATGGGGATCAGCTCAAAGCCCAGTGCCCGGCCTTCCTCCAGATCGCTCTCCCCGTACAGCGGGCCCCGCAGGCCGATCTGAACGACCCTCCCAGTGTCCAGCAGGCCTTCTTCCACCGCCCGCCGGAACACCGTCCCGTGGGTGTAGCGCTGGCCCCAGTAATTGTCCCATGTGTCCCCGTGGGAGTCCACCTGGATGAGCCCCAGCGGCCCCCAGCGCCGGTGCAGGGCCCTGAGTTCCGCCAACGTAATCGAATGGTCGCCGCCAAGGCAGATGGGCACCACGCCTGCGTCCACCACCGGCGCGAGCCCCTGCTCAATCGCCTGGTACGAGGCTTCGATAAACCCCGGGACTACCGGCACATCCCCGTAGTCCACCACCGACAGGTGCTCAAAAAGGTCAACGCGCTGGTAGGGATTGTAAGGCCGTAAGAGGGTACTGCCCCGCCGGATGGCCTCGGGGCCAAAGCGAGCCCCGACGCGGTACGTGGCGCCCGTGTCAAAAGGCACTCCGACAATGGCCACGTCCACATCGTCCAAGTCCCGCACGTGAGGAAGGCGCATGAACGTGCGGATCCCAGCAAAGCGCGGCACTTCCATGGCGCTTTGGGGTCTGTATTTGGGCATGGGCGGTCGCTCCTTCAGTCCCACAATCCCCCCGCCAGGCGGTCGGCGATGGCCACCAGCACAGCGGTGCCTAGGATGAAAACCACGGACGCGGCCGCGATGATGGGCGAATAGGAATAGCGCAAGGACGCAAACAGCTCGATGGGCAGCGTCACCACGGTGAAACCGGCCACGAGAAACGCCACGATGTACTCATTGAGCGAAAGGATGAACGCCAAGAGCGCACCGGCGAACACGTCGGCGCGGATGAGCGGCAGGGTGACAGTGCGCAACACGACCCCCGGCCGCGCTCCCAGGTTCATGGCCGACTCCTCGAGCTCCTTGCCCACCTTTTTGAGCCCCGCCGAGATGAGCATGAGCGGGAACGGGGCGTTGAACACCGCATGGGCGATGATAAGGCTCTCGATCCGGCCCGAGAAACCGATGGCGTAGAAAAAGGACACGTAAGCCACGCCCATGATGACCGGCGGCAAGAACAGCGGCAACATCCCCAGCCGGCGCCACAGCTCCCCGAACCGCACGGGGTAGCGGTCCAACACCAGGGCCAGGATGAGCGCCATGGCTGTTGCCAAAAGGCTGGACGCGCCGGCCACCACCAGGCTGTTGCGGATGGCGTCGAGCCACTGGGAGCTGGTAAACAGGGTTTCATACCAGCGCCAGCTGAAGCCCTGCGGCGGGAACGTCATGAACCGCCCGGGATGAAACGACACGGCAGCGAGGATCAAAAGCGGCACGCCCAGGAACACAAGCACCACCCAAAAAGCCAGCCGCACCGACCCCACGATGGGATCCCGGTAGCGCATCCCGCGCCCTGTCAACGCCGCTCACCCCCCTCTGCCGCCACCCGGCTGCCGGCGTACGGGTTCACCCGGGCCATGCCCACCAGGCGCCCCGTCCCGTAGGCCAGCAGCCCCAGCACCGCCAGCAGGATGACGGACATGGCCGCACCGAAGGGCACGTTGGATTCGTTCATCACCTGGTTGGTGATGATGACCGGCATCGTCCACTGGGCGGGCTGGCCCAGGATGCTGGGCACCACGTAGTTGCCCATGGTCAGCAGAAACACCATCACCGTCCCGGCCGCCGCCCCTGGGAGCGAGAGCGGCAGCACCACATGCAGGAAGGTGCGCCACGGCCGGGCCCCCAGGTTCATGGAGGCCTCTTCCATGGACGGGTCGATCGCCTTGAGAGAGCCGTACATCGATAAGATCATGAAAGGCAGGAACACGTACATCAGCCCCACGACGGTGGCCACCGGCCCCGGCGCATAGCCGACGGGCCGCTCCGTCACCCCCAGCCACGCCAGCACCTGCCCGACGCCGCTGGTGGCGGACAAGAGCACCGACCACGCGTAGGACCGCACCACGTAAGTCAGCCACAAGGTGCCGATGGCCAAGGTCAACCCCACCTTGCGCCACAAGGGCGACGCCAGGCGGACCAGGTAGTAGGTGAAGGGGTAGCCAGCCAGCAGGCACAACACCGCGTTCAGCGCCGAGATTTCCAGCGTGTAAACAAGGCGGTCCCGGTACAGGCCGCGCGAGAAGGCCCGGACGTAGTTTTCAAGCGTAAACGCCGGCTCCCAGCCCGCTCCCGGGATGTTGCGGTAGAAGCTCACGACGAGCATCATGACCAGCGGGATTACGAAAAAGACGATTAGCATCCCGACGGGAAACGCCAAAATCAACTTGGCCCAGCGCCCGGCGCGCTCCACCGGGACCGTCTCACCCGCCGCCGGAACCGGGGCCGGCTTAAGGCCGGGCTGACCCGTGCTCACTGCCACAGCACCCGGGCCTCCCCCGGCTCCACCCGCACCACGGCCTTATCCCCTTGAGCCAGGGGCGGCGCCGCCTGCCCCCGCTGGTAGGTGCAGATGAGCTCCTGGCCGCCGGCGGTGAACAGGTGATACTCCACCAGTTCGCCGACAAACCGGATCATGTCGACGGTGACGGGGATGCGGCCCGCCTCGCCGGCCGCCGTCCCGCCCGAACCCGCCTCCCGGTGCGCAACGGCTTCCCGCTGCGAATCCGCTTCCGCCCCGGTTTCCGGGCCGGCTGCCGCGATCCTGAGGGCTTCGGGGCGCACGGACACCGTCACAGGGCTCCCCGGGGACAGCGCCTGCGGCGGCGCACCGTTGGTCTTGGGCGGCCGGCCCGCGATCTCAAATCCCTCCTCGGTCCGCACCCGCACCCAGTCGCCTTCGCAGCCTACGACCCGACCCTTGAAGAAGTTGGTCATGCCGACGAACCCGGCCACAAACACGCTGGCCGGTTCCTCGTACACTTCCTGCGGGGTGCCCACCTGCTCCACCCGGCCGTCCCGCATGACCGCCACCCGGTCGCTCAAGGTCATGGCCTCCCGCTGGCTGTGGGTGACAAAGACGGTGGTGATGCCCAATCGCTGCTGCAAGCGGCGCAGCTCCACCTGGAGCTCGTCCCGCAGCTTAGCGTCGAGGGCGGCGAAGGGCTCGTCCAGCAGAAAGATGGACGGATTCACGGCGAGGGCGCGGGCAAAGGCCACCCGCTGCCGCTGGCCACCCGACAGCTGGTGCGGGCGTCGCTGCTCAAAGCCGGCCAGCTGCACCAGGGCCAGCATCTGCTTGGCGCGGGCTTCGGCCTCCGGGCGCGGCACTCCCCGCATGCGCAGGCCGTACATGACGTTTTGCAGGACGCTCATGTGGGGAAAAAGCGCCAGCGACTGGAACACCATCCCCGTGTCCCGCTCGTAGGGCGGCACCCGGGTCACGTCCTTGCCGCCGATGAGCACTTGGCCCGAATCAGGCTGCTCGAAGCCCGCGATCATGCGCAGGGTGGTGGTCTTGCCGCAACCGCTTGGGCCCAGCAGGGTCATAAACTCGCCGGACTGGACCGTCAGCGACACGCCGTCCACCGCCTTGACACCGCCCGGAAACGTCTTGGACACCTGTACCAAATCGACCCGGCTCACGCCGACTTTGACCTCCCCGCCTGCTGCCAACAAAAGGGCGGGCTTACTGCGCGCCCGCCCCTCCGCTAGGTTGCGTGGGTGCTTGGATGCGGCCGGCTCCCCGTTCCCGGGTCGCTACGCCTGCACGTTGGTGACGATAAGCTCCTGCCAGCGCTCGTTGATCCAGTCCTCCCAGTCCAGGTAGATGTGGTACTGGGGGACGATCGAGCCCTCGGCGCCGGGACCGATGACCCGCTCGCGGATATCGTCGGGTACAGTAACGAGTTCAGAGCGGATAGTCGGGATCGTGTACAGGTTGGTCGTGATCCGCTGCTGCACGTCGGGCCGGAGCGAGTAGTTGATGAAGGCCTCCGCCTCCTCCTTCCGGCTGGACGTGCGCAGGATGACCCACTCGCCCCGGTCAACCACGGGCCCTTCCACCGGAAAGACGGACCGCACCGGCAAGCCCTCGTCCACCAGCACCTGGGTGACGTCGTTGTACAACTGGCCGATGGGCACTTCGCCGCTGACCAGGGCCTGCTGGAAGGTGGCCTCGCTCATGTACCACATCCGCACGTGCGGCCGCACTTCCGCCAGCTTGCGCATGACCTCCATGATGCCGTCCTGCGTCTGCAGGATCTGCGGACCGCCAAAGAAGGTATGGGCCGTAATCTCCAACAGGAAGCTGTTGTTGGCGTGGGCAAACAGGCCGAGCTGGCCGCTGTACACCGGGTTCCACAAGTCGCGCCAGCTGGTGGGCGGCCGGCTCACGAAGCGGCTGTTGTACGCCAGGTTGAGGTACCACGCCAGGGCCGCCACCGACACGAGCCCGTCCCCGCTGTAGCGCCGCAGCCCCTCGGGCACGTTGGCCACGTTGGGCACGTTGCGCTCGTTGTAGGGGTGCCAATACCCTTCCCGCATGCCGCGGATGGCCCAGCTCGAGGCCATCATCACCACGTCCACCGGCGCCTGTCCCTGCTCCACCGCGCCGCGGACCTGCGCGTACATCTCCGGGCCCGTGGGCGCCGGCCGGGACTCCACGGCGATACCGGTGTCCCGCCGGAACGGGGCAAACAGCACTTCGTCCAGAACTTCCTTAAAGATGCCGCCGTACACCGCCACCTGCAAGGGCCGAGCCTGGGCCTTGACCCACACATGGGGCACTGCCGACAACACGGTCGCGCCCGCCACCGCGGCACCGGCCCGCTTGAGCAGCGTCCGCCGCGTATAGCGCGATTGTTGCATCCGTCGCCCGCCTCCTCCCGGGGTTCTTGCTGCGTGGATTTTCCTTGTTTGGTGGCCCTGCGTCTGGGGTCTTCCTGCGCCTTCCGCCAATAGCACGCTCCGCGCCGGTCGCGGCCCCGGCGGCGTCCCCTCGGCGGGCGCGCGGGATTAATCGGCCCGATTCGACAGGATTTGGCGATTGTCCTGCCTGCTGGCGATGTATATCAAGGGCGCGACGCGATCGGCACCCCATCGCCCACCCCCGATGTTGCCCCGCGCCGGGCAGCCGGGTTACGATAGGGTTGAGCCGCGGGCGGCGCGAGCGCCGGCGCGAGCTGGATGGAGGTCAGCCACGTGACGGTGCAGGAAATTTTGGCGCTGCCCGTCAACACGCCCGTGCACGGGCAGTTTCTCGTGCGCGAGTGCGAGGTGCGGGGCAGCGACGGCCGCTACTTCCTCCGCCTTCTCTTGGGCGACAAGACCGGCGTCATCTACGCCTACGTTTGGAACTACGACATCAATCAAAAAGGCCCCAAGGTCGGGGACGTGGCCAAGCTGCAGGGCGTGCGCGGCGAGTTCCAGTCGAGCCCCAAGATCGACGTGCAGTGGGGCAACATCCGCCGCGGCGACATGCCCGTGGAAGAGCTGGTGGAGCGGCCCGCAGTGCCCGACTTCGCCTGGAAATGCCTTGATGCCATTGAACGTCTTCTTGCCGAAGAGCTGACCAACGAGCATCTCAAGGCCTGGGCCCGCGATTTCCTAGACGATCAGGATTTCCGCGAGCGGTTTGCGCTGTGGCCCGCGGCCAAGTCCAACCACCATAACTACCCCGGGGGCCTCGTGCGCCACACCTACCACGTTATCCAGCTCTGCCGCTACGCGGCGCGGGAGATGTACCCGGACCTGGTCACGCCCATCGGCTACGAAACGCTGCTTTTCGCGGCGTGCTTCCACGATGTTGGAAAACTCGAAGAGCTCGCCTTCCACCCCATCACGGGCGACGTCTACTACACCGAGCGCGGCCAGCGTTTCGGCCACATCCTGCTTGGGCGGGATCGCCTGCGGGAGGCGGCAGCCAAGCTCGGGGTGCCGGCAGACTTGGTCGACCGGGTCGACGAGCTGGTCATCGGCCACCAGGGGAAGAGGGAATGGGACACGCTCCGGGAGCCCCTGACCCTCGAGGGCATCATCCTAGCCGCCGCTGACTACTTCGACAGCCAGATCGGCAACATGGAGAGCGCCTACCGCGGCCTGCAGGCCAACGGCTCGGACGAATTCCAGTTTGTGAAGGCTTTCGGCCGCTACATGTACATAGGCGACGCCGCGGAGCGGGGGCGCAACAATCTACTGCAGGAAACCGCTGAAGGGCAGGACGACCCCGAGGAGCGGGTCAACGCCTGCTAAGAAAGCGCCGGCAGCCTGCCAACTGGAGCTGCCGGCGCTGGTCAACTTGCTCCCTCTGCTTTGCTTACCCCTGCGCTTTGCGTATCCCCCGGGGTTTGGCTATCCCCTGCCGCTTGCCGATCCCCTGCCGCTTGCCATCTCCCGCCGTTTGGCTATCTCCGGCGCTCGCCTATCTCCTGCCGTTTGCCTGTCCCCTGCCGCCGGCCGCGTCGTCGGCGAAGCCGCGCCGCAGGGTGTTTTCGGTGATCACCCGCGTGTCCACGTACTGCTTGAGGTAGTCCGGCCCGCCGGCCTGGAAACCGGTGCCCGACAGGCCTAGGCCGCCGAACGGCTGCCGGCCCACCAAGGACCCCGTGATCTTGCGGTTGATGTAGAAGTTGCCCACCCGGAACTCCTTGCGGGCCCGCTCGATGCGGGCCGGGCTGCGGGAGAAGATCCCGCCCGTCAGCTTGTAGTCGATGTCGTTGGCGATGTGCAGCGCCTCGTCAAAGTCCTTGGCCCTGATGACCGACAGGACGGGACCGAAGATCTCCTCGCAGGCCAGCACGGCCGTGGGCGGAACGTCCGCAAAGATGGACACCGGCACGTAATAGCCGCCCAGCTCCTTGACCCGTGCCGGCGGCTCGTGCACCAGCACCGGCCGCCCCTCGCTGTGGCCCTTCTCGATGTAGTTGAGGATGCGCCGCTGGGCCTCCTCCTCGATGACGGGCCCCACAAAGGTCAGCGGCTCCCACGCCGGGCCGATGATGAGGCTGCGTGATGCCTCCACCAGCCGTTCCAAGAACGCGTCGTAAATGCGGTCGAGCACAATGGCCCGGGACGCCGCCGAGCACTTCTGCCCCGCATACCCAAAGGCGGACGTCACGACGCCGGCCACGGCTTCGTCCAAATCCGCGTCGTCGTCGACAATGATGGCGTTCTTGCCGCCCATCTCGGTGATGACCTGCTTGATGTGGCGCTGGTGCCCGCGGATCTGAACGGCTTCCTGCAGGATACGCAGTCCCACGGCCCGGGAGCCGGTAAAGGCAACGATGTGCACATCCGGATGGGTCACCAGGGGAGCGCCTGCCTCTTCGCCGTAGCCGGGCAGGTAGTTGACCACACCCGCCGGTACGCCCGCCTCCCGGTAAATCTTGACCAGTTCCGCCGCGATGACCGGCGTCTGCTCCGCCGGTTTGAGGATGACCGCGTTGCCCGTCACCAGGGCCGCTGCGGACATGCCGGTGAGGATCGCCAGCGGGAAGTTCCACGGGGCGATGACCGCCGCCACGCCCTTGGGCTCGTAGATGTAATGGTTGATCTCGCCAGCGAGATCGGCCATGCGGATGGGCCGCGCGAGCCGCAGCGCCTGCCGGGAGTAATATTCAATGAAGTCGATCGCCTCGCTAACGTCGCCGTCGGCCTCCCGCCACGGCTTGCCGTTTTCTAGGCTGATGAGGGCCGCAAGCTCAAACCGCCGCTCCCGCATGATCTGTGCCGCCCGGCGCAGGATCTCAACGCGCCGCTCGGCCGGGGTGTCGCGCCAAGCGGGAAACGCCTGGTTCGCCACTTTGACGGCCCGCTCCACATGCTCCGCCCTGGCCCGGCCGGCGTACCCGATGATCTCCGACGGTTTCGAGGGGTTGACGGACACGATGGAATCGGCGGTCTCCACCAAATCGTCGCCGATGAGCAGCGGATGGCGACGGCCTAAGGTCTGGCGCACCCGCTCGAAAGCCTCCTGCATGCGCTGCCGCGCGTCGGCCCGCGAAAAGTCGGTGTGGGGTTCGTTGCGGTAAGGCGGCAGGCCAAACTCCGGGCCCGATCCCCAGCCGCCGTAGGCCTGGCCCACGGCGTTGAGGGTGTCACCGGCGGGCGTTGCGGACCCAGCGCCGGCACCATTGTTGCCGGCCCCCTCGCCCGCCCCGGCAGGCGCCGCGTCCCGGCCGACCTCTACCGGGTTGCGCAAGAGAACCTCCGGCGATTGCCCTTCTGCAAAGCCCTGCCGCAAGAACGACTCGTTGGACGTGTTCTCGAGCAGCCGGCGCACCAAGTAAGCCATGCCGGGGATCAGCTCGCCGTAAGGCGTGTACACCCGCACCCGCTCGCCCATTTCGGCCAGAGCCCGGCGCAGGGGCGTCGCCATGCCGTAGAGCACCTGGAACTCCACGGTGCGGGGCGGCAGGCCCAGCTCCTTGGCCACCGCCATGGCATGAGCGATGGAGCGGATATTGTGGCTGGCCACGGCCAGGTCGATGCAGTCGTGGTTCTCAAGGAAGAGCCGCGTGATCCGCTCAAACGACGCGTCGCTCTCCCACTTGCGCTCGTACACCGGCACCGGCCAGCCTTCGAGGCGGGCATGGACGGTTTCGAAGTCCCAGTACGCGCCCTTGACGAGCCGCACCGTGACGGGCGTGCCCCGCTGCCGCGCCCACTCGATCAGGCCCTGGGCGTCCATCTCCGAATCCTTGAGGTACGCCTGGAGCACGATGCCGAGGTACCGGTAGTCCTTGAACTCAGGGTCGTCGCACAGGGTGCGGAAGATGTGCAAGGTCAAGTCCTTGACCTTGTAGTCTTCCATGTCGATGTGGATGTGCGCGCCCCGCTCCTTCGCCAGCCGCACGATGGGCCGCAGGCGGGCGATGACTTCCCGGGTGCTGGTTTCCGGGTCGATCGGGTCGAGCTGCGAGTACAGGGACGACAGCTTGACCGACACGTTGACCCGCGGGATCGGGCCCCACGGCGCCGCATCCACCTGGTCCACCTTGGGCCAGCGGGGCGCCCGCGCGGTGAGGGCCTCAAGCAGCTCCAGGTAGCGCCGGCGGTAGGTTTCCGCTTCCGCCTCGCTCAAGGTCGCCTCGCCCAGCACGTCCACGGTGAAACCTTGACCCTGGCGGTGGAGCTGCTCCACCACCTTGAGCACTTCTTCGGTATTGGTGCCGGCGATGAAGGTGCGGGCCACCTGCTCGACGCCCTTGCGCAGAGCGCTCGCCGTCGCCATGGCCCCAAGGCGCCCCATGCCGGCCATACCGAGGCCCACCTTGAGGAGGCCCCCAAAGGGGTCCGGCTTGCCGTCAAAGTACTCTCGCAGGTGCCGCACCACGTCCTCGGGGTCATTGAGAGTGGGCAGCACGTCTACAAATCGAAACAGCTGCAGCCGGGTGTCGCCGTGGCGCATGGACCACTCCAAAAGCTGCCCGGTCCAGCGCTCGGACCGGAAAAACGCCCCGGCTTCGTGCTTGACCTTGTCAAACAGTTCGCGCCCAATGCGCTGGGTTTCCCGTTCGACCCGCTCCATGTCCAAACCCGTTCCCGCTTGCGCCATGGCTGCTCCTCCTTCAAAGCAAGGCTCGGCCAGCCCGGCGATTTCCGCCTGCACGGCCTCGGTCTATCCTGCTCGCGTCCGCACGCCTTCGGTCTGCTCGGCTCTCGCCCGGCCGGCTGCCGCCCGGCCGGCTTCCGCCTCGACGGCGCCGGGTACCGCGCCCGACTTACACGGCGGTTTACACGGCGCTTGAGACGGCTCCCGGCAACACTGTGCCCGAAAACGGGGCCGTCTTCTCCACCAGCTTACGGCCCAGCTCGTGGAGCTTCTCCTCTTGGACGGCGAAGGCCGGCACGTCCATGCTCACCGCCATAGGCCGCTGGCCGTAAAGGGGCAGCACCGTTCCCACCGACCACACCCCGGGGTAGCCGTCGTCGATGGCCAGCGCGTACCCGCGGACCCGCGTGGCCGCCAGATCCTCGCGCAAGGCGTCGGGGTCGAGGATCCGCCACGGCTGCCCGTCCAGGTCCCGCGGCCAGCCCTCCGTGAGAAGCGCCTCCCTGGCGCGCTCGTCCAGGTGGGCCATGATGGCCTTCCCCATGGCGGTGCCGTGGGCCGGCATCCGCTCGCCCGGGGAAACCACGACGCGAATGCGATCCCGCCCTTCCTCGGCCGCCAGCACCACACACTCGGGTCCGTCCAGGACGCCCAGATAGGCGGTGCACCCGGTTTCCCGGGCAAGCTCATCCAGCATCTGCCACGCCGACTGGGGCGCGCCGGAGCAGCTCAAGTAGCGCAGGCCAAATTCGAAGGCGCGGAGGCCAACCCGGTAGCGCCGGGTGCGGGGATCTCGCTCCACGTACCCGCCCTGCACCAGCGGCACCAGCACCCGGGACACGACGCTCTTGGCCAGCCCCGTGCGCTGGCTAAGCTCGGTGATGCCCAGCTCGGCATCGCGGCCCGCGGCCACGAAGGCGTTCATGATCAGGACCGCCCGCGCCACCGAGTTGTTGTGCTCTGCCATCGGCCACAGCTCCCCATCCACGCGGTACACCGTGTTGTTCCGCATAGCGGTCTTCTATTCCACATATCGGTGCCGGAAGAGAAATTCGAGGACACATTTTCGAACCCTGCTGGAAAAAGCGCCGAGAACCGGCGGGAAGGATAAGTGCGAACTTTAGAGTGTTGCCAATCAATCCTGCGCTTTCCTCCGCTATCCGTGGAGGTGCGAAAGTTGCCACGGTTACGGAGGACTGATGGCCGTCGCATGGAAGAGTTCTTGCAGCACGGCTCAAGATGCAGGAGGCGAAAGGCGGGTGGCCCGCTTTGGCTGGCAACGCAGCACAGTTTACCGGCGCGGCTCGCTCTTCAGGCCCCAGCGGCGGCGCCTTAGCGCAGCCCGCGTCGTCGCGGCCGGTGCGGTTGCGACCTTAGGCGAAGCGGCCGCCCGCTTCGGGTGGGTGAGCCTGCCGTCGGGCTTGCCGTTCCCGCCGGAAGCCCTGGCCCAGGAGCTGTTTGCCGTCGTTCCGATGGAACTGTTTTCCGTGGCCATCCGCTGGCTCGGCCCCGCTGCACAGTGGGTCGCTTTCGGGCTCACGCTGCTCTTGTGGGTAGTCCTGGCGGGAGGCTTTGTCAACGCCGCTGCGACCGCTGCATGGCGCATGGGCCCGCTGGGGGCGTTACTGTCCGCCGCGGCGGCAGGGGTCTTGGTGCAAACGGCCTGGTGGCTGGCGGCCCCCGCCCTCGCTCCGGGCGGGTGGGCGGCCGTCCCCTCTGCCGGGCTGTGGCCGGGCGCGGCGATCCCGTCCGCCGCCTACGGCCTGGCGGGCCTGATCGCTTATACGGGCCGCGGGCGCCGGTGGTAGGAAACAGTCGGTAGGAAACAGTCATAGGAAACAGTCATAGGAAACAGTCGGCAGGAACCAGTCAAGGGGCGTCTCGCCGGAGCGGAAACCTCCGGAGACGAGGTTAGCGGGGACGAGCGGAGACGAGAGTAACAGAGGCGAGATGAGCAGAGGAGAGGTTGGACCAGGGAAGATTGGCCAAAGGGGTTGGCCAAAGGGGGGCGCCAGGATGAGAGGTTCCTTGACACGCCGTGAGTTTCTCGGACGCGGGGCACGGCTCGCCGGGGCTGGGGCGGCGTTTGGACTCGTGTCCGTGGCGGGCTGGGCTGTAGGCGGCCTGCGGCGGGCCCTTGCCCAACGGGCCACAAGCCTTTGGGAGCAGCCCGGAATGTCGCCTGAAATCACGCCCGTCGGGCAGTTTTACACGATTTCCATCAACCTCTGGGACCCGCGCATCGACTACCGCACCTGGACCCTCGAGATTTCGGGGCTCGTGGAGCGTCCCCTTACCATCGACTACCAGCAACTCACCCGCCACCCGGGCAGCGTCGAAGCCTACGTCACCCTTACCTGCATCAGCAATGAGGTGGGCGGCCCCCTGGCGGGCAATGCTAAGTGGCGCGGGGTGCGCCTCCGCGACCTCCTGCAGGAGGCGGGCGTCAAGCCCGGCGCGGTCGACCTCGTCATGGAAGCCTACGACAACTACACCGACAGCATCCCGATCGAAAAGGCCATGCACCCGGACACCTTGCTGGTGTATGAGATGAACGGCGAGCCGCTGCGGCCGCAGCACGGGTTCCCCGCCCGGCTCATCGTCCCCGGCATTTACGGCATGAAAAACGTCAAGTGGATCCGCCGGCTGCGGGTGGTGGATTACGACTTCAAAGGGTACTGGGCCCGCCGGGGCTGGAGCGACACAGCCGTCATCAAGACGTGGTCCCGGATCGACGTGCCCACGGGCGCCCAGCTGCGGGCCGGCGAGCCGCTGATCATCGGCGGCGTGGCGTTTGCCGGCGACCGGGGCGTCTCGGCGGTCGAGGTGTCGGTGGACGGAGGGCAAACGTGGATGCCGGCCGAACTCAAAGAGCCCCTCGGCCCTTACGCGTGGCGGCTGTGGGCCGTGCCGTGGACGCCCGGCGCCCCGGGCAACGCCGAGCTGGTGGTCCGCGCCATCGACGGTACGGGACAGGTGCAGACGGAGGTCATTGCGCCTCCCCTGCCCGACGGGGCCTCCGGCTGGCACCGCCGGCGGGTATCGGTGCGCGCGTAGTTGGTCGCGTAGTTGGGCGCGTAGTTGGTCGCGCAGTTGGCTGGTGGTATGATGAAAGCCGGCGGGGCCGGCTGGGCCGGTCCACTTCGCGCCGGGTGGTGCACATGCCCCAGGTAACCGTCTACACGGTGCCCAACTGCCTCGACTGCGCCGCGGTCAAGCGCCTCCTCGAACAGGCGGGCATCCCCTATCGCGAGGTTGACATCAGCCATATCCCCGGCAGCCGCGAGGCCCTCGAGTTGCTCTCAGGAATCCGCAGCATGCCGCAGGTGTTTGTGGGCGACCGCTTCATCGGGCAAGTGTTTGAGGTTCGCCACCTGATCCACACGGGTAAGCTGCAGGAGATGCTGGCAAAGGACGACGCCGAGGAACAAACCGGCCGTAACGGCCATCCCAGCGGCCCCTAGCGCAGGCGAGAGCAAACCGCAGCCCCAACGAAGCAAACGGGCGGTGCAAGAGCGAGCGGTGCAAGGGCGCTCGCCACTCGCCCCCGCACCGCCCGCGCCTGTCCTTCGCCCTGGCATGCCCGGCCGCGTCCGGCGCCCGGTCTTTAGGCGCTCAGGCGCACCACCGTTCCCTGGGCCGACGACTCGTAAGCCGCCAGCGCCACCCGCATGGCCTCAAAGCCGTCCCGCCAGGTGACTTCCGGCTCCTCCCCGGTGCGAATGCAGTGCAGGAAGTGCTCCTTTGGCAAATCCTGTCCCCCTGGACAGGAGGCGGACTCTCTACCCATTTGGTCACGGGACCCTGGACGCAGGAACGAAGCTCCACTCACCGAAAATGCTGGATAGTTCCACCCGCCAGCCCGGGGGTGCGCGCGTGCCTTTTGAGATTGTGCAGAAACCCGCGTTCTACCACGATCTGGTTTCCCTGCCGCGCGACGTATTGGCCAGCGTCTCCACCGCTGTCAGGCATATCTCCGCCGATCCGTTCAACGCCAATGGACACGCGAAGCCGTGTTTCAAAGAGCGCTACAGGAATCTATACCGCTACCGGCTCAAAAAGGACTACCGGATCATCTACTCGGTTGGAGACGGGTGCGTCTGCCTGCTGGCCATCGGCCAGCGCAGAGACATCTACGACCGTTTCTACCTCAACCCCGGTTTCACGACTCCCCGCGGCGTCAATGCCGCGTCGGCCGAGCCGCAAATCGTCCCGACGACCGTGTACGATACGTTCAACTCGCCCCGCATCGGGCAAGACTCAGGCGGGCAGGACGTAACGGACGACGAGCCGCAGGAAGCCCCTGCCATCGCCGATGCGGGCTATGGCAGCGTCCGGCAACTGCACGCCGCCGCCAGCGAGGGGGTACGCGTGCCGCTGCTGGACCAACTGCTGGCATTCTGGGGCGTAGCGCCGGAGTACCGGCAAGCGATCCTGCGCTGCCGTTCCTTGGAAGACCTGCTCGAGCTGGACATCCCCGACGACATCAAGGACCGCCTGCTCCACATCCAGAAACCGCCTACGCTGAGTGAGATCCTCGAGCAGCCCACCATGGAGCTCCGGGATCCGGCCGACCTGGACCGCTATGCCGAAGGAAGCCTGAAGCGGTTTCTCCTGAAGCTGGACCCGGACCAGGAACGGGCCGCGGCCCGCGCGCTGCGGGGGCCGGTGCTGGTGAAGGGCGGTCCCGGCACCGGCAAATCGCTCGTGGCGCTATATCGCATCAAGAACCTCTTGGAAGCCCCGGCGCAGCACCAGCTGTTTGCCAGCGAACGGCCCCGCATCCTGCTATTGACCTACACCCGGTCGCTCATCAACGTGTGCCAGGAACTCCTTCAGGAACTGCTCGGGGGCATTCCCGACGGCCTGGACGTGATGAATCTAGACCGCAAGGTGCGGGATATCATCACGCGGGCGGGCCTGGAATTCCGGCCGGCGAGTAAAGAGCAAAAGGAAAAAGCCTTGGAGAAGGCTCTCGAAGGGTTCTCGCCGCCGGGGGGCCTTCTGCAGCGGATGGCGGTGAGCAGGGCCCTGCGGGAGCTGCGCAAGGACTACATCCTCGACGAGTTTGACTGGGTCATCGAGGGCCGGGGCCTGCGCACCCTGGAGGCGTATCTGGCGGAAGACCGCACGGGGCGCGGCATCCGCCTGGACCGTTCCGTGCGCCACGCCTTATGGGAACTCCATGAGCGATACCTGGCCAACCTGCAGGCGGAAGGCCTGGGCACGTGGGACTTGTACCGGCTGCAGGCGGAAGAACTCTTGCAAACGCGGTTTCCCGACGACCGTTACGACGTGGTGATCATCGACGAAGCCCAAGACCTCACCCCGGCCGCGCTGCGGACCTGCGTCGCCTTGGCCCGCCGGCCCGAAGGTTTGTACCTCACGGCCGACGCCAGCCAGTCCATCTACAACCGCGGGTTCGCCTGGAGCCGCGTGCACGAGGACCTGCAGGTGCGGGGCCGGGCGCTGATCCTCAAGCGCAACTACCGCACCACCCAGCAGATCGCCGAGGCGGCCGTCCAGCTGCTGCGGGACCACGGCGGCGGCGACGCGGAGGTCCTCCAGGCCAACGCCGTGCGCTGGGGGCCCAAGCCGGTGCTCATGGCGTGCCATGACGCCTCCCACGAGGCGCGGGTCATCGCCGCGTTCCTGCGCGCTTCGGCACGGGACACGCGCCTGCCTTTGGGCAGCGGCGCAGTGCTGGTGCGCACTCGGAAGGAAGCGGCTGAAATCGCTCAATACCTGTCGGAGCTGGGGATCCCCGCGCAGCACGTCAAGAGCGACGAGGTGACCCTGGACACTCGCTACGTGCGGGTCATGACCATCCACACGGCCAAAGGCTTGGAGTTCCCGTTTGTCGCGGTGGCGCGGGTCAATGACGGTATCCTGCCCCTGCTCCCGCCCGGGATCAGCCAAGAGGAGCTGGAGGAGCAGGTGGCGGCGGAACGGCGCTTGCTGTTTGTCGCGCTTTCACGCGCCATGCGGAGGCTGCTGGTGACCTTTGACGAGGCGCAGCCTTCCCGGTTTATCCGCGAGCTGGAGCCCAACCTTTGGCGCCACAGC
>DATCLD010000123.1:0-3489 GCA_036564115.1 Limnochordales bacterium
GGGTTTCCAGGTGGAGCTCGATGCCGAGCTCCTTGTGCCACTGCACGTCCCGGAGCATCACCTTGTTGATGGGCGTTTGCTGCTTGAGAAACTTGGGCAGGGCGACGCGGTTGTACAGGGGATACGGCTCCGCGGCGATGATCACGACACGGCTGGCCGGGTCTTCCTTGCGGAGGCGCTCGGCGGCGTTGGTGCCGGCGATGCCGTTGCCGATGATGACGTAGGTGCGGTTGGACGATGACACGTTGGGGGTCCCCCTCTTGGTGCGACGGTGCTGTCAGAGGCGTCCCGGTATAGGACTTGAGCAAACCTTCCCGCCGGGCGCCGCGGCGGAATGCCGCCGGTTCAATGCACTTTTCATGGAATTATAGTGCACGCGTGCACAAAATGGAAGCGCCGTCGATGCCTTGCCATAACCCGGAGGTGTACTATAATGGTAGCGAGTTCGCCCGGGAAGGATCCTGGGCGCGATGACCATCGGCGTGGGCCGCCTCCCGGTGTCGGGGGTGGACCAGCCTATAGGGAGGTTGTTGCTGTGGCCGCGGTGATGACCGTGACCGACGCGGAGTTTGACCAGAAGGTGCTCAAGAGCGAGACGCCCGTGGTCGTGGACTTCTGGGCGCCCTGGTGCGGCCCGTGCCGCCGGCTGGCGCCTGTCCTCGAAGAAGTGGCCGCGGAGATGGGCGATCGCCTGCAGGTGTACAAGCTCAACACCGACGAGAACCCGCATTCACCGGGGAAGTACGGCGTCATGAGCATTCCCACCCTCATCGTGTTTCGCAATGGCCAGGAGGTTGACCGCATCGTGGGCGCTCTCCCCAAGGAGATCTTGCGGGAGAAGCTTGAGGCGGCTATCTCATAGCGGGGAGGGGCTGCCGTGACCGACGCTCTCCAAAAGCTGCGGGCGATCATCGCCGATGTGTCCGCGCTGGGGATGGCCGAGGGCGTCCTGAGCTGGGACCAGGAAACCTACATGCCCCCGGGCGGTGCCGAGGCGCGAGCCCGGCACCGTGCCGCCCTGGCGCGCCTGGGCCATGAGCTGTTTACCGCGCCGGAGGTTGGGGAGCTGCTGGAGCAGTTGCGGGAGCGGGAGGGCACGGATCCGGACCCGGAGGACTTGGACGCGCAGTACATCCGCCGGGCCCGGATCCACTACGAGCGTTCCACGAAGCTCCCGGCGCGCCTGGTGGAGGAGCTGGCTCACGCGACGTCGCTGGCCAAAGATGCCTGGCGGGCCGCCCGGCAAGCGTCGGACTTCTCGCAGTTCGCACCGCACCTTGAGCGCCTGGTGGCGCTGACCATCGAGAAGGCCGAGCACTTGGGCTATCAGGAAGACATCTACGACGCCCTGCTGGACCTCTACGAGCCGGGAATGACGGCCGCGGAGGTCGAGCGGGTGTTTGCGGGGCTCAAGGAGCGGCTGGTGCCCCTGGTGCAGCAGGTGGCAGGGGCTCCCCAGGTGGACGACGGGTTTCTCAAGCAGCATTTTGACCCACAGGCCCAATGGGACTTCGGCATGGATGTGCTGCGGGCCATCGGGTTCGACTTGAACCGCGGGCGCCAGGACCAGTCGGCCCATCCGTTCACGATCAGTTTCTCCCACGGCGATGTGCGCATCACGACCCGCATTTTACCTAACGATTGGGCGTCGGGGTTCTTTTCCACACTGCATGAGGCCGGCCACGGCTTGCATGCGCAAGGTGTCCCGGCCGAGCTGTACGAGACGCCGCTCGTATGGGGCAAGTCGCTGGGCATCAGCGAGTCGCAATCGCGCCTGTGGGAAAACGTGGTTGGCCGCTCCCGGGGCTTCTGGGAGTATTGGCTGCCGCGCCTGGTCGAGCGGTTCCCCGGTCCCTTGGCGGGCGTCGACCTGGACCGGTTTTACCGGGCCATCAACCGGGTGGAACGCTCCTTCATCCGGACCGACGCGGACGAGCTCACCTATAACCTGCACATCTTCGTGCGTTTTGACCTCGAGCGCCTGCTGGTGAACCGCCAGCTGGACGTGCGGGATTTGCCCGACGGCTGGAACGCCAAGATGCAGGAGTATTTGGGCGTCGTGCCCAAGAAGGACGCGGAGGGTGTCTTGCAGGACATCCACTGGTCCATGGGCGCCATCGGGTATTTCCCCACCTACACCCTAGGCAACGTGCTGAGCGTCCAGTACTACGACCAGGCCGTGCGGGAGCACCCGGAGATCCCGGATGAGATCCGGCACGGGAAGTTCGACACCCTGCGGACCTGGACCAACCAGCGCATCCACCGCTGGGGTGCGATTTTCAACGCGGGAGAGCTCACGCAGCGCGTGACGGGCGGGCCGCTGGACAGTGGGCCCTACATCCGGTACCTGGAGGAAAAGTACCGGGAGATTTACCGCCTGTAGTGCGGAGGGACAGTATGCGGGCGGCCGCAGTGCTTTTGTGCCTCTTGGCGGCGCTGGCCCTGGCGGGCGGGGAGGCGCTGGCCCAGGAGGTTTACGGCGTCAACTTGCTGGACAACGGCAGTTTTGAATCCGGGGCCACCCAGCCGACCGATTGGTTGCCCTCCGGGGCCAGCAGCGCGGGCCGGGACGCGCGGGTGGCGTACGCCGGCGCCGCCAGCGGCCGCTTGACCGTCAGCGGCCGGGAAGCCGAGGTTGTCTGGCGCCAGCGGGGCCTGCAACTGGTGGCCGGCGGGCGGTACCTGCTTTCGGGGTGGGTGCGGGCCGACGCGCCGGCGGTGGCGGTGCTCGGCATCGACTGGGATGACACGTCTTTCGGCCAGCAGCGCATCTACCGGGGCATCCCGGGCGACGGCCAGTGGTACCGGGTGGAGCTGGAGTTCGTCGCCTCGGGGCAAACCCGGGCGGCGGCGGTGGCCGGTGGCATCTTGCAAGGCTCCATCTGGTGGGATGACCTGTCCCTGGTGCGCATCGACGATCGGCCGCAGCAGCTGGCAGCCCATTGGGAGGCCTTGCTTGAGCGCTACGGCCACGTGTACACCGGGCTCGTGGTGGACGCCCGGGGCTTGGGCGTCGAGCGGGGGATGTCGCCCCGCATCGTCGACGAGCAGGGCGGCCTGGTTTATACGGGCGTCGAGGCAGACCCGCGGCTGGTCATCTCTCGGGGCATCGTCGCGTACGTGCGCGATCCCGACGAGGCCACCCGGCACCCGCGCCTCGCGGTGAGCGAACTGTACCCCTACCGGCTGCCGCTGGTGGTCACGGCTGTGGGCAGGGTGGAGGACGTTTTCCGGACCAGCGTCATCATCAGCGTGGCCGACGCGGCCCGTATCCGCCGGGAGCTGGCCAAGTACGATTTTCTAGGGCGCAACGCGGTTGTGTTTATCATCGACTGAGCGAAAGGAGCCCGGCCTTGAGTTTTGTGCCTGCAGCGGGGGGCGCGCCCGCAGCGTCGCCGGGCGAGCCCCCCGTCATCGATCTGCGCAGCGACACGATCACCGAACCGACCGAAGCCATGCGGGAGGCCATGGCCAAGGCTCAGGTGGGTG
>DATCLD010000124.1:0-5393 GCA_036564115.1 Limnochordales bacterium
GAAGGCCTCTGCCGCCTCGGCCCGCGCGGGTCCGCCACCGAAGGGGAGCGGCAGGCCGCGCAGTGGATTGCGGCGCGGCTTGAGGAGCTTGGCTACGACGTCGAAATTCAGCCCTTCATGAGCCCACGGCATACCCTGTACTTGGGACCCGCGGCGGTCATGGCGGGGATGCTCGTGGCCCGAAGCCTCGCGAGCTGGAGCGCTCCTTTGGCGGCAGCGGTGATGATCGTCCTTTTGGTACCGCTCGTCGGGGAGCTGCTCGGGGCTCGCGTCAACTTCGATCTGATCTTGCCCAAGCGGCCGTCGCAAAACGTGGTGGCACGCCCGCCGGGTGAGGGATCGGGTGTCCCGGTCGTCGTCAGCGCCCACTACGACACCCAAAGGGGCTCTTGGCTGTTTGCCCCGGGGTTTCGCCCGTGGCTGCGGCCGTTTTTCGTGAGCGTCTACGCAGCGCTGGTGGTGGTGCCCTTGGGAACCATTCTCGCATGGGCGTTTCCCGCCGCCGCGTGGATTAGCGTCGCCACTGGCGCCGCGACGGTGTGGCTGGCGGCGGCGCTGGTTTTCCTGTTTTTTTCTTGGGCGACGGGCCGCTACGTCGAGGGCGCCAACGACAACGGTTCCGGCGTCGCGGTGGCGCTGGCCCTGGCGGAACGGTGGCGAGCGGAGCCGATCCCGGGCCTAGTGCCCATCTTCGTCTTCACCGGCTGCGAGGAAACGGGCCTGCGGGGGATGCGCCGGTTTCTGGCCAGTGCGAGCCTGCCGCCGGGTACAGCGTTTCTCAACCTGGACAACGTGGGCGGTGGGCGCCTGCACTACCTATTGGGCGAGGGCATGCTGGTGTACCGCCGTTATGACGCGCGACTGGTCGCGACGGCCCGGGCGGTCGCGCAGGAGTTTGGCGGTGAAATCCGGCCGCTGACCAATCTGCTGTTGCCCACCGACGCCCTGGTCGCCGCTGTGGCCGGCTACCCGGCCGTCACGCTCTTGGCCGCGGGCCGCGACGGCGCGATTCCCAACTACCACTGGCACTCGGATGTGCTGGCCAACGTGGATCGGCGCGTGGTCGAGTTGACGGAGAAGTACGCCTGGCGGTTGCTGGTGGCCATCGGCCGGAGCGTAGGAGCGTGAGGCGGTTTTCCGCCCCCGGGAGGGAGGCGGCGGACAGGCGGGAATTGATCCTTGACGTGCCACGGGCTGCGTTCGCCAAGGGGGCTGGCGCTGACCGTTTGGGGGGTCGACAACAGTGGGAGCGCGGTTCGTGCCGACGGGGCACGCGGACCTGGACCAGCTGCGCCGGGACGGCCTGGCGGGATGCGCGCCCTGGTGGGTAACGATCGCGGCGGGTATGGCCGCGGGGCTCTCGCTGGTCATCGCGGTCGCGCTGCTGTTCCTGGTCTTTGCGTTGTTTGAAACCGCGATCGTCGCCTGGCAGATGGGCGGGGCGGCGGCGCGCGATAGGTTGCTGGAAAGCCTGCGCCTGGCGGCGCAGTACGCCCGGTTCGGCTGGCCGGGCGGGCTGGCGGTGGGCGGCGTCGGCTGCGCCTATGGTCTCCTGCGCCGCTGGAGCGTGCGGCGGGTTCGCTATGTGCGGGTGGGCCCGTGGGAGGTGGGCGCGCATACGCTCTTTGCCGCCGCGGCGGGCTATGCGGCGTTTTTCGTGGCCGCACACTCTTGGCCGCCCCTGGCGCCTATCAACGCGTGGCTTTTCTGGGCGTGGGGCCCGGTCTTTGCCTGGTTGTTGGGCCGTTTGCAAGACGCCTACATCCTCTGGATCGCCCGGCCCGGTTGGCAGCTGGAGGTCGAGTCGACGGTGCGGGCGCTCATGCCGCGCCGGTTTGGCTGCCCAGATCGATCCTTGCGGGTAGAGGCGGACCCGGTGCGCCACACGGTCGCCGTCGCAGCCGAAATCGACGAAGCCGAAGCCAAGCGGGCTCGGGAGCTCATCCAGGCGATCCCGGACACCGCGGCGGTCACCGTCCAGGCCCTGGGCCGGGGGCGCAAGGCCGCCAACCGGGAGAGCAAGGCGCCTGGCGCTCCGCCGCGCCGTGTCCGGCTTTCCGGCGAGCGATAACAAGCGATACCCAGCGACAACAACCGGTGGGCGCAGCGCGGTGCCTGCAGCGCCGGTGCTGCCGTAGCGGACCCGCAGCGCCGGTGTTGCCGTAAGGGACCCGCCGGCAAGCGACCGGCCGGTTAGGGCGTGTCGAGCGAGGGCGGTGCCGGCGTCTGCCGCCGTGTCCAGCGGTTGGCGTCCCGCGTCCGGTACTTGGCCATCGTGCGGGTAAAGGCGTCCTCCAAATCGATGTGCAGCGAGTTGGCCATGCAGATCAGGACAAAGAGACAGTCGCCCAACTCCAGGGCGATGTCGCCCGCGGGTTCGCCGGGCTTTTTTCTTTTCGGGCCAAACTGATCGTTGAGCTCCCTGGCGAGCTCGCCGATTTCCTCGGTCAAGCGGGCAAGGTTAGCAAGGGGCGGCCAGTAGCCCTCCTCAAATTGGCCGATCCATTCGTCCACCATCGCTTGCGCTTCCCGTAGGCGCACCGGCGGTCCCTCCCCGGATGGACAAAGTGCTGTTGAGGTTGAGAATGTCTCATCGTTTTCGGGCTTCCGCCTGGCTGCGCCGGCCGAAAGGACTGTTCCCGGCCCTCAAAGAAATGCCGGGACGGGAAAGCACGGGGGTGGCGGCATGCCCGTTTGGGTCGCTTTATTGATCATAGGCTTGTTCCAGCTCGTGATCTACTGGGTGCTGCGGACGCTGGCTCGCCGCGCGGCCGGCGGCAATCCGCCGATCATGCTGCGGGTGGCCGTCGCTTTCGCAGGCGTCGTCGGCCTGCTCATTCTCGGGGCGGCGGTGTACGCGTACGTGGCCGGCCTGACGTGGGCCGGGGGCTAAACGGCTGCGCCGCCACGCGGGCGTCAGAGGCGCGTACGGGATTGCAGTCGTCAGAACCAAGGCGAGAGTGAGCGCGCGCAAGGGCGCGGCACCAAAGCGGCGGTGCCGCGCCCTCTCGCTTTCTCCGCGTCCTGCGTGCGACCTTAGTTGCCGTTCGGCTCTTCCTGGCGGCCCTTCTCGACCTTCATCTTGACCTTCTGCAGAAGGTCAGGTACGATATCCAGCAGCCGGTCGAGGGCGCCGGGGCCGGAGGTGGGCAGGAAGCGCACGTCGCCGTCCTTGATGACCAGCACGCCTTCCACCTTCATGCGGGCGCCACCGCCTCCTCCGCCACCGGCGCCTTGCTGCTCGTTGCCCCCTTCGCCGCCGCCGGCGCCGAAGCCAAAGGCAATGGTGAGGACAGGCACCAGGGTCACGCCCTGGATCTCCATCGGCTCACCCACCACCGTGCGGGTGCTCATGGCGCCGACAACCTTGTCGAGAATCGCTTCCACGTTCATCCCGGTCATACTCGAATCTCCCCTTTGTTGTGGTGTTCTCTCTTACGTGGTCAGAAAACGGTGCCCGTACGCCCGGTCGTCAGGCACGGGCCGCAGCTTCCCGCCGGGGCACTTGCGCTAGGCCTTGCCGGATCTGTCGCCACAACCAGCGGCGCATCCGGGGACGCATGAGGAAGCGGCCACCGGCCAAGGCTGCCCGGATAGGCCAAAAGCTCATCTGCACCGCCAGGTTTCCGCCAAGCCGCGGCCCGGTAAAGTCGGGCACGAGCGTCAGGGTTCCCGGCAGCGGAACAACCGCCCGGACGGCCTCGCACCAGCCTGTGAGGGACGGGTCGGCGAAGCCGTAGACGAGGGTTCCATCGGCGTGCATCCCGGCTGAGCGCATCATCCCCGGGAGCGACTCCTTAAGGTCCGGCCAGAGCGCCCTCAGTTCGGCGAAACTCGGGCGCCTGGCCCGCGCACGGGCGGCCCATTGGTTCAGGAAACGTTGGGCGCGGGAGCCTTTCCTGAGCCCGGTCTGCAGCCGCTTCAGAGCCTCAAGCCGGACCGGCAGGGAGAGGCCCGCCACGTGCAGCCGCGATTCCGCCGGCGACCCTTTCGTCTTTGAGCCCGTCCAGCGGACGAGGCCAAACAGCCAGCGTACTTCCCAGCGCCAGTCGCCATCCGGCCATCTGATCACCGTCCCGTTGTCGCCGGGCTCTACCCAGGAGAGCTCACGCCCGGAGGCGGACAGTGCGACGGGGACCAGCATGCCAAGCAGCATGAAGGCCAGAAGCAGAGCCAGCGCGCCGCCAAGAACCCACAAGAGCCCCGCCAGCACAGTGGTCAACGCGCCAACGGCTATCACCTCCTCCCCTCAAGCAGGCGGCGAGCGAAGGGCACCCGGGAGGCCAAAAGGCTCCGGCCTGTCCGGGAAAGGAACCGGCCAAACCGTTCCACCGGCGGCACGTAGCGGGTCCAGAGAATGCCGTAGCCGGCCCACGCAGGCACCAGGCGCAAGGCCCGCCGCCGCTGTCGTACCGCTTTGTGCTCCTCGGCCCAGGCCTGCATCAAGCGGTGCTCCTGCTCGACGAGCTCCGGCGGCAGCGGCGGCTCCTCGGGGTGCTCCAGGTCCCAAAGGAGCTGTTTGTAGCGGGCCACCGCCGCCTGGCAGCGGCTGCACCCGCGCAGGTGCACTTTGACGATTTCTCCCGCGGCCGGGTCCAGCTCGCCTTCGGTGAACATCTGCAGGAGTTCATCGCCGGGACACCGCATTTGCCATCGCCTCCTCTAGCGGCCCGCGCGGGGCCGGTCAATCCACGGCCGCCTGCTGCATGGCTCTGATCAAGGCCTGGCGCGCCCGGAACATGTACGTCTTGACCGTCCCCAAGGGCAAGTCCAGCAGCTGGGCGATCTCCCCGTAACTCAGATGCTCCTGGTGACGCAGGACGACCACCATCCGCTGCACCGGGGGCAAGCTCGCCAACGCCTGTTCCAGCATGGCCCGGTCCCAAGCCAGGAGGGCGTGTTGTTCGGGGTCCCCGTCAGCCGCTGTGAGCTCTCCCTGGGCTAGGACGTTATCCAAGGATACGGTGGGCGGGCCCTGCCGGTGGTCGCGGATGTAGTTGAGGCAGGCGCGAGTCGTGACCTGCCTGAGCCAGGGCCACAAGGGGCGGTCCGACTGGAAGTGCCCGATGGCCCGCACCGCTCGCAAGAACACCTCTTGGGTGACGTCCAGCGCGTCCTCCCGGTGCCGCAGGAAGCTGTAGGCCCGCCGGTACACCCTGCCCTGGTACTCTTCCAGCAGCAGGGCGAACCCTTCAGATCGGCCTTGTTGACATAGGCGAACGATGTCGCTGTCCGCGGCCACGGTGAGTCCGAGTCCTCCCTGGAGCGCTCGGCCTTATCGCCGGTTCCGCCTGGTGATACCCGGGAAACCGGCCAAAGGTTTCACTTCGTTGCCTGCCCGGCGGAAATTTTTTTGCGGGTGGTCCGGGACAACGCGAAGCGGCGCAAGGCCG
>DATCLD010000125.1:0-5368 GCA_036564115.1 Limnochordales bacterium
GGCGATCGGCACCCCCTGGCGGCCCCTGGCGTTGACCGGGCGCGCCCGCCATTCCCCCAACCGGCCTCAACGGGCCCGTGTCAACGGGCCTGCTGGCGCTGGCCGACGGCCCGCCGCACCGCCGGCGCCACCACCGTGCCAAACAGCTCGATGGACCGCAGCACCTTGTCGTGCGGAATCGAGCCCACCGTCATCTGCAAGAGGAAACGGTCGTGGCCGAAGATCTCGTGCTGGTACAGGATCTTCTCGATAATCTGCTGCGGGCTGCCGATGAAGTCCGCGCCCCGCAAGGTCGCCGACGCCTCCAGCTGCGCCCGGGTCATCGGCCCCCAGCCCCGCTCGCGGCCGATCCGGTCCATCTGCAGCTTCCAAGCCGGGTACGCCAGGTCCATGGCCTCCTGGGACGTGTCGGCGATGAAACCGTGGGAGTTGATGCTGAGGCGCGGCGGCGGATGGCCGGCCTGCCGGGCCGCCTCCCGGTGCAGGTCTGCAAACACCCGGAACCGCGCGGCCATCCCGCCGATAATGGCGATGGCCATGGGCAGCCCCAGCCGCCCGGCCCGCACGGCTGAGCTGGGCGTGCCGCCGACGGCCACCCACACCGGCAGCGGGTTTTGCACCGGCCGCGGGTAGACGCCCAGGTTGTCGATGGGCGGGCGGTGCCGCCCGCGCCAGGTTATCCGCTCGGACTCCCGGAGCTTCAAAAGGAGGTCCAGCTTCTCCTCAAAGAGCTCGTCGTAGTCGTCCAGGTTGTAGCCAAACAGCGGAAACGACTCGATGAAGGAGCCGCGGCCGACCATGATCTCCGCCCGGCCGCCGCTGATGAGGTCAAGGGTGGCAAAGGCCTGGAACACCCGCACCGGGTCGTCGGAACTGATGACGGACACGGCGCTGGTGAGGCGGATGCGCTTGGTGCGGGCGGCCGCCGCGGCCAGCACCACCGCCGGGGCCGAAGCCAGGTACTCGGGCCGGTGGTGCTCCCCGATGCCGAAGACGTCCAGGCCCACCTCGTCCGCGAGCTGGATCTCTTCCAGCAAGTTGCGCATGCGCTCTTCCGGGGAACGCGTCTTCCCGGTGGGCGCGACGGGTGTGTTCTCCACAAAGGAGTAAATGCCAAGCTCCATGGCTCCAGCTTGCCCCACGCGGGGCGGGGGCACTCCTTTCCTCGCTTGTCTTCGCCCGCCGGCTTGCCCTCACCTGCGGGTTTTGCGTCGCCTGCGGCCGGCCGCGCCCCTGGAGCGCTGGCCAAAGGCATGGTATCGTAGTCGACGTGCCTACTACTGGCCCACGTGCCGCCTCTTGGCCCACGTACCCAGAATTGGCCTACGTACGCACCATTGGTCCGCAGGAGGAGATGCGCCGTGCGGCTGCCCGAGTTTCGCCTTGAACGCTACTTCGCCCGCTACGAATTCAACGTGAAGCACGTGTTGTGCGCTTCGGACTGCCAGTCGCTCACCGTAGGGGAGCTCTTGGACCTGGAGCCCGGGGCCAGAGAGGAGCTGGAACGTCTCTGGCTGGGCTACACCGAGTCTCCCGGCTCCCCCGCGCTGCGCCGGGAAATCGCCCGGCTGTATGCGACCATCGGGCCCGACGACGTGCTGGTCCACAGCGGCGCCCAGGAAGCGATCTTCGTGCTCATGCACGCGGCGCTCCAACCCGGTGACCACGTCATCGTCCACAGCCCGTGCTACCAGTCTCTGCGGGACGTGGCCGCCGCCCTCGGTTGCCAGGTCAGCCTGTGGACCGCGCGCGAAGAAGCCGGCTGGGCCCTGGACATCGACGAGCTCAAGCGCCTCCTGCGGGACAACACGCGGGCCGTCGTCCTCAACACCCCGCACAATCCGACGGGCTGGCTCATGCCGCGAGACGCCTTTGAGGAGCTTGTGCGCATTACGGGCGAGCGGGGCGTAATCCTGTTTTCCGACGAGGTGTACCGGGGGCTAGAAGAAAACCCCGGGGAGCAGCTGCCCGCCGCCTGCGACTTGGGGCCCCACGCGGTGTCCCTGGGCGTGCTCTCCAAGAGCTACGGGCTTCCCGGCTTGCGGATCGGGTGGGTGGCGACCCGCGAGCGCCGCCTGCTTGAGCGCATGGCCGCGATCAAGGATTACACCACCATCTGCAACAGCGCTCCCAGCGAATTCCTCGCTACGCTGGCCCTCCGCCGGGGCGAGGCGCTCCTCGCTCGAAACCGGGCCATCCTGGCCGCAAACCGCGCCCGGGCCGACGCGTTTTTCGAGCGGCACGGGGACCGCTTTCGCTGGGTGCGGCCGGCCGCCGGCCCCATCGGGTTCCCCCGGCTGCTGGCCGGCGACGTGGAGGAGTTTTGCCGGCGCCTGGTGGACGAGGCCGGCGTACTGCTCTTGCCGGGGACGGTCTACGACGTGAACACCCCGCACTTCCGCCTCGGCCTCGGCCGGGCCGATTTCCCCCAGGCCATGGACCGGCTGGAAGAGTTCCTGGCGCGGTTGTAGGCGCCACCGGCCTCACCGGCCGGTCCGCATGCGCCTCGGGTCCGCGCGCTGGCCCGGCCAGCGCGTCAGGCGTTGCCGCTCAAGAAACGCCAACCCGTCCAGAGGAAGTACACGCCGAAGCCCAGGAGGAACACACCCAGAAAGGCCAGCACGCCCCGGTAAACGCCGTCGCCGATGAACCGCCGGCCCGACGCGACCAAACCCGCCACTAGGCCCAGCCAGCCGACGTCCGCCAGGATGTGGCCGATGAAAAACACCGCCACCGCGAGCTTCCCGCCCGCCTGGGAGAGGGCCACGTAGCCCGAGCCGATGGTGGCCCACCAGAGAAACCAGTATGGGTTGGACAAGGTGGTCCCCACCCCGGCCAGCACCGCATTGCCCGCCGGGCGGCCGGCCGCGTCGCCGGCTCCGGGCAGGCGGGCGGTTCGCGCCTCCAGCACCGTGCTGCGCCCCATCCAGAGCAGGACCAGGCCGCCGATAACCGACAGGGTGCCGACCACCGGCGCCTGGCTCAACCAGCTGCCAAGGCCGTAAGCGAGGCCCGCCACCAGCAGCGCTTCCGGCACCGCGTGCCCCAACGCCACCGACCAGCCGCGCCAGAAGCCTCCGCGGCTTGCCTCCCGCACCGCCATGCCCGTCAGCGGGCCGGGTGCCGCCGCACCGGAAAGCCCGACAAGAAACGCCGTCGTGAACAGGGTCCATAAGTCCAAGGCTGCTCGTCCGCTCCTCGTTCGCCGCCTGTTTCCCATGCAGCGGCCGCAGGCCACTCCAAGGCCCGCGGCGCCGTTTGCGTCGGATGTTCGAGACGCGGCCTCAGGACCCTGCCGTAGAGCTCAAGGACTACGAGGACATCCCATGGGACGGGGAGAAGGGATGACGAGCGAGCCGCCTGCAGGCCGGGCCTGCGTCGTACCGCTCGTACCGTCGCAGGCCGGCGGCGCACCGGCAGCAGGGAAGGGGCGTAGGCGTGAACGGGCAGGCCGTGCTGCGGGACGTGGTACTGCCCCTGGCAGCGGGGGCGGTGCTGGGACTGTTTTACTTCGGCGGTCTTTGGTGGACGACCCAGCGCATCGGCCGTGTCCGGCAGCCGGCGCTGCTGTTGCTTGGTTCTTTCGTGGTGCGCATGGCGGTGATCTTGGCGGGGCTTTGGGTTGTGACCGGCGGGCGCATGAAGGGGACGGCCTTGTTCATGGCCGCTGTCCTTGGGGCCCGGCAGGCGACGCTGGCCTGGGCGCAGGCCGCTACCGCCAGGGCCCGCCGGGAGGCCGTCGCCCCGGGGCAGGCCGCCTGTGGGAGGGCCGGCCCGGAGGAGGCCGATCTGCCAGAGGCCGGCCCGCAGGAGGCTGACCCGCAGCAGGCTGACCCGCAGGAGATTGGCCCGCAGGAGGTTGGCCCGTAGGGGGTTGGCCAGGCCGGCCCAGAAGAGGCTGGCCCGGGCGCGAGCTGAGGGAGAGAGGCAAGCAGCCCCCCAGCGCGCAATGAGCGCCTGGTCCACATGGCATTTTGTGCCGCCCGCTGTTCGAGACCCTGATCCGAGCCGCTCAGTCGGTCGGCTATTCGAGACCCCTGATCCGACACACTCAGTCAACCGGGTCTCCGGTGGAGCCCAGCTGCTCAGCAGCGCTCAGCGGTTCTCCACCGGGGCCCGCCGGTTAAAGAGCGCATCCAGGACCCCGAGCACGATGTGGGCCAGGCCAAAGCCGAGCAGCCCCGCCCCAAACATGGTCCCCATCCACATGCTCCACGCCGCCAGCGATACGATGACGCCCAGCAGCGCGACAATCCATCCGGTGCTCATGTGACTTCACCTCAGCGAGTATTGTGTGCGGTTGCCGGGCGGTTTCCGCACAGGAGTTTTGCGCGAATTTCTGGCGCGGGCAGGAAGGAAACTCGCCGGTTTCCCTTAATAGTAATCGTTACTAATTACGATAAGGGACGGTGAGCGGAGCAGGACGGAGACGCCCTGACGGGAGCAATGACCAAATTCCGGAACACCAAGCAAAAGGCGGCGGTGCTGGCTGCGGTCCGGCGGGCGCCCCACCATCCCGACGCCCGCTGGGTGTACGAAGAGGTGAGCCGGGAAATCCCCGGGATCAGCCTTGGGACCGTGTACAGGGCCCTGGCTTCCCTGACCGCGGAGGGGTTGATCCGGGAGTACCCGCAGGCCGACGGCCCCGCGCTCTACGACGCCAACCTGGACGACCACAGCCACCTCCGTTGCCGCCGCTGCGGGCGCATCGTGGATGTGCCCACGGTGGAGCTGCCGGCCGAAGCGCTGGAGACCATCCGGCGCGCGAGCGGGTTCGCCCGGGTGGACCAGGTGTTTCTCGAGTTCGGCGGCATTTGTGACGCTTGCGCCCAAGGAGCCGGTAACCCGGCTGCTGCGCCGGGCGCACCCAAGCCCAACTGACAAGGAGCGGATTGCCATCATGCAGCAGAACGGCCATGCCCCAGCCGTGGGCAGCGTGCACACCAAGGGCCGGGGCACGACCAACAAGGACTGGTGGCCTGAACTTCTCAACATCGACATCCTCCACCAGCATTCGCCCCAGGCCAATCCCATGGGCGAAGACTACAACTACGCGGAGGAGTTCCTGAAGCTCGACTACTGGCAGCTCAAGAAAGACCTGGAAGAGCTGATGACCAACTCCCAGGACTGGTGGCCGGCGGACTTCGGCCACTATGGCCCGCTCATGATCCGCATGGCCTGGCACAGCGCCGGCACCTACCGCGCAGCGGACGGCCGCGGCGGGGCAGAGGGCGGCACGCAGCGCTTCGCGCCCCTGGCCAGCTGGCCCGACAACGCCAACCTGGACAAGGCGCGCCGGCTGCTGTGGCCCATCAAGAAGAAGTACGGCAAGAAGATCTCGTGGGCGGACCTGATGATCTTGGCCGGC
>DATCLD010000126.1:0-4907 GCA_036564115.1 Limnochordales bacterium
ACCATGATCCGGCGCTGGCCTTCCTCATCGACGAAGAACGTCGCGTGGGAGTAGGGCAGCGACCGGATGAACGGGCCGTACACGGGGTCGGACGCCAGCGTCGGGTCGTTGGCCAAAGACAGCCGCGCCGGCAGCTCGCCCACCTGCTGCAGCCACATCTTCATCGCCTCTTCGGAGGTGATGAAGCGCAGGAACTTGATCGACGCCTCGAGTTTCTCGGGGCTCTCAAACGCCCGCGGCGTGAGGCCGTTCATCCAGAAGGAGCCGAAGTTGTGCGGCTCGCCGCCCTCAAACACCGGCAACTCGGCCACGCCCCACTCGAAGTTGTTGCCGACGCCGTTGCGGATAGTGCCGATAGCGAACGAACCGTCCACGATCATGCCGATGAGCCCGGCGATGAAACCGTCACGATACGTGGCCCGGCCGGGGAAGAACTCGACGTCGCCAAGGCCGTGTGTCAGCTGCCAACTCGCGTAGAACTCCAGCGCCTTCGCACCGGCTTCGCTGTTGTAAAGCACCGTGCGGTTGTCGTCGCTGTAGGGCACGCCGCCGAACTGGCGCAGCAGGACCTCGCGGATCAGGTGGTGATCCTGGCCGGCCGGCCCGAAGCCGTAGCCCAACTGCACGAAGAAGGGCCCGCGTTTGATGGCCATGGCCTTGCCCGCTGCGATGAACTCATCCCATGTGCGGGGCGGCTCCTGGATGCCGGCGGCGTTGAGCATGGTCTTGTTGTAGAAGAGCGCCAGCGTCCGCACGCCCGTCGGCAGGCCCCAGTACTCGCCGTTCATGTACGCGGCCCGCACCATCGGCACAAAGTCGCGCTCGATCTCCTCATGGTCGATGGGCAGAGGCATGAGATACCCGGCCCGCACCCACGCCGGTAGCCAGCCGTAGAAGAGGTTCACGACGTCAGGCCCTTGGCCTGCCGGAACCGCCGCGGCCACCCGGGCGCCGTACGCCTCGTACGGGAACGTCTCATGGATCACCTTAATGCCCGGGTTCTCCGCCTCAAACTGCTTGATCAGCTCGTCGATGGCGACCACTTTGGTCTCGTAGTAGTACTGCCAGTAGCGGATGGTGACCTCCTGCGCGCCCGCAGGCACGATGGCGCCGGCCACGAACAGCACCGACAGCATGATCGCCAGCAGGGTCTTCACCGCCTTCACCGCCAATCGCCTCCTTCGCGTCGATATCCCCATGAAATCCCCCGCCGCTTCCGTTCACGCACGTACAGGCACGTACCCGCACGTACACGCACGGCGCACCCAACATCGGTGGTACAGGACGCCGCTTACGCCCCGGGCATCCCCCCTTGCAAGGCTTGCGCAATCCATTGCTCACGCATGGCACGTGCTCCGTCCAGACGCCGGCGCAGCTGCTGAAGCCGCTCATCGTGAGCTTCCCGCCGCGCCTTGGCGGCCTGCAGGTAGCGGGTCATCTCCTCGGGCGCCGGCCCGCCTCGCACCTTGCGCACGGCAACGAAATGTACGGGGTCAATGGCTTTTTGCAACAGCTCTTCATCCAGGCCGCTCGGCCGGCCGGCAACGCCTTGGGCACACTGGTCCAGCAGCGTCAAATCCAACTCCCGCAGCGTCCGACCTGCCCGGGTTAGCTCATCAACGACCCGGCTTGCGATTTTATGCGCCGTTCTAAATGGAAACCTGGAGTGCCGAACGAGCGTATCCGCCAACTCCGTTACGGCGGCAAACCCGTCGGCAGCCCTGCGGTGAAGCAATTCCCTGTCCACCTCCAGGCTCTCCACCACCGCGGTCAAGAGCTCCAGGATGTCCAGTATCGCGCCGGTCAACCTGCGCACCACGGGCTGCACGTCGTCGTTGACGTCGTTGATGTCGCCAAAGGGCACGTTGTGCATTTGGTTGAGCACGGCCACGGCGTCGCCCATGGCCCGGGTCGCGAAGGCGCGAATGTGCTCGAGGGCGACAGGGTTGCGTTTCTGGGGCATGATGCTGGAGATCTGGACGAAACCGGCCGGCAGCCGCACCGCGGCCACCTCGTTGGTGCACCAGAAAAGGAGGTCTGTGACGAAGCGAGAGACGTGCCCGAGAGCGATGTGCAGGCACGCAGCGTACTCGGCCGTAAAGTCCGCGCTGGCGACAGCCTCGTACGAGTTTTCCACAAGCCCTTCGAAGCCGAGCAGCTTAGCAACACCATCACGGTCCACCGGGTAGCCCGACGTGGCCAAGGCACCAGCGCCCAAGGGCGAGCGGTTGAGCCGCGGCCACAGCTCCAGCAGCCGCTCGGTGTCCTTGGCAAACTCGGCCTCCACCGCGGCCAGATAGTGGCCCAGCGTCGTCGGCTGCGCCTGCTGGTTGTGGGTGTGGGCCACCATGACCGTCTCCACGTGCTCGGCTGCCTTGTCCAGCAGCGCAGCTCGCAGCCGCGTCAAGGCCGCCAGCACGTCTAATACCTCTTGCCGCAGTACGATGCGGTACATGGCCGTGTCCATGTCGTTACGGCTCATGGCCACGTGCATGTTGCCGACCGCCTCGTCCCCCGCCAGGCGGGCCATCTCCGCCTCAAGCTTGAAGAATAGGTCCTCATAGCGCGGGTCGTACTCCACCGCCTCAGGACCCTCCTCCATCACTTGCTGGCAGGCCGCCAGCACCGCCCGGCCCTGGTCCAGGTCGATGATCCCCTGCCGCATGAGCATCAGGACATGCGCCACGGTGATTTCCATCATTGCGTAAAAGAACTGGGCACGCGCATTGGCGAAACCGGGCTCCAACACCACTTTTCGATACACCGGGTGCCAGCGGTCGCTCATCGGCCCATCTCGCCTTCCGAACTCTCCCGCGCCATCACGCCAAAACCTTTCGCCACTCGCTCCGCACAGTCACTGCCTCCGCCGCGCCGCGCTTCGACCGTTCCCCAAACATCGCGACTGCCCGACCACCGTCTTGACCATCCGACTGCCATCGTGACGGCCGGACACGCATCACGCCTCGACACCGGCCGTCACGTACGAGATGGAACTACGCCGCGAGTCCAGCACCAAGGCCGCAGCTCCCAGAATGGCCGCCTGGTCTCCCAACGGCGACGTCACAACCTTGGGCGGATACGGGACCAGCGTTTCAATGATACGGCGCACGGGGTCCAGTAGAAGCTCGCGCGGCGCTCGGGACACCCCACCGCCCACGACCAAGACCTCCGGGTCCATCAGGCAGCACAAATTGGCCAGGGCCACGCCGAGCATCTCCGCCGTTTCCCGCCATACATCCAACGCGAGGGAGTCGCCCAGCATGGCCCCTTCCGCTACGAGTCGCGCCGTAATCTTGTGCATATCCCCGCCGGCGAGATCCAACACCGCCGAGCTTCCACGGTGTGCCTTGAGTCGTGCCACATACCGGCGCGCAATGCCAGGTCCGGCCGCAAAGCTTTCCAAGGGTCCATAACCGCTCGAGCGGGCAATGGGCCCCAAAGCCCCGATAAGCCAATAACCAATCTCGCCCGCGGATCCACGGGCGCCCCGGTACACTTCCCCGTTGACCAACAGGCCAACGCCAATCCCGGTACCGATGGTGACCGCCACGGCATGCTGCACGCCCTGCAGGGCTCCCTTCCAGACTTCGCCCCGCAGGAACGCGTTCACGTCGTTCTCCATATACACCGGGCGGCCCAACTCAGCCCGGAGGTATGCACCGAGCGGGATAACGCCAGTGTCACGCTCAGCTTGCGGGCCGCCCGCCTGGTCGCGGTCCGCCAAGCCATCCTCCGCTTGGCGCCGACCCCCGCGGGCATCGCCGCCCGCGGGATTCTCGTTATGCGCTTGCCCGTCTCGGGCATCGTCGACGACCCGTGATTGGTCCTGGTGCAACCCCGGAGCTAAGCCGATATTGCCTTCCGCGTCGGGAATACCAGGCACCCCGACGCCGATGCCCATCACCTTGGCCAAGTCAATGCCCGTGTCCGTCAAAAGCTGCTCTACAAGGCTCCTAACTCGTTGCGCTACATGCGAGGGCGAAGAGTCCGTTGAGTGAGTGGGAATGGTGGCCGTCGCGAGGATGTTGCCTTCCAGGTCGAGAATTCCGCCGGATATCTTCGTTGCGCCGACATCTACGCCTACAACGTAAGCCACGCGAGAGTTGTAGGCAAACAGCATCGGCCGCCTGCCGCCGCTGGAAGGACCTTCACCGACGCATACGATCAGACCTTCCTGCTGCATCTCTTGCACGAGCTTAACAACGGCGGGTAGACTTATGCCCGTGCGCTCGGCGAGCTCGACCCTGGAGAGGGGCTGCCCTCGCTGCAGGCACTCCAAGATACGCGACCGATTCAGCCTCTTGATCAACTGCCCGTTTCCCCGTACCTGCCCGCTCCCAGGTCCGGACAAGGGAATGACCTCCCGCCGTGGTCGTTTGACGGTTTCTTTCTTTACGTAAATAAGTTAGTTGATAATTTCCCCCCACGAACCTCAATTCCTTCCGCGGGGTACGTATCGCCAATGCCGGTCGGGCAACCGCTTGTCTACCCCTAAACCGTAAACTCGGTGATTAACCCACTTGCGCTTCACTGGAGCAATGGCTCCGTGGAAAGTCAATACGGGGGCAAAAGCGAAAGCACAGCCACACCGGAATAGAGTCACCGAGATGACATCCTTTGGGCCATAAAAAGTTTTCCGGATGATGACGCCTCCATCGACAGCCCAGAGCTCATGTACGCGCTAACTTAAAAGGGGACCACTGACAGCGGAGTGATCACGAAAAAGGGGACCACCCCGAGCACCTCGTCCATTACCCTGACTTCTGGGAAGAACTCGGAGGTCAGGGAGGAGAGGAGATGCTCAAGGTGGTCGATATTGAGTTTATCCGACGTCTCCACTTCCGCAAAGGGTGGTCCATTCGCCGCATTGCCAAGGAGCTTCACCACTCCCGCAAGACGGTTCGGAA
>DATCLD010000127.1:0-33275 GCA_036564115.1 Limnochordales bacterium
GCGGCTTCCCACTCGCGGCAAACCCGCGCCAGGAAATCCTCGCCAGGAGGGTCAGTTTCGGTCACGAACTCGTCGCCCCGGGGGCCGTAATAGCCCACCGCGGACGCGTTGACCAGCACCCGCGGGGGGCTCGATGACGCCTGCATCGCCTTGACCAGGGCAGCGGTGGTTTCGGTGCGGCTGGACAAGATCTCGCGCTTGGCCGCCTGCGTCCACCGGCGGGCGATGCTTGCCCCCGCCAGGTTGACGACCGCGTCCGCGCCGGCCAAAAGCGACGGCAGCAACGGCTCGCGGGGCGACCACCGGCGTATGGTCACCGGCGGCGGAAAAAGAGCCCCCTCCTTGACAGCCCGCCGCGTAAGCACGACCACACCGTGCCCGGCTGCCAAGAGTTCTTGGACCAGCGCCCGGCCGATGAAGCCGGTGCCCCCAGCCACCAGTACCTGCATCGGCATCTCCCCCCAACGTCTACCGCGGCCGCCGGTAGCGGCGCACATAACCACTGATGGTGAATCCGTGGCGCGCGTAGAGGCTCTCCAATCCGTGGGTGGTGCGCAAGGAAGCCAGGTTGAACCCGGCCTGCGCGGCATCGTGGAGGATGTGTTCAACCAGGGCGTAGGCCAACCCCTGCCCCCGGAAGCGCGGCAGCGTCGCGACGCTGTAGATGCCGGCCACGCCGGCGAAAGGCCAAAGGGCGGCCGCTGCGGCCGGCTCGCCTTGCAATCGGGCCAGGTAGAGGCGGACGACGCCCCGGGGGCTGTAAAAAGCCGCCAAGGAGGGCGGGTCGCCAAACCCTTCCGCCACCACCGCAAGGGCCGCCTCGCGGTCCGCTTCCCCATCGGCGACGCCGAGATTAAGCCCGTCGGGGGTGCGGGATGACCCACGCCCTGCCTCGGGCCGGGGCAGCAGGCACGTCATAAGCAGCTGCGTGCTTTCGTAATGGAAACCGAAGGCGGCCAGTGCCGCTTCCCAGGGACCCTCGAGGACGTCGGGCGGCAGCGCCACGTAGATAGGCTCGTTCACAGGTCCCAGCATGTCCAGGGCCAAGGTCAGCCGCTCGGCGGGCTCGCCGGGCCAGGCATCCGCGATGAGGATCATGGTCGGCAGCCGCTGGACGGCCCGCGGATCTCGCCGGGCGATGACCATCCCCGCGTGATCGGCGACCTGATAGATCCCGCGGGCTTCAGGCGCCCGCCCGAGGGCGAGCCACCCAGCGCACTCCGTCCGCCATGCCCGCAGCGCAGGTGCTTGCACGTCCCGCCCGTCCCAGGCATCGCCCGCCCGCAAGCCCATTTCCATAGCACCGAGCCTCCAGACGCCTTGAGCCTGTGCCCGCCTTCACCCTGTGCCCGCTTTCAGCCTGCGCACGGCTTGAGCCTGCGCCCGCCGTGAGCATGTGCCCACCTTAAGCCTGCGCCGGCCTTGAGCCTGTGCCCGCCCTGCACCTGCGGTCCATGCGTCTGCGCCGGCCGAGGGCCTATGCCCCAATCCCCAGGATCCAGCCGGCGACGGTGAAGTAAATGATGAGGCCGGACGCGTCGGCTAGCGTCGTGATCAAGGGCGACGAGGCCACCGCCGGATCCAGCCGCAGGCGCTTGATGGCCAGCGGCAAAAGCGCCCCTCCGACCGAGGCCACAAACACCACGATCACCACGGTCAGGGCAACAGTGAAACCGATTTCCACCGGCGTGCCCATCAACGCCGCGCGCGCCAAGGCCACCGCCGCCATCACGGCTCCCAGCGCCAGCCCCACCCCTGTTTCGCGGGCCAGCACCCGAAAAAAGTCGCCGAACTGCAGCTCGCCAACGGCCATGGCGCGAATGACCAGGGTCGCCGCCTGCCCGCCGGCGTTGCCGGCGGTGCCTGTCAGGACGGGGATGAATAAGGCCAGGGTAATGACGCTCTCAAGGGCGGCCTGGTAGTGGTTCAGGATAGTGATGGTAATCGACTGCAAGGCAAAGAGGATCAAGAGCCAAAGCACGCGGGCCCGCACCAGGCTGAGGAAACTCGTCTGCAGGTAGGGCTGCTCCAGGGGTTCGGTGGCGCTCAGGCGGTGGATGTCCTCCGTCGCTTCCTCTTGCAGCACGTCGATGACGTCGTCCACCGTGACAACGCCGAGCAGGATGTTGCGGTCGTTCACCACCGGCAAGGCCAAAAGCCCGTAGCGCTCCAGCACCCGGGCGACCTCTTCCTGGTCCATGTAGACGGGGACCGACACGACGTTGCGGTCCATCAAGTCCCCCACCTGCGCCTGCGGGTCAGCGATGACCAGCTGGCGCAAAGAGACGACGCCCGTCAATCGGCCGCTTTTGTCCGTCACGTAGAGGTAGTACACCGTCTCGGCGTTGGGCGCCGCCTGCCGGATGGTATTCAGCGCCTCCGCTGCCGTCTGCGTCTCCTGCAGGCGCACCACCTCAGGCGTCATGATGCCGCCGGCCGTGTCCGGGTCGTAGCGCAGGAGTTGCCGGATGGCCGCGGCGTCCTCAGGGATCAGCTCCAGCAGGGCCCGAGCGTCGGCCGCCGGCAAGGCCCCAAGCAGGTCGGCCAGGTCGTCGTGGGACATCCGGTCCAGGACCGCATGCAGCCGCTCGGCGCTCATCTGGCGCAACAGATCCCGTTGCACGTCCAGGGGACACTCTTCCAGCACCCGCGCCGCGGCGATCGGCTCAAGCAGCGCGAGCACCCGCCCCCGCGGCTCGCCCTCCGGCAACTCTTCCAGGATCTGGGCCACGTCCGCCGGCCGCAACGTCAAAAGCAGCGCCAGCAGGCCCTCGTCGTCCCCGGTTTCAAGATGCTGGCGCACTTGCGCCAAAAGCTCCTCGTACTGCTGCATCGTTTCCAGCTGCATCGCACCAACTCCTCACCGCGGCCCTAGACCCGCAGCGCCACCACCACGCCGTCACGCACGGGCAAGAGCGTCGCAATGAAATCTTTGTCTGTAAAAAGCTGCCGCGTCGCCTCCCGCACGCCTTGCGTGGCCTCACTGGCGTCGTATTCGTCAAGAACGCGGCCGCTCCAGAGCATGTTGTCCACAATTAGGACCCCGCCTACCCGCAGCTTCCCCTTGATGACGGGCAGGGACGCGGGGTACTGGCGTTTTTCGACGTCGTTGAAGATGAGATCAAAGGTGCCCCGCGTTTCCTGCAGGGCCGCCACGGCTTCCCCCACGTGGAAGCGGACGATGTGGTCCAGTCCCGCCCGGCGCAGGTAGTCCCTGGCGTCCCGGGAAAGCGCCTCGTCCCAGACCGTATGGTGTACCTCACCGCCGCCGTTCTCGGCCACCGCCCGGGCTAACCAGACGGTCGAGTAGCCGAAGCCGGACCCGAGTTCAAAGACGCGCCGGGCGCCGACCATGCGGGCGATCTGGTAGCATATGCGCCCAACCACCGGGCCGACGATGGGGAAGCCCTCCGCTTGCGCCCGGGCTTCCATCTCGGTCAGCACGGGATGGCCATGATAGGCCAGCTGATTCAAGTACGTGCTGACCGTCGGGTGGATCAACTCCATGCTCCCGCCTCCTCTCGCGGGCCGTTCGGCCGCCGCCCGGTCCCATCAGGCCAGGTGAACGGATGGAGTCAGCGGCCGTTGGCCCTTGACGTCCCAGACGCCCCGGATGGTGAGCCGGAAATCGGGCAGCGCGTCGAAACTCAGAAAGAACAGGCTGTACAGCGGCTCGCTGTGCCGGTATCCCCGCTCCCGGAGCAGCGCCTCCAGCCGCCCGAGCTCAGCCACGAGATCCGGCCACGGCATCTCCGTAAAGAACCCGCCGCGCTCGAGCTGGAGCTCCCACACAACTTCGCCGCCCTCCGTGAGGACGAGCCCGCCACCCAGCTCCATGACGCGGCGAGCGGCCAACACCATGTCTTTGGGCGAGTGTCCCAGCAGCAAGAGCTGGCCCGAAGGGTTGTAGTTGGTGGCAAAACCAGCCAGCCCCGGGGCGAAGCCCGTCAGCCACGCCGGCGTCATCCAGCGCCCTTCCCAATCGTACAACACCGCCAAGAGCGGGCGATCCGCCCCGTTCCCGTGCCGGATAATCACCGTATGGGCCAGGTCCAGGAGCGGGACGTCATCGGCGCCGGGCGGCGGGACGCTGGCCAAAAGCGACTCGGCCGGAGGCGTTCCCGCCCGCCGCGTCAGACTGGTGAAGCGCTCCCAGTCGATTCTGGGGAAAGACCCCGTCAGGCGGCCGCCCCTGGCGATGATGTGCCCGCCGGCCATGACCCATACGGGGGTCGGGTTGGCCAAATCCTCCAAGAGCAGCACGTCGGCACGGCGTCCGGGTGCGATGCTGCCCACCTCGTGCTCAATGCGGTAATACATGGCCGGGTTGAGGGTGGCCATCCGGTACGCGGCCGGCGCGGGAATCCCCGCCTCCATGGCGATCCGAATCAGATAATCCAAATACCCGTGGGTGGCCACCCACGGGGGCGACGGCCCATCCGCGGTGAGCATCACCCGGTTGCAGAAGGCCAGCTCGCCGCGCACCGCGGGGACCAGTTGGGGTAGGTCGGGCCGCAGGGAGCTGTGGCGCAGCATGACGTACAGCCCTGCCCGCAACCGGTCCAGCACCTGCGGGGCGTCGATGGCCTCATGGCACGAGGTGAAGCCCCGGTGGGCCAGGCGCATGACCCGGGCGGCGGAGGCGCCTGCGCTGTGCCCCTCCACCCGTTTCCCCAGCGCGTGCGCCCTGGCGATGAAGGCCAGGAGCACCGGGTCCCCCCGCTCCACCTGGGACCAGCGGGTGAACTCCCCCACCGCGACCACGTCGTCCCGCTCCAGAAACGGCGCCAGCCGCTCGAACGCGAACAACTGCTCCTCGCCGGGCCAAAAGGACCGGGCATGGGGCGCCAGGAACCATCGCACATAGACAGGCAGACGGCGGAAGCTGTCCAGCAGGCGGCTGAACTCATCGTCGGTCATAACGGCAATCCACGGATACGTGTCCGCCACCACCGCGGTGGTGCCGCGGGCTGCCAGCTGCTCGAGCGTGGTCACCGGGTCGGCGACGTTCAAATGCGCATGGGGCTCCACGTACCCCGGCACCAGGACCCCACCCTGTGCGTCGACCACCGCGTCGGACGCCACCGCTTCACCTGCCGGAACCAGGCCCGTGATACGGCCGCTCTCAATGACCACATCCTGCGGTAGCAACTCACCCGTGAACACGTTGAACACGCGGCCGCCGCGGATTACCTGCCGCGCCGGGACGGCCCCCTCCACTGGCTGCATCAAGAAACGCCACCTCCGGGGCGCGCGGGACAGCGCCTGTTGGGCGTTGCCCGGCCGCTGTCCGCTACAGGTCGGCATCTAGGCGTTTCAGTTCCGCGCCCGCGAAGGCGAATCCTTGCACTTCTTTCGGTCTGGGAAAAGCCAATCGCTGCGGCTGTGAGGCTGTAGCTTTGTGTCTGCGGCTTTGTGCGGCAAGGAAATCGCCCCTGCGGCGGACAATTCATCGCCCGAGCGGCCGGCGCAGGCCGGCGCCAAGCTACGACGCTGGAGGTGACGCGGTTGTCCGACGCCGCGGAAATCAAGGTCATCGGGGTCATCGGGGCCGGCACCATGGGAGCGGGGATCGCCCAAGTCGCCCTTCAGTCAGGCTACTCCGTCCGCCTGGTGGATGTGTCCTCAGAATTGGTGGAAAAGGGGCGGGCCCGCATCGCCGCGCAATTGGCGCGGGCGGTGGAGAAAGGGCGCATGAGCCGGAGCGAGGCTGACACCGCCTTGGCGCGGCTCGTCACCGGCACGGATCGGCAGCTTCTCGCGGAGGCGGACTACGTCATCGAAGCGGTGACGGAGCATCTGCCGGTGAAGCTCGAGGTATTCGCCGCACTGGATCAGATCTGCCGGCCGGGCGTCATCCTGGCCAGCAACACCTCGGGTCTGAGCATCACCGCCATGGCCGGGGCGACCCGGCGGCCCGAGCTGGTGCTCGGCATGCACTTCTTCAACCCGGCGCCTGTGATGAAACTCGTGGAAGTGGTGCGCGGCACGCACACGTCTGAGGCGGCCATCGCCACCGCGGTCAGCTTGGCCAAGCGGTTGGGCAAGGAGCCGGTGGTGGTGGAGGAATCGCCCCTCTTCATCGTCAACCGCATCTTATGCCCGATGATTAACGAAGCCATCTTCGCCTTGCAGGAAGGCGTTGCCACCGCCGAGGACATCGACCGGGCCATGGTCCTGGGTGCCAACCATCCCATCGGGCCCCTGGCCCTGGCTGACCTGGTGGGGCTGGACACGCTCCTGTTTGTCCTGGAAACGCTGCACCAGGAAACCGGCGATCCCAAATACAGACCCGCGCCCCTCTTGCGCAAGCTGGTGCGCGCGGGCCGCTTGGGACGCAAAACCGGCCGGGGCTTCTTTGCATACCCGGCTTAACCACGGCGCCCCTCGCGAAGCACCCGCCTTTCAGGCCAGGGCCGCTGCCGCGTTGGCGGCCCTGGCCATGCCCTGGGCCTCGGCCTGCGCCCGCATGACCGCCGCAGCCAGCGTAAGCGTAACCCGTCGCCGGCCGATGGCCCGGAGCGCCCCCATGCGGGCCAACATGCGCAAGGGCTCGCGCCCAACGCCGCCGATGTAAAGCACGCGCCCTTCCCGGTGCAGCTCTTCCGCCAGGCGGGCCACCATCAGCGCACCGGACTCGTCCACGCTGGAAACCCCGCTGAAGTCCAGCACCAGCACCCGGGCAGGCACCCGCGCCAGCCGTTCCCGCAGCCGCTCCACGCCCACAAACAGCAGCGGCCCCTCCACCGCCACCACCTGGACATCGGGATGCACCGGCAGGGGACCGTGCCGCCCCCGCTCCGCCCAGCCCATGACGGCATGCATGGCCCGGGTGCGCACCTGCGGGTTGGCCAGCTCAACCACAGCAAACACTATGGCCAGCGCCACCCCGGCCGCCACGGCAATGGTCAGGTCTTGGACGACGGTGAGGACCATGGTCGCGATGAGCGTCACCCCGTAGGTCCAGCGCGCCCGGGGGATAAGCCGCAAGCCCTCCAGGTCCGCCATGCGCACCGCCGTGATCATCAGGATGGCCGCCAGGGACGCGAGCGGGATCCGGGAAGCCCACGGGCCAAGCATGTACACGAGCACAAACAGGAAAACGGCGTGCAGCATGCCCGCTACCCGCGTCCGCGCGCCGCTTTTCACGTTGACTGCCGTCCGGGCGATGGCGCCGGTCACCGGCACGCCGCCCACAAGGGCCGCGACCAGGTTGCCGATGCCTTGTCCGATGAGCTCCCGGTTTCCGTTATGCCGCTGCCCGCTCATGACGTCGGCCACCTCGGCCGAAAGGAGCGCTTCGATGCTCCCCAGCAGGCAGATGGTTAGCGCCGGCATGAATAGCTCGCCCAACAGACCTGCGTCCGGCCACGGAAGCGCGACCTGGGGCAATCCCGTAGGCAGCTCGCCCACCATGTGCGGGGTGTGGATCAGCACCTCATTGACGAGGACGCCAGCCAAAAGACCCCAGATGGCAGGCGGTATCGTCCGCCGAAACCAGCGCAGGGCAGCCAGCATCCCGGCTGCCGTCGCGGCCGCGACGATGGGCTCCTGCCACGCCTCCTCCACCTGCGACAGGAAGATCAAGACGGCGATGCCGTTGGTAAAACCGGCGATGACCGCATGGGGAAGGAACTTGACGAAACTCCCCAACCGCAAGAGGCCCAAAAGAAGCTGCATCACGCCGGCCATCGCGCCCGCAGCCAGCATGCCTTCCACGCCGTGGCGGTTGATGATGTCCACGAGCACCACCGTCATCGCGCCGGTGGGGCCACTGACATTGAGCTGGCTCCCGCCAAACAACGAGGTGAAAAACCCGGCGAAAATCGCCGAATACAGCCCGGCCGCAGGCCCCGCGCCGCTTGCGATGCCAAAAGCAAGGGCCAAGGGCAGCGCCACCAGGGCCACGGTGAAGCCCGCCAACACGTCCCCGCGCAAGCGCCGCCACACGTCGCCGCGCCATCGTCTCCACAACCCGCCGCTTGCCACCGCCATCCCCTTCTTCCCCATCGCTGCCTCCGCAGATTGTCTTGCCGCCGTGAAACCCGGATGAAAAACAAAAAAGCGCATGCCCGGCCAGCGGCTTGCGCTGGCCGACCATCCGCTTGGTGCACTCCTGCGGGGTTAGCTGACGGGCTCGGGCGCCAAGCTGCCCTACCCGGCTGCCGCCGGGATTCACCCCAGAAACCTTGGGTCCCCCGCGCCCAGACGCGGGCTTCGGAGCAACAAACTGTTTCGCGTCCGGCCGTCACTCGCCTTTGCCGGACGCAAACTCAATGGCTCTATTGTCCTAAAGATTACCACACCTGGCGGCCAGATCAAGCGGGATCCGCGCTGGAATCGATCGGAATCCCGCCGTCGCGTCGTGAGGGCCGTGCGCGCCCGGGCCGGCCCTCCTTCCCAAGCCCGCTATAGGAGCCGCCACTGCCGTAAGAGCTCTAGCACCTCCGGGGGTTCGCTGGTCCAGTCGCGCTTCTCGTGCAACCGGCCGCTGCGCTTGAGGTAGGCGATGTGCAGGGCCCGGACAGTGGCCCGGTCCACCCCAGCGGCTGTCAGGGCGTGGGCGATCATCTCCCAAGGCTCCTTCCACCCGGAGCGCTGCAGCGGTCCCGCCAGCTCCTGGAACCGCTCCATGACCTTGTCCCGCATGCCCTCGCCCAAGTAATCGTTGACGACCGCCATCGCGTGGCCGTACTGCTCGGCCCGCCGGTAAAGGTCCCACATGCCGCCAAGCCCGCCGCTCACCGCTCCCTCAGCACCCCGTCCCATTGGTCGGCAACCCGCTCGGAGAAAGACCCGGGTGGGGCGGGCGCCCTCAATGGGCGCCCTGCCCCTTCCACAGCTTGCGCAGTACCGTCTGCAGGATGCCGCCGTTGCGGTAGTACTCCACTTCCACCGGCGTGTCGATGCGGGCGATGGTCCGGAACGTGAATTCCGACCCATCAGGCCGTACCGCCCGCACGACCACCTCCTGGCGCGGGCGCAAGTCCCGCAGGCCTTCGATGTGGAACACCTCTTCGCCGGTCAGGCCCAAGGTCTTGCGGCTCTCGCCGGGCATGAACTGGAGCGGCAGCACGCCCATACCCACCAAGTTGCTGCGATGGATGCGCTCAAAGCTCTCCGCGATTACGGCCCGCACGCCCAGCAGGAACGAGCCCTTGGCGGCCCAGTCGCGCGAGCTGCCCGTACCGTACTCCTGGCCCGCGATGACGAGGACGGGGATCCCCGCCTCCTTGTACTTCATCGCCGCGTCGTAGACGGTCATGACCTCGCCGGTGGGGAGATACCGGGTCCAGCCGCCCTCCTTGCCCGGCACCAGCTCGTTGCGGAGCCGGATGTTGGCGAAGGTGCCTCGCATCATGACCTCATGGTTGCCCCGGCGCGATCCGTAGGAGTTGAAGTCCCGCGGCGCCACGCCCCGCTCCTGCAGGTAGCGGCCCGCCGGGCTGTCGGCGGGGAAGGAGCCTGCGGGCGAGATGTGGTCGGTGGTGATAGAGTCGCCAAGCATCACCAGCGCCCGGGCCCCGACAATATCCTCGATGTCGCCGACCTCCGCCGCCATCTCGACGAAGAAGGGCGGCTCCTGCACGTAGGTCGAGTTGGGATCCCACTCGAACAGGTCGCCTTCCGGCACCGGGAGGCTCCGCCACTGCTCGTCGCCGTCGAACACTGACGCGTACCGCTCCCGGAACATCTCCGGCCGCAGCGCCGCGGCGATCGTGTCCCGGATCTCCTCCTGGGACGGCCAGATGTCCTTGAGGTACACCGGCCGCCCTTCCCGGTCGTACCCGATGGGATCCTTGGTCAGATCGATGTCGACCGTGCCGGCCAAAGCATATGCCACCACCAGGATCGGTGACGCCAGGTAGTTGGCCTTGACCAGCGGGTTGATGCGGCCCTCGAAGTTGCGGTTGCCGCTGAGCACCGCCGCGGTGACCAGGTCCCGCTCCTTGATGGCCTCGGCCACCGGCTCAGGCAGCGCCCCGCTGTTGCCGATGCACGTGGTGCACCCGTAGCCGACCACGTGGAAGCCCAGCTTCTCCAGGTACGGCAGGAGACCGGCCGCTTTCAGGTAGTCCGTGACGACGCGGGAACCGGGCGCCAGGCTCGTCTTGACGTGCGGCGCTACCGTCAGGCCCCGCTCCACCGCCTTCTTGGCCAACAGGCCCGCACCCACCATTACCGACGGGTTGGACGTGTTGGTGCAGCTGGTGATGGCCGCGATGACGACCGAGCCGTGGGTGAGCTCCGTCGCCTGGCGGGTGGCCACGGCCACGCCGCCGCCAGCCGCCGGCGCCGCGGGAGTTTCCTCGCCCTTGCCGAAGTAGTCGCGCAGCGCGGTACGGAACGACTCCCGCACCTTGCCCAGTGCAACCCGGTCCTGGGGCCGCCGGGGCCCGGCGAGGCTCGGCTCCACCGTGCTCATGTCAAGCTCGAGAACCACCGAGAACTCGGGATCCGGAGTGTCATCCGTGCGGAACAGGCCTTGCTCCTTATAGTACCGCTCCACCAGGTCGACCAACTCGGGGTCGCGGCCCGTGAAGCGCAGGTACCTGAGGACTTCGTTGTCCACCGGGAAGAAGCCGCACGTCGCGCCGTACTCGGGCGCCATATTGCCGATGGTGGCCCGGTCCGCAAGAGGCAGCCGGTTAAGGCCTTCGCCGAAGAACTCCACGAACTTGCCGACCACGCCGTGCTTGCGCAGCATCTGCGTGACCGTCAGCACCAGGTCGGTCGCAGTGGCCCCCTCGGGCAGTTCGCCCGTCAGGCGGACGCCGACAACCTCGGGGATCAGCATGTAGTACGGCTGGCCCAGCATAACCGCCTCGGCTTCAATGCCGCCTACGCCCCAGCCCAGTACGCCCAGGCCGTTGATCATGGTGGTGTGGGAGTCGGTGCCCAACACGCTGTCGGGGAACACGACCGCTTCCCCGTTGACCTCCCGCCACTGGGCGACCTTGGCCAGGTATTCCAGGTTCACCTGGTGCACGATGCCGGTTCCGGGCGGCACGACGCGGAAGTTGTTGAACGCCTTCTGCGCCCACCGCAGCAGCAGGTAACGTTCGCGGTTGCGCTCAAACTCCTTCTGGACGTTGAACAGGAAGGCGTCCGGCGTGCCGAAGGCGTCCACGATCACCGAGTGGTCGATGACCAGGTCCACCGGGATGAGCGGGTTGATGCGCCTGGGGTCCCCGCCCCGCCGGGCGATGGCGGACCGCATCGCGGCCAAGTCCACCACGCACGGCACGCCGGTGAAGTCCTGCAAGAGGACCCGGGCCGGCATGAACCCGATCTCTTGCTCGGGGACGTTGCCGGGCCGCCAACGCGCCAAGGCCTCGACCTGCTCCTCGGTGACCGCGTACCCGTCGCAGTGGCGCAGGAGGCTCTCCAAGAGCACCCGCAGCGAGAAGGGCAGGCGGGAGACGTTGGCCACGCCCGCCTTTTCCAGGGCGTCCAGCCGGTAGACGACCGCCTTGCCGCGGGCCGTCTCCAGTGTGCTTCGACTGCCAAAGGGATTGACGGCTGCCATAACGTTCTCCTTTCCTTCGCTACTCTAACGCCGACAGCCCCTTGATCTGGGGCACAAGCAGCAAAAATTCGCTCCTCAGGGGCATTGTACCACAACGGCAAGGCGTTGGGCGGCTTTGACGCGCCGCCGCCTGTTGCGGTATGATCGTACCGTCTCCCCGGAGGTGAGGCCCGTTGATCGTCCGGTTTCCCCGCGCCCGCAAAGCCCGCATTCCCCACGCCCGCCTCTTTGCCAAGCATCTGCGCGCCCTGCGCGACGACCAGCACATCGCCCATCTGCTCAAGCAGAACCTGGAGCTTAAGGCGCTGGTGCGGGCCTTGGCGGAGAAGCTGCTCGAAGGGAAATCGCCCCGGGAGGTGCGCCGCATCCTCAACGAGGTGCTGATTGAGCAGCGGCGCATCTACAACGAGGCCCTCACCCGGCAAGCCATCCGGCAAGCTCAACACGTGGACGAGCTCGTCGCCATGCTCAACGAAATCCGGGAGCAGGACGGCCTCCCCCGGGACGGAACCGCCTGAGCCCCGGCGGCACGCGCCGGTCAACCTTCCGGGCTAACCCTCGTCCCCCAACCGGGCGACGATACCCATCACAAGACGGGCAAAGTTCCCGGCCGCCCGGGCGGTCGTCTCCATGACCTCCTCGTGGCTCAAGGGCTCGGGCTGCAAACCGGCAGCCAGATTGGTGATGCACGAGATCCCCAACACCCGTACGCCCATATGGCGGGCGGCGATCACCTCCGGGACCGTGGACATCCCGACCGCGTCCGCGCCCAGGGTGCGAAACGCGCGAATCTCCGCTGGCGTTTCGAACGACGGTCCACTAAGTCCCAGGTACACGCCCTCTTGCAGCGCCAAGCCCGCTTCTTCCGCGACCGCCTTGGCCAGCGCCCGCAGCTCGGGGTCGTAGGCGTTGGTCATGTCGGGAAACCGGGGGCCAAAAGCGTCTTCGTTGGGTCCGATGAGGGGATTCGTGCCGAACAAGTTAATGTGGTCGGTGATCAGCATGAGGTCCCCGGGCCGGAACGCCGGGTTGAGCCCGCCAGCCGCGTTGGTCACCACCAGCGTCGTCACGCCGAGCTCCCGCATGACGCGCACCGGCCGCACCACGTCGGCCATGGTGTAGCCCTCGTAATAATGTACGCGGCCTTGCATCGCCCAGACGGCCGTACCGGCCAGGAGCCCCGCCACCAGGCGGCCCCGGTGACCCGCCACCGTCGAGGATTGAAAATGGGGAATCTCACCGTACGGTACCGCCGCGGCGTCTTCGATCCGGTCTGCCAGTTGCCCCAAGCCGGACCCGAGGATCAGGCCCACCTTGGGTCGCAGGGGCACTCGCTCGGCCAAGTACGCCGCTGCCGCGCGCACCCGCTCCAGCTCTGTCATCCCCGCGCCACCGCCTTCCCGCGGTTCAAACCCGCGCTGCTACGGGTCACCGGGTGCTGTACCGTCGGGGATCGCGGCCCGGGCCAGCTCATCGGCCCGCTCGTTCCACACGTCCCCGGCGTGCCCGGTTACCTTGACCCACTCCACATCATGCGGCCGGCTTACCCGCAACAGTTCCAGCCACAGATCTTGATTGTCCACCGCTTTGCCCGCCGCCGTGCGCCAGCCGTTGGCCTGCCAGCGCTGGACCCACCCGAGCCGGAACGCGTTGACCAAATACGCGCTGTCGCTGTGGATGCGCACCCGGCATGGGCGGCGCAGCGCCTTGAGCGCTTCGATGGCCGCCGTCAGCTCCATGCGCTGGTTGGTGGTGCAGCGCTCACCGCCGCTCAGTTCCCGGCGGTGTTCGCCGTACAGGAGCACCGCCGCCCACCCGCCGGGGCCAGGATTGCCTCGGCAGGCACCATCGGTGTACACGTCCACTAGAGGGCGACGGTCTTGTCCTCCTCGAGCGGGCCTGTCGTCCCGATCCACGTTACTGCGTCAACGTGTTGAACAGCCGCTCGACGAAGTCGGGCCGGGTATTGGTGATGAGCGTCAGCCCCACCATGGTCACCAGGGCAAAGGCTAGGTTGGCGAAGCCGCGCAGGCGCGCCGGGATCTCGAAGGGAGGCAGACGGCGCCCACCCAGGAGCAGACCAGTGAGCCCGGTTACAAACGCCCCAGCACCGATGACGACCAGGACCAGCTCCCCCCAGACCCCGGGGAACAAGTTTTCGAACACGTTCACACTCAACTCCTCGCGCTACGGTGACGCCCGTGATATGGCGGTGAGCGGCCCGGCATGTACGCCGCCCCTCCGGGCGGCCGCGCCCGGCCAAAAGATACCCTATAGTCCTATTTTATGGTAGCATAGCCTAAGGGACAAGCCTGCACTTGTCCGACACTAATTGGGAGGACGGCGCGCGATGCAAGCCGCGGCCCTTATCTTGCTTGGCTTGGCGGCCGGCGCTTTGAGCGGGATGCTCGGGATCGGCGGCGGTCTCATCATCGTTCCGGCTCTCAACCAGCTTTTCAATTTGCCCATGAACCAGGCCGTAGGCACGTCGCTGCTCATTATCATCCCGACGGCCGTGGTGGGAAGCCTGACGCACTACGCCCGGGGCAACCTCCAGCTGCCCGTGGCGCTGCTGGTCATGATCGGCGCCATGGCCGGAGGATATTTGGGTGCCCGCCTGGTGGGCTTCGTGCCGGAGTTATTGCTTAAGCGCCTCTTCGCCCTGCTCGCGCTGTACACAGCCATCCGCCTCTGGTTCAACCGGTAGGCGGCTGCAGCGGCGTGCGGCAACGTGAGGGTGTCTTCCCCAGGCAAGCCACCCACCAACTGGGCGCCAGGGGTGGGCCGCGACTAAGGCCGCCGGCCCGCGAGCCGCGCTTCCCACCGCTCGCGCCACGCCCTCGAGAGCCCGACCTGGTCCAGGACAGCCCGGGCCTGAGCGTCCTGCCCGGCACGCAGGCACGCCTCCAGGACCAGTTCCACCGTGGCGACGTGGTCCTCCCTCTGCCAAGGGTTGAGGCGGGACACGGCCACGGCAATCGCGGGCGCGAGCGCCGCGACGGCCCCCCACTCCCCCGCCTCGGCCTGCAGGACTGCCAGCCGCCCCAGGTTGTCCAGATCCTCCGGCAACCTGCGGGCTGCCTGCCGGCTCAGCCGCAGCGCCTGCTCCTTGTCGCCCGCTCGCAGGGCGATGGCGGCCGCCTGCGCAATGAGCTTGGGATCGTCCACCCGCTCCGCTGCCCAAAGCAGGCTTGCGATGGCGCGCTCGGGTTCGGCTGCGGCCACGCGGCGGGCGTAGGCGGCAGCCACGGCCGCCAAGGGCTCCCCGGGCAACGCGTCCGGTTTGTTGCGCAAACCCCGCCGGTATGCTCGCCACGCCTTCTCCGGCTCTTCCGTCCCCCACAGGCCCGCCAATTCGAGGTAGAGATCACCTCGTACCTCAGGAGGAAACTGCTCCACCGCCTCCTCCCAGTCGTCGCGGTCCCGCAGCCGTTGGGCGGCGGCGCGCAGGATCCGCTGGAGCACCTCCCCGTCGGCGTGCTCCAGCGCGGCCGCGGCGGCCTGCCGCAGGTGTTCGAATCCCCGCTGGCGCCCTGCGCTGAGCAGGTGCTCGCCCAAGGTAAACAGGATGCCGGCGCGGCTCGACGGCAGGCGCGCCGCCAGCCGGGTCATGAAAAGCTCGAATCCTCCGTGCCAGCCCTGCTTCTGGCAAAAGCGGGCAAGCCGCATAAGCGCTTCATCGTCTTTGCCGTAGCGCCGCAGCACCTCTTGAACGTAGCCCGCAAACTCCTCCCGCTGGCCTCCTTGGGCCAGCTGACGCAGGCGGGCCATCACCGCCCGCAGCTCTTGGTCGGCAGCGTTGTGGGTCAACGGTCGTCTCCCTCCGCACGCGGCCGCAACGGACGGCCCTAACCGTCCGCCGCACCGGCCCTGGCCCGGGTAAGCGGGCGCACGACCCATTCTACTGCCTACCGGTGGAGGTGTAAATACGGGCGGCGGCTGGGCGGCAAAGGACTGACCGCGAGGAACAAGAATCTTTTCCCTAGAAAGGAAGGGATTGAAAGATGAAAGCAGTGCGCATCCATGCCCACGGCGGGCCGGAGGTGCTGCGCTACGAGACGGTGCCCGACCCGGCGCCCCAGGCCGACGAGGTGCTCGTGCGGGTGCGGGCCTGCGCCCTCAACCACCTGGACATCTGGAACCGCAAAGGCCTGCCCCGGCCCATGGTGCCGCTGCCCCACATCCTCGGGTCCGACATCGCGGGCGAGGTGGCGGCCACGGGCGAACTGGTGGACGACTTGAAACCGGGGGATCCGGTCATCCTCAACCCCGGCGTCAGCTGCGGTCGCTGTCGCCACTGCCTGAGCGGCCAGGACAACATGTGTCCCAAGTATCATCTGCTGGGCGCCGGGCGCGACGGCGGCTACGCACAGCTCGTGGCGGTTCCCCGGGCCAACGTCATCCCCAAGCCGGCCAACTTGAGCTATCCCGAGGCGGCGGCGCTGCCGCTGGTCTTCCTGACCGCCTGGCACATGCTGGTGACTCGGGCCCGCGTGCAGCCCGGAGAAGACGTGTTTGTCTGGGGAGCCAGCAGCGGCGTGGGCAGCGCCGGCATCCAGATCGCGAAGCTCCTGGGCGCCCGCGTGATCGCCGCCACCCAGGGCGAGGAAAAGCAAGCCAAAGCCCGGCAGTTGGGGGCCGATGAGGTCATCGACCATAAGACCACCGACGTCCTGCGCGCGGTGCGGGACCTGACCGGGGGCCGGGGCGTGGACGTCGTCTTTGAGCACGTCGGACAGGCGACGTGGGAAACCAGCATCAAGATGCTGGCCAAGGGCGGCCGGCTCGTCACCTGCGGCAATACGTCGGGCTGGGAAGGCCAGACGGACATCCGTTACGTGTTTGCCCGGCAGCTCTCCATCCTCGGGTCGTATATGGGCAGCAAAGGCGAACTGCTGGCGCTCCTGCCGTGGGTGGAGGCGGGGAGGCTGCGGCCCGTGGTGCATGCGGTCCTGCCGCTTGCGGAAGCGGCCGAAGCCCACCGGATCCTCGAGTCCCAGGCGCAGTTCGGTAAGGTGGTGCTGGAACCGCCCGAGGATTGACAAGCACCGGGGGATAGCCGCCGGTCGATGCAGGCTGTCCCCCGCCCCCCCGCACATCTCGATACCTCTAATTAAATAATGCAAGCTATCGTATTAAAATCTCCAAGGCCGATCATCAACATCCCTTGACGACCCGGCTAAAGACTGCTATATTGACGATGGAAGCTGAAGGGGCGCGCACCTGAGACTTCCGGCTCTTGTCAATCGGGCATACGAAGGCGACCGGGCGCCGCAGCCCGGCCGGAGGTGATTCAGGTGTACATCAACCTGGTGCACACCATGCAACTGGCTTTCCTCATGCACGAGGAGCGCGCCCGGGAGGCGCTCGGGATGAAGGAAGTCCGTCTCGGCGGGCCGATCGACATTTACGCGGCCTCCCGGGATAGGGAGACAGACTCGGATCCGAGTCCAGCGGCACCGCCCTGGACGCTGCGGCCCCACCGCAGCGAGGGTTGACCGCCCAGAGGCGCGCGCCGCTGGCCGGATCATAAGAGGCGGGCTGAGCCCGCCTCTTTCTGATCCGGGTTCCACGGGAGAGACCTCGGTTTCCCCGCAGCGAACCGGCACCCTGTCCTGGATTACCGTGGCCCGGTCGCCTGGTGCACCACGGGCTCCGCGCTCTTGAACCGGTCGGCCACCCGGCGCATGACCTCAGGCATGGCCGTGTACTCCATCTCTTCCATGGGCAAGCGATGCGGCTCGAAGGGACCCATGCGCCGCATCATTTCCGCCATCTCGAGGGCTGTCTGCCGCGCCTTGTCGAAGCCCGGATCGCCGAACATGTCGCGCGGGCCCACCAGCTTGCCCTGGCTGATCTGGAATCCGTACGCGACGACACGCGGCGGGCCGTCAAAGCGGCTGGTGTCGGCCTGGTGAAAGCCCACCGGCATGATCGGGCCGCAGTGGGACCCGCGCATCCAGCCTTCCACAAAATGGGGCTGGGCGAACGCCTCCAGCGCCTCGCCCACCGCAGGCAGGCCGCTCTGGCACCGGACGATGAGCACAGGATCGTCCTTGCCCACGTACTTGCCCGCGATCAGGCTCAAGCGCTGGGTGGAGGTGGTCGCCACGGGCTCCGTGCCGCCCGGTTGGTAGACGTTACGGATCACGAACCGGCTCGGTGCGCCGATGAAGGTCAGCAGATCGTAGCTCTCGCTGGGCGTGTGGAAGCGGGCGACCTTATTCTCCCGCAGGTCGAGGATCTCGAAGTCAAAGCCCCCGTGCATCTTGGGGTCGATCACCAGCCCCGGGGTGTTGAACGGATCCGCAAACATCCGGTACACGGGCAGGTTCCACGCGCCAGGGCTCGTCTTGTCGCCCAGGAAGATGATCACGGGCTCGCTGGGACGCTCCTCAAACTCCATCTCGGCCACGCCGGGCCCAAGGCCCTTCACGGTTCCGGCGAAGGCGTCCTTCAGCAAGTCTTGCCCAGCGCCGTAAAGCTTGAGCTCCTTGGCCACGGCCGTCGTCTGTTGGAAGACCTCCCACGCGATCCCGTGCACCAATTCGCTGTCGACGCCGTGCCGGTGGGTCATGATGAGCGCGATGTCATCGCCGACGCGGCCTACGCAGAAGTCCTCGATGACACCTTTGTCCTTCCGCTTCTTCAGCTCCGCCTCGGCGGTCCGCATCATCTCAGGGTGCACCGCCGAGTGCCCGACAAAACCTCCCGTATCGGCCTTAATCACCGACAAGGTGATCATTATTTGTCCGAGACCTCCTCAAGTTCGTTCCCCGCAGCCGCCAGCAGCCGGCTGCAGGCCTGGTAAAGGACAAAAAAGGGCGCGCGAACGAAGCTGCCCGCCCCGGACAGCTCCGTGCGAGCAACCCCCTGATCACTGGCGCCCCCTCTGTCCCCGCGATCGCTCGCGGGCTTTAAGGAACGCCTCACGACCGTGATCGAGCCGAGTGGCATCCGCCGATTGCTCGATGAACCACTTCCTCGTCAACTTGCCCCTGACATCGGGTTGGGCAAGTCCAGGCGCTTCTTCCTATTCGGTTGTCGGCATGCCGTCGGAACGGCTCCAGATCGGTCTAAGGCGTCGCCCCCTTTCTTCCTTGTCATCGGTCCCAGCCGCCAAATCGTGCGAGGCAGGCGCTCAAGAGCGCGCGATTCGCACCCCGAGGCCGGAGCAGCCGGGGGCATTGGCACCTTATGCCGATGCCGTTCGCGGATGACACCGCGAAGTGCCGATAACAAGGAATTATAGGACGATTATACCACTCGACAGGCAGCGTGTCCAGCTTGACAAACCCTTGCCAGGCCGACGGATCATGCGCCCTGCTGCGCCTTCGCCGGCATGGTATACTGGTGCGAGAGGTGACGCAACATGGCGAAAGCGCCGGCGCAGACCAGGAACGAGGCCAGCGGATGGCGTTTGAACGTGCCCGCGATCCTCGAGCTGCTCGCGAACATGTACCCAGACGCCCGCTGCGCCCTTAACTATACGACGCCCTTTGAGCTGCTGGTGGCGTGCATCCTCTCCGCGCAGTGCACGGACAAGCGGGTCAACATCGTCACCGCGCGCTTGTTTCCCCGCTATCACCGGCCAGAACACTTCGCCAGCATGAGCCCGGACGAGCTCGCCGAGGAAATCAAGGACTGCGGCCTGTACCGCAGCAAGGCCAAGCACATCGTTGAGCTGTCGCAGATCCTTCTGGACCGGTACGACGGGCGCGTGCCTGACAACCGCGAGGAGCTCATGCAGCTGCCGGGCGTAGGGCGGAAGACGGCCAACGTTGTCCTCAGCAACGCCTTTGACCGGCCGGCCATCGCCGTCGACACCCACGTCTTTCGCGTCGCTAACCGCATCGGGCTTGCCGACGCGCCGGACCCTCTTAAGACTGAGCTGCAGCTCATGGAGGCCATTCCGGAGGAACTGTGGAGCCGGGCGCACCACTGGCTGATCCACCATGGGCGGACGTTGTGCCACGCCCGCCATCCACAGTGCCACGCCTGCCCCATCCAGCCGTACTGCCGCTATGCGGCGGAAGCCCCCGCGGGCGGCACGCCGCCTCGCGCCCGCGCCAACGGAAAGGCGGAAAAGCCCTCGGCTCCTAAGGGAACCTCCCGGCGCCGGGCCGAACGTGCGGAGGTGCGCCCGCAATGAACACGCACGCCTTCGACGGGTTGCTCGCCGGCAAGACAGCCCTCATCACCGGCGGCGCCGGGGGCATCGGCAGCGAGATGTGCCGGGTGTTTGCCCAGGCGGGTGCGCGGGTCTTCTTTTGCGACATCGCGCTTGAGCGAGGCCGGCGACTCGAGGCGGAGCTCAAGGCCGCCGGCCTACCCGTGGAGTTCGTCCCCGCGGACGTCACCTCACCCGAACAGGTGCGGCGCATGGTGGATCGGATCACCGGCGATGGCGGCCCCCTGCACATCCTTGTCAACAACGCCGGCATCAGCGGTCGTCCCCTGGGGGACGGGCCCGTGACCGAGTGCCGGGAGGAGGCGTGGCACCAGGTGCTGGCCGTGAATTTGACCGGCCCCTACCTGGTTTCCCGCTACGCGGTGCCGGCGATCATCCGGGCTGGCGGCGGCGCCGTCATCCACATCTCCTCGGACGACGCGCTCGTCGGACCGCTGCCCCCCTACGACACCCACGCCTACTGCGCCAGCAAAGGCGGCCTCATCGCCCTGACCAAAGCGATGGCCATCAGCTACGCTCCGCACCGGGTGCGGGTCAACGCGATCGCTCCCGGCTGGGTGGCTTCGCCCATGACCGCGGACTTGCGCCAGGATCCGGCCAAGTATGCCGAGCTAGTCGCGCGCCATCCCCTGGGCCGGCTCGGCACCCCTTGGGATATCGCCGTCGCCGCCCTCTTCCTGGCGTCGGACGCGGCCAGCTTCGTCACGGGCGTCGTTCTCCCCATCGAGGGCGGCGCCACCAGTTGGTGAAATCTAGCCGTCCGCCCTGGCCGTTCAACCCGCCTGACCGGCTCCCGTAGTCTTCCGCACTGAACGTCGTTCGTAGACGGCACCGATCCCACGGGGCGGCGCTCCGTGGCGCCGTCCTCCATCGCCGCGCCGCGAGCGGCTTGTCGATGGTTTGTCCACTGATTGTGATCAACGCGTTATCCACAAGCCTGTGGGCAGGATCCGCCCGGCGGCAACACGAAGAGACTCCGCTGCAACGGTTTTGTCCTCAACTTGTCCTCATTTTGTCCACATGTTGTCCACAATTTGTGGATAACTTGGGAGGCGCGGGGGCGGCGGCTTGTGCAGATCGAGATCCGAGGCGTCGAACGACTCAGCTTCCGTGAACGCCAGGTAGTCGCGCTAAAAGAAATGGGCCACAGCAACCAGGCCATCGCACGCCGTCTCGGCGTGTCGCCGGCTACCGTGGCCACGTTGTACAACCGGGCCAAAAGCAAAGGCTATCAGGTTGTCCTCGTGTTGAGCGGCGATCCGCTCAACCTTTTCCCGGGCGGCGCCGACGACGTTAGCGACGAGCCTGCCCCGCCCGAGGATCAGGGCGCCGAATAGGCCAACTGGGAGCGCAGGTTAACTAATGACGGCCGCACCGGCTGCCTGCATCTCGGCGACGGCCTTTTCCTCATCGCCCGGGGAAACATTGACGGCCCGGGAACCGTTGCGAATCAAGACGGCTTCAAACCCGTGGCGCAAGGCGTCGAGCACGGTAGCCCGGACGCAGTAGTCCGTCGCAAGCCCGCCGACGTAGACTTTGCGCACCCCGCGCTGCTTGAGCCAGCTGGCCAGGTCCGCCTGCGCCTCCAGGTCCCTCTCGCCGCTTAACCGCCCGTCGAAGCCGCTGTACCCTTCCTTGTCCCGGGAAAAGGCTTTCCGGAAGACGACCCCCTGCACTACCAGGTCCTTGTGAAAGTCAGCGCCCGGGGAACCTTGCACGCAGTGCACCGGCCAGATCCCGCCCTGCTCCTTGAACGAGCAATGGTCGGCCGGGTGCCAGTCCTGCGTGTAGACGACCGGCCGTCCCGCCGCGGCAAAGCGCCGGATCCACTCATTAAGCACCGGCACCACCGCGTCGCCGTCCTTCACGGCCAGCGCCCCGCCGGGACAAAAGTCGTTTTGCACATCGACGACGATGAGGGCCGCATCGGGTTCCGGCACGATAGTTTCCACGCTGCAACACCCCTCACACCGCTGCTGTGTGTAATCACCTCCAGTTTACCACCATCCCGCCAGCCCGGCCAGTGGACCTAGGCGCGCGCCCAGCGCAGCCGCCCGTTCCGCCACAGCACCTTGAGCAACAGGCGCGTCCCGCCCAAGGACAGGATGTAGCGCCAGGTATTCAGTTCCTTGACGACTACCGGAAAGCGGCCGAACAGCTTGAGGGGGCCTATGTGGGCTAGACCCGCGTCACGCCCCACGGTGGCCAGGACGCCGACTGTCCTGGCTCTGTAGGCGCGGAGCGGCCGCCCGTGGAGCTCGGCCCAGATGTTGCGGGCCGCGAGCTTGCCTTGCTGCACGGCATGCTGGGCGGTGGGGGCCACGGGGTGACCAGTGCGGGGGTTGATGGCCAGGGCCGCATCGCCGATGACGTACACAGTGGGGTCGTCCACCGACTGCAGGTATTCATTGACGACGGCGCGTCCGCGGGTGCGCGCGGTGAAACACCTCTCGATGAGGCGGTTCGCCCGGACGCCGCCGCTCCAAATGATGGTACGGGCCGCGATGCGTGTTCCGTCCTCAAGCACCACCGCCCCGGGTTCGACGGCGCGCAGCGGGGTTCCCAGAATGAGGCTCACTCCCTTGCGCACCAGCACGTCCGTGGCGGCGTCAATCAAGGCGTCGTCGAAGCCGGGCAAAATGTCAGGGGCCGCTTCAAGGGTGATGATCCGGATATCCTCGGGAGCCAGCCCGTGGCGCCGGGCCAGGACCGTCCGCTGGTCCGCCAGCTCGCCCGCCAGCTCGACCCCCGTCAATCCCGCGCCCGCGATGACCACCGTGGCAAGCGGCTGGCGCTCGGCGGGGCTCGCCGACACGGCGGCCTGGGATAACATGGCGTCGATATGCCGCCGGATATTGTCGGCGCTGTTGAGGCTCCTCAACGTGAGGCTGTTTTCCCGCAACCCCGGAATGGAGAAATACTCCGGTTCGCTGCCCAGGGCCACGACGAGCCGGTCGAACTTGAGTACCCGCTGCCGATCCAGGACTACCTGGCGCTCCCGCACCCGGATGTCAGTGACGGTCCCCTGCACCACTTCGACGCTGGTGCGGGCGAAGACGTCTTCCAGGGGTACAGCCAGCACCCGCACGTCCCCGCCCGCCGCCGGTCGATAGATCTCGGTGGTCAATTCGTGGTAGGGGTCCTCGTTAATGATGGTGATGTCTACTTCCTGGCGCCCGAGCAGCCGGTGCAGGTCCAGGGCCGCCCGTACGCCGGCGAATCCTGCGCCGAGAACGCGGATCTTCACCGGCCCCACCCCCGCACCGGCTAGTCTCGCCAGGCTACAGCCCCTTTAGACGGGCCCGTCGGGAAGTACCGGGGGCCGTGTGGGCGCCGTCGTTGGGACTACCCAGGGCACAATCTGCAACCACCACCAAAACCGCATTGCACGTCCCTCCCTTACGGTTTATGGGCCGTTGCCGGCCGGACCTGCCGCACGGAACTTCAGCCACCTACCGCGACCCGAGCTTGCACGGGATCGTGCATGGCCGTGAAGACATCCACCAGATGAGGGTCCAAATGTTGCCCCCGCCGGCGCGCCAGCTCCAGCATGGCGGCGGAGTGCCCGCCCCTGAGGCTGCAGTTGACGTACGTGGCCGCGACGGCGATGATCCGGGCCAACAGGGGGATGTCCTCCCCGGCCAAGCCATCCGGAAACCCCAAGCCGTCATAGCGCTCACGATGGTGCCGCACGGCGTCGCAACAGAGGTCTGGCAGCGGGAACAGGCTCAAGATCTTTTCTCCAAACAGCGGGTGCGCCTGCATCCGGTTCCTGGCCACCGGGCTGGCCGGCTCGCGCAACCGAACCACTTCCGGTTCGAGCGACGTCAACCCGATGTCGTGCAGCTTGGCCGCGTGGCTCAAGACGTCGAGATCTTCCGCCGACAATCGCAGCACTTGGCCCACCCTCAGGGCGTAGCGCCCGGTTAGCTCGGCCTTTCGCCGCACGTCCGGGTACATGCTTTCGATGGAGTCCAGCAGGTCCAACAGCGTCGTGAAATAGCGCAACCGCTCCATGGATTCGGCATCGATCGTGGCGGCAAGACCGTTGGCCCGGCCGGCACCCTGACCCCACTCGCGGACCAGCTCATCCAGCAGCCGATTGACGCGTGACCAATCGCGCCAGCGGTAGGACTGGGCAAAATAGGTGCTGGCCCGCTGCAGGTCCATCAAGGCGGCCTGGCGATCCCCCACCGCCAAAGCGATGCAACCAAACAGCTCACTCACCCAGGCAACCGGCGCCTTGTGCGTGGCCAGCACATTGGGCCAGAGCACCCGTAGCGTCTCGCTGCCGTAGGCAATCGCCCGGTCCAGGTCACCCAGCCAGTAGTACAGCCGTCCGAGGGCCCCGTAGGCATACCCGAGGTTTGGGTCGGGCCCGAGGCGCTCCAGCAGATCCCGCGCCGCTTCCAGGTACGCGCCGGCGCCCACCAAGTCGCCCTGCTCCAAGCAGATCTGGCCCAGGTTGATCTGGAGGTACGCGGCCCGCGGGTTGCCCTCCTGGCCAGCCAGCAACTCCAGTGCGCGCCGTGCGGCCGCCTCGGCCTCGTCCCATTGCTCCAGCGCCATCCAGATAGTGGAGGCACAATGCTCAACTTGTATTACCCAAAAAGGTTCAAGATCGCCGCACCAGCCGCGGGCAGCCTGTAGGTACGCGAGCGCCTCCTCCAGCCGCCCGGTGACGTAAGCCGCGAGCGCCAGATTTGTCATCACTTTGACGCGGAAGCGCGGGTCACAGCTGGGCTCCGTCTCCATCAACGCCCCCGCCCGCCTCCAGAGGGCCTGCGCCACTTGGAAGCGGCCCAGCTCAAACTCGACGCATCCTAACGCGTTGAGGCTGCGCATGACACCCAATCTGTCGCCTGTACGGCGAGCCTCGTCCCGCAACCGGCGCCAACATTCGGCCGCAAAGACGAACAGCCCCTGCTCCCAAGCCCACAATCCCTGTTCGTAGAGTTCTTCTCCGGGTGAACGCATCCGGATCTCCCCCGCCGGTGCACCTAGCCAAAACGCCTCCCCGGACCGATCGGTCGGCCGGGCAGGCGCTCGCCTGCACGCTTCTCCCCTCCTCAACGGCAGCCTGACGACCAGCTTCGATGGGGCCGGGTTCGGGGAGACACGACCTCCCGCCCCGACAACCCCATCGGCATCGACTCAAGGCTTCGCATCCCCGGGTTGGGCTCCGGTCTGCCCGGTGAACGTCGAGTCCCTCCTGTCGCGCAACGGCACTTTTGACCAGACTTGCGCGGATAATTCGACACTGGTTTCGCACGTCCTCCTGATCGCCGATGGATTTTTCTCACAATGGGATGCCGAAGCGTACGGTGGTCCCCTTTTCGGGCGCGGCCTCGAGTTCCATCCATCCTCCCAGCAAATGAAGCCGCTCGCGCATTCCCTGCAGGCCAAACCGGTTGGCGGTACGAGCCGCATGCGGGTCAAACCCTCGCCCGTCGTCCCGCACCTCCGCCTGCAGTTCCCGGTCCCGGCGGACCACCCTTACCTTGACGCTGGCCGCGCCCGAATGTTTGCTGGCGTTGTTGAGGCATTCCTGTACTAACCGAAAAGCGGCCAGCTCCACCTGTGAATCGAGACGGGTAAGCTCGCCCTCAAATTCCAAATCGACCGCTATGCCACTGCGCTGCTGGAACTCGGAGGCATAGTGCCGCAGCGCCTCAAAGAGGCCTTGTTCTTCGACGACGAGGGGACGCAGATCGGCAATCACCTGGCGGATATCCCGCAGACTTGCTCGCAGGAGCTCCTTGAGCCGGCGCAGCTCCTCCCTAGCCCTGTCGGGGTCCGTGTCCATCAGGCGCTCGCACACTTCCACCCGCAGCACCAGGTTGGCCAGGGTCTGCGCGGCCCCGTCATGGAGTTCCCGGGCAACGCGCCGGCGCTCGTCTTCTTGAGCCTGGAGCACCGTCCTGGCCTCGTTGAATGGTCCAGGACGCGCCTCCCCCGGGCCCGTTTGCGGTCCGACCCACTCTTCGCCACCTTCCCAGCGCTCTTTTTTCCAGATGGGCACGATGTCTTTCAGGCGATCGATGGCGTAACGCGCCGCTGAGAAGGCTGCGTCCCGGTGTGGAGCTGAGGCCGCCAGCATGACGCTCGCCTCACCAAGGTTCACGGCGCCGACCCGGTGGGTGATGGCGAGCCGTACGTCGGGCCAGCGCTTCGCCACCTCCCGCCCGATCCGCGCCATCTCCTGCAGGGCCATTTCCCGGTACGCCTCGTACTCAAGGCGCACCGTCCGCCGCTCGCCGGTGAACTCGCGCACGACCCCGGCGAAGAGGGTAACAGCCCCAGCCCTTGGATTCACCACCTTGGCGATGAGCGCGTCCGCGGACAGCGGTTGGTCGGTAATTTCAAAATCCCCGTTCACGTCCGCGCCCCTGCTGCCGCCGCTCACCGGGGGCATGAAGGCCACCTCGTCCCCTTCCGCCAGGCGCGTCTGCCAGGTCGCATAGGAGAGGTTCACCGCCACCAGCAGGCGGCGCTCGAAACGCTCGATGGGCGGGCAGACCGCGACCAACTGCCTCCAGGCCTCTTGGACAGTCGCATCAGGGGGCAAATCGAGCGTCAAAGTCCGTTGTCCCACCGCCTCCGCCAAAGCCGCAAAGGTGCGGACGGTCACCTGCACACCGGCGGCCTCCTTTGGATGTCCCTCGCGCCTTGAGCGACCCCTGTCCCGTCCCCGTTGGTCGTGCTTCGACGCCCCGCTTTTCTTCTCCTGTCCCCTCGTCTCGCCTGCCGTAATCAGCAGGATTCGACGGTGTACACCGCGAAGCCTCTCCCTAAACGGAGGGGGGGATGGCCATGCCCGAACAGAGCAGCCTCCCGTGGCACCGGCGCGGGCCGCGCCGAGACGCCCTCCCACCCGGCCGCGCGCCGTCCGGGGCGCGGCTTGTCGGCCGCGACGCCGTCTCGCTGCGGGTCTACCTGCGGCGTGCCGCCTGGGACGCCATCGACCAGTTGGCCGCCAGCCACGAGCCGCCCCGTGAGGCGGGGGGGCTGTTGCTGGGGCGGGTGTGCCGGGACGAGGAGGGGCCGCTCATCCTCGTCGAAGATGCCCTTCCCGCCCCCCAAGGTCCCCCGGGCCTCGGACCCTTCCGCTTTGCGCAGCAGGATTGGGATTTCTTTCACGGGCAGTGGCGGCGGCAAGGCGCCCGGCAACTGGTGGTCGGGTGGTTTCACACCCACCCGGGCTACGGCGCCCGCCCGCTGGCGTACGACCACATCCTGGCCGAGCGATACTTCCCCGAGTGGTGGCAGTTGAGCTACATTATCGATCCCGTAAACATGCGCCAGGGGATGTTTCGCTGGCAGGACGGGGAATTGACGCCTTTGGCCGGCTTTTGGGTGTATGACGAAGACTGGGTGGCCGACGCGGCAGCGAGTGCCGCGGGGCCGATCCCGGGCCGGCGGCGGGCTGCGGCCCTGGGCTGGCCGCTCGCCCTGCTGCTCTTGGCGGCCTTCGCTTGGCTGCCGGGGCTCCCGGGTTCCCTGCCGGCGCTGCGGCAAGCATTGGCCCGGCAGGAGTCGAAAGCGGCGCAGCTCAGGGAAGAGCTGCATGCGCTTCAGGCCCGGCACGCCGCGCTCGAGCAAGCACTGGCAGGCGCGCGCCAGGGGAGCCTGGCGGGCGGGGCGTCAGTTGGTGAACCGGTGCAGGCGGCTCCGCCGGGGGCGCCGTCTGCGGCCCCGCCTGCGGCTGCGGTGCCCGCGGCAGTTGTCGTACCCGGCCCAAGCGCCGGTACAAGCGGCCCGGCGGGCACGGGCTCAAGCGGCCCGACCGATGGTGGGACTCCCTATGAGCTGCGGTACGTGGTGCGCGCAGGCGACACCCTTTGGCATATCAGCGGGCAACTCCTGGGCGACCCGCTGGCGTACCCGCGGCTTGCGGACTTGAACCGGATCGCCGATCCGGACCTCATCCTGCCGGGATGGGAACTGCGCATACCATTGGGCGTTGGACCGCCCGCTGACTCGCCGGACGATTGACGAGGATGCGCTCCGGATGGATCAGCCGCTACGAGGGGGAGGGTGCGGGCACCAGCTGGAACGTGGCTGGCGTCCGCAAAATGGACATCTCCGACAGCGGCCAGTAGCGCCAGATGGCCCGCCCGACGATGAGCTCGCGCGGCACAAACCCGACGCGGCGGTCGCGGCTGTCCTCACTGTTGTTGCGGTTGTCCCCCAAGACGAAGTAGTGGTCGGGCGGCACCACGACGGGGCCGAATGAGCCGAACATGGGGCCGTTGATGTACGGTTCCTCCAGCGCTACGCCGTTCACATACACTGTGCCGCGCGAGATGATGATCTCATCTCCCGGGATGCCGATAATGCGTTTGATGAAATGCTGGCGCGGGTTGGCCGGATACCGGAAAACGATCACATCGCCGCGCTGGGGCTCCTGAAACCGGTACGTCAGGCGGTCCACCAGCAGGCGCTGCCCGTCTTGTAATGTAGGCAACATGGACGGCCCGTCGACGGTAAACGCCCGGGCCACGAAAGTCATGATGAACAGCGCTAGGATTGCGGCCCCGACGAGCGTTTCCACATACTCGCGCAACGGGGACTTGCGGGGACTGATCCGGGGAGCAGGGCGCACCCTGCTTGCACCTCCGACCGGGACGGGGCAGCTCCGGACCTGCGCGCGGCAGGCCGCCTGCCGGTCAAAATATGTACCTAGCTAGACTTCGGATGGGACCTTGAAAATCCTGCCGGAGGCCCGATGGTTTTTTGGACCAGGCACAAGACCGTGGGGCGAGGCCTAGAGGTCCCAGAGGCAGCGGTTGACGACCTCCCTGTAAAGGGGCACCCGCGCCGCAAAAGTGGCTCGATCGCCTTTGGCCAGCGCCTGCTCGATTTCATCCCGTAGGACGACGGCCAGGAGCGCAAGGTCGATCTGCTCGCGGACGATTTCGTCGAGCACCTGCTCCAGGCTCTCCTTGGTTTCCGCGTCGGGCGGCAGAGCGGGGTTGGGCTCTACCACCGCCGCGTACCACGGCGGCGGATCACCGGCAAAGCAGAAGGTCACGTACAGGCGACTCTGGAAATGGCTCAGCCGGGTCAGGGCTTCTACCGGATCGTGCAGCCGCACGGAACTGGTGCGATGGACCTGCCGCACCAAATGCCCGTTGACGATGCTGACTTCTTCGCGCTGGCAGGCGCCCAGCTCCAATTCGAAACCGACGGCGTCGCTGCCGAGCTCCGACACGACCATCGTGTTGGAGAGAAAATCCCGATTGGCCACGAACGTAATCCGCTCCACGAACTCGGGATTGTCCAGCAGCGCGTTGAGCACGACCCTGCTGAGCGGTTGCTTGAGCTGCAGCCGGGAAAACCGAGCTATGGCCTCCAGCTTGGGCGTCACGGCCATCACCCCGATCCGCTCCGGATCCCGACCCCGCCGTGAGCGGGTTTCTCACATGATATGCGGGTCGTAGTGGGCGAAATGAGGCGTCGGATGCTTCCGCCGGCGAAGAGGTAGTGCTATATATTCTGGCAGGGATGAAGTTTTCCTCCCACGTCCCTAGTTGGGAAAACTTTGCTGCGAAGAAGGAGCGCGTTCCTGTTGGAGCTGCTGTTCTTGGGCACGGGAACCTCGATGGGCGTGCCAGTGATCGGCTGCGACTGCCCGGTATGCACGTCCCCCGATCCTCGCAATCAGCGCAACCGCTCGTCGGTCCTCATCCGTCACAAAGACGCGCACGTCCTCATCGACACCGCGCCCGAGCTGCGCCAGCAGGCGCTGCGCTTTGGCCTGCGCCGGATTGACGCGGTGCTCTTGACGCACACCCATGCGGACCACATTTTCGGCTTCGACGATTTGCGCCGCTTCAATCATCTCCAAGGGAAACCGATCCCGGTCTACGGCGCGCCGGACACCCTGGGCGAACTCCAGCGCATCTTTGCGTATTGTTTCCGCCCCCCGCAGCCGGGCGGATCCAAGCCCGAGGTCGAGCTCCACCCCATCGACGGCGCGTTTCGCCTCGGCAGCCTCACGTGCACCCCGATCCCTGTGTGGCACGGGCAAATGCCGGTCACCGGCTGGCGGATCGGCCGCGTCGCCTACGTTACGGACGCCAGCCGCATCCCGGCCGAATCCCTCGCCCTGCTGGAGGACTTGGACGTGCTGGTTCTGGGCGCGCTCCGCTTCCGCCCGCACCCCACCCACATGTCCATCGGCGAGGCGTTGTCCGTCATCGCCGAGCTCAAACCCCGCCAGGCGTTCTTGACCCACCTGTCCCACGACGTGGACCACGCCCGCACGGATCAGGATTTGCCCCCGGCGGTGCACCTGGCCTACGACGGGCTGAGCGTCCAAGTCCCCGATCCCGACGACGGCACGCCGTAAAAAAACAAATGTCTGCTGCCGATCTTTAAATGTGCAGGAAACCGTGCCCACGGAACGAAGTGCTCCGAAGATACGGGCCTTGCCTCGCGCGGGGCTCGGCCCGCGCGTCGGACCTGTGAGGAGGAACCCCGCGTCGATGCACGAATGGCGCTCGATCACCGGCTCGTTCATCCTATCCTTGGCGGCCCTCCTGCTCCTGGCCGGCACAGCCAGTCTCGAGGAAGCAGACCTTCCAGCGGCAACCATCGATGAGATCGTGCAGCAGGTGGAGGCCAAGTTTAGGACCATCAGCGCGATTGAGGTCACCGTCGAGGTGGAACAATACAACGTCACCGACGGCAGCGTCACCCCGGGGCGGGGCCGGTTGCTCGCCGTGCTGCCGGACCTCTTCCGCTTTGAATGGCTTGAGCCTGACATGCTCGCCGGATCGATCCTACTGGTCGACCGGGCCAAAAACGAAGCGCGCCAGTACAACCCGATCCGGGAAGAGATCATCGTCCAGCGCTGGGACCGCCTGGCGGAGCAGCAGAAACTCGGGCAGGAGTTAAACCGGTGGCTTTCCCTGCCTAGCCCTGACGACTACGAACTGACCTTGGGCGGCGTCGCGTACAACGACAGCAAACCGTACTACGTCGTCCTCGCCCGCCCGTTGAGCGACCCCCGGCAGCTGTATGAGTTTTACGTTCATCCCGAGTCCTGGATGATCAGCCAATTCCGGTACTACAACGCGGATGGCCGGCTGCTGCTGCACGCGACCTTGCGCGACCTGCGCATCAACGCCGGCCTGGACGAAGAGCGCGTGCGCGCCCTGCCTGAGGCCATCGTCCGCTACCGTTAAAACCGGCCGGCTGTCCGATCGCCTGCAAGGAGCGACCCGTGTGAAGCTGTCCGAACTCGCCGTCCGGCGCCCGGTCACCACGGCCATGTTCATCGTCGCCGCGGTGATTGCCGGCGTCCTGGCCGCTGCCGGGCTAGGACTTGACCTGTACCCGGAGCTGAACCTGCCCTACGTCACCGTCGCGACCGTTTACCCCAACGCGGACCCCCAGACGGTCGAGGCCGAAGTGACGCACCTGGTGGAAGGCGTCCTGGCCACGGCCAGCGGCTTGCGGCGCATCGACTCGCTGAGCATGGAAAACGTGTCCCTCGTTTTTGCTGAGTTCGGCTGGGGCACGCCCATTGAGGAAACTATCGCGGAAATCCGGGCACGGCTCGGCGTCCTGGCCCTCACGTTCCCGAGCGGTGTCGAGACGCCGATTGTCCTGCGCCTTGACCCCAACGAGTTCCCCACGCTCCTCATCGGGGTGTCAGGCTCGGGCGACCTGCTCGAGGTCACGGACCTGGCCTTGGAGGTGGTACAGCCGCGCCTTGAGCGGGTGCCGGGCGTCGCGCGGGTGGCGGTGCTGGGCGGCGTCGAGCGGGAGATCCAGGTCCTCTACGACAGCGCCAAGCTGCGGGCCCATGACCTGACGCCTGCCCACCTCCAGCAGTTCTTACAGCTGCAAAACGCGACGGTGCCGGCGGGCGTGGTCGAACACAACGGCGTGCGCTACCAGACGCGGGTCGGGAACCACTTCACGAGCGTGCAGCAAATCCGTGACCTGGTCATCGGCGAAAGCCGCCTGCCGGTGGAGGGACTGGCCGCCCTGTGGCCGCCCTTGCTGCAGGTCAAGGACGTGGCGCAGGTGGTGGAGGGCGTGAAGCCGCCGACGGGCTACGCCCGCATGGACGGCCGGCCGACCGTCCTACTCCAGGTGTTCAAGTCTTCGGGCGCCAACACCGTCGCGGTGGCCGACGGCGTCCGGGCCGCGCTGGCGGAGCTGGAAACCGCGATGCCGGACACGGACTTGACCGTCATCATTGACCAATCCACCGCCATCCGGCAATCGCTGCAAAACCTGGTCGTGTTTGGCCTGATCGGCGCTGCCGCCGTCGTCCTGGTCTTGTTCCTTTTCCTGCGCACGTGGCGGGGCATGGTCGTGGTCGCCTTGGCGATTCCCCTCTCGATCCTCTTGACCTTGGCCGCCTTGTATCTGCTGCGGATGAACCTCAACTTGATGACCGTGGGCGGGCTAGCTCTAGCCACCGGGATGGTGGTCGACAACGCCATCATCGTCCTGGAAAACATCTTCCGGCGGCGCAGCCAGGGAGAAGATCCGGTTAGCGCCAGCATCGCCGGCGGCCAGGAAATGGTCGCTGCCATTGTGGGCGCCACCCTGACGACCGTCGCCGTGTTCCTGCCGGCGGCGCTTTTGGACACCTTCGCCGGGCAGCTCTTCAGGGAACTGGGCATCACCGTCTCCCTAGCCCTGGGCGCGTCGCTGCTTGTCGCTGTCACCGTCGTCCCCAGCCTCGCCGCCCAGCTGTTCCGCTCATCCCTGCCGGCGGCCGGCGCCCGGTGGGATTCGGGGATCATCGCCCGCACCTACATCCCTCTCCTTGAACGGGCTCTGCGCCGGCCGGGAGCGCTTCTGGGCTTCGTGGCCGTGCTCTCCCTGCTCACGGTGGTCATCGTTCCGGTCTTGGACACGGAGTTTCTTCCCAAGGGCTACAAGCGGTCCATCTACATCACGATGGAAACACCGCCGGGCACCACGTTGGCGGAGACGGACGCCGTGGCCCGCACGGCCGAGGAGCGCCTGCAGGCTTTGCCCGGCATCGAACACGTCGCAACGCAAGTGGGCGAGCAACGCCAGGAGGACGTCATTTCCTTGTTGGGTGACTACGGGCCCAACACGATCCAGCTGATCGCGTTTTTGCGCTCACCGGTCAGCCCGGATCGGCTCCCCGCCGTCATGGCCCAGATCCGCGCCGCCCTGGCCGATCTGCCGGTGGCGCGCCTGGCGGTGAGCGACGAGTGGAGTTCCACCAGCAGCGTGTTTTCCAGCGCCATCGTGCTGCAACTCATGGGTCCGGACCTGGGCACGCTCCGGCAGCTCGCATCCGACATCCGCCAGCGGCTGCAGGCGCACCCGGCGGTGGGCGATGTGCACATCCCCTACGCCGCGCCCCAGCCGGAGCTCTTCCTCGCGGTCAATCAGTCCCGGGCGTTGATCGGCGGCCTGACCACAGCCCAGATCAGCCTCGCCGTGCGCAACGCGTTGACAGGCGTCGAGGTGACCCAGGTCCGGGAAAACGGGCGTACCATCCCGGTCGTCCTGCGGCCACAGCCCACCGAAACCGCCGACCTCTCGCGGTTG
>DATCLD010000128.1:0-4332 GCA_036564115.1 Limnochordales bacterium
TTGGGCATGTACTCACAGCCCTTCCGGATCCACCCCGCCCCGTCGCCAGCCACGAAGATGGCAGCCACATGCTCCAGGTCGTAATGCCGGTCCAGATAGCCCCACACCGTGGACCACAGCTCTTGGGAGTCCTCCAGCCCGCCGAAGTACTGCGCACGTACCAGTTGCCTACGGCCATCTGGCCCGTCCCGCCACCCCTCATGCACGTACACCAATCGCGGCTGCCAACGTCCCCCGTGCTGTCTGGGCACATGGTCTTCGTCCGCCTCGACGAACAGGTACTTCACCCGCCGCTTCGTGCCCGGGGCTTTGCGCTCGTCGGGGACACGGGTCTGCCTCAGGGCCGTCATCACCGTCTGCGCCGACACATGCCACGCTTCCTCCTGCGCCCACCGGCCGCTCTTGCGATACGACTGCTCCACGGCCCGCTCCACCAGCCGCGCTTTCACCCCGTCATTGACGCGCTGGTGGGGTGTGACGCCGATGACCGCGTCCGCCAGGTACGCATACTGCTTCCTGGCCCGATGGCGGAAGTACGTTCGCTCGTAGCTCACCATGCCAAACGGCGTCAACAGTTGCTTCTCGTCCCCTCGCCGAGCCACCACCCAGCCCGGACGCGCCTGCGGTTCCTCCCGCAGGCGCTCATCGCAGGCTTCGGCTACCCACTTCACGATGTCCCGCCCCAGCGCGTCCAGCTCCTGACGCAGCCGGTCTTCGAAGTCGCGATAGTGGGTCCCACCCTCGAGCACGTCGACCACGACTTGGAGGAACTGCAGGTATCTCTGACGTAGACGATGAACCAGTTCCATGGAAGACCTCACCTTCTGAGTACGATGAGTACTCGTCCTGAGCAGGACGGTGAGGTCTTCTTTCTTTCCATCCCCTTCCATCCCCTGTGCTACAGTAACGTTACACCATCGCGCTCAACCGCCCGGCCGCGGCTCCAAGCCACGACGAAGGCCGCCAACGCATCTCCTTGGGCCATGCGGACCCGCAGGACGCCCCGGGCGGCGGCAAACGGCCTTGCGAAGTCCGGCGTCAGTTCAATCCGGGGCGGCTGCGCGAAGGCAAGGCGCGCTTGGGCCCAGGCCAAGCCAACGGCCACAGCTGCCCACACGTACCCATACGCGCGGGCCGTCTGGGCCGCGTCACCCAGGCCAAAGCGGGCGTCCGCCTTGAGCTCCTCCACCCGCAGGCGCCGCAAAAGCCACTGGGCGGCAGCCACCAAGTCCAGCCTCCTTCGCGGGACGACCGGCCGCGCCGGCATGGCGTCCGCGAAGGAGCGGCGGATGGTGGCAAGATGAAATAGGCTTAGTTCAGCTACGAGCAACCGCTCCGGTTGCAAGCGCAGCTGGATCGCGAGCCGCCCCGCCAGGCCCGTGGCCTCAAGGCGCGCCGCAGCCGTCCCGGGCTCAAGCCAAATCGACAGCCCCAGCACGAGGGGCCAGAAATACAAGACGGCCAGCAAGACGGCTAACCCAGCGAGGACGGCGCCGGTCCACGCCAACGGCAGTTCCCCCGCTGCCCAGCGTTGCCAAGCCGGCGCCATGCTATGCTGTGTAGAAAACGCGACGAGTCCCCGGGACGTCGCGTCCCGGGGACTCGCGTCAATGGTGGGGTGAGTGATGGGACTTGAACCCACGACCTCCAGGGCCACAACCTGGCGCTCTGACCAGCTGAGCTACACCCACCACGCGTGACCTGCGCTGGCGCGCCCGGCAGGATTCGAACCCGCGACCCGCTGCTTAGAAGGCAGCTGCTCTGTCCAACTGAGCTACGGGCGCAATTTTGGAGCGGGCGACGGGACTCCAACCCGCGACCCCCGGCTTGGAAGGCCGGTGCTCTAGGCAACTGAGCTACGCCCGCTCGGCATGGACCATTATATCGCACTACTGCGCCCCGAGCAAGACTAATGGTCGGGGAGAGCGGATTTGAACCGCCGACCTCGTGCTCCCAAGGCACGCGCGCTAACCAAGCTGCGCCACTCCCCGACGCGCTTCCCATTATAGCACACTCGTGCCCTCGGGCAACCGCCACAGGCGCATGAGCCGCTCCCTGGCCAACGACAGGGCGCGCGCCCGGTGGCTGATCCTGTTCTTTACGGTTTCCCCCATTTCCGCAAAGGTCTTGCCCAGCTCGGGTACAAGAAACAGGGGATCATAGCCGAATCCGCCGTCGCCCCTCGGCGCGTCGGTGATGATGCCTTCGCAGACGCCCTCGTCCACCCACGTCTCGCCGCTGGGGCTGGCAATCGCGATCGCGCAGCGAAACCGGGCCCGGCGTTTCTCTGGCGGTACCCCGTCCAAAAGTTTCAGCAACAGCTCGTTGTTGGCCGCGTCCGTAGCCCCCGGCCCGGCGAAACGGGCCGAGTAAACGCCCGGCCGGCCGCCGAGAGCGTCGACCTCCAGCCCCGAATCATCCGCGATGGCCCAGTGGCCCGTGTGCCGCGCGGCGGCCACCGCCTTCAGGCGCGCGTTGTCCGCGAACGTCTCACCGGTTTCCTCCACCTCCGGCGCGCCTGGAAACGCGTCCAGGCCGAGAACCTCGACGGGCAAATCCGCCAGCAGCGCGGCCAGCTCCTGCCACTTCTTGCGGTTGCGGGTCGCGACCACCAGCTTACGCACGGCGCGTGCCCCCGATGCGGAAGGCCAGCTCGCCCAAGGCCTCCCGCTGGACCCGCACCAGCTGCTCAATGCCGGCGGCCGCCAAATCCAGCAGCTCCAGCAAGGTCGCGCGGTCAAACGGCGCGCCTTCCGCGGTGCCTTGCACCTCGACCAGGCGCCCGCTGCCCGTCATCACCACGTTCATGTCCACCTCGGCCCGGGCATCTTCATCGTAACAAAGGTCCAAAAGGATCTGCCCGTCCACCACCCCCACACTGGTGGCCGCCACAAAGTCGGTCACCGGCAAGGGCAGCTGCGGGTAGTCGGAATACAGGTGTGCCAGGCTGTCCACCAGGGCCACGTACGCCCCCGTGATGGCCGCCGTACGGGTTCCCCCGTCGGCCTGGAGCACGTCGCAGTCCAGGGTGATGGTCCGCTCCCCAAGGCGCGACAGATCCACCACCGCCCTGAGGGCGCGGCCGATGAGGCGCTGGATTTCCAGCGTCCGCCCGCCTTGCCGGCCCGTGGCGGCTTCCCTGGGTGTGCGCTCCAGCGTGGCCCGGGGTAGCATGCCGTACTCGGCCGTCACCCACCCCATGCCGCTGCCCCGCCGCCATTGGGGCACCCGGTCCTCCACCGTGGCGGTGCACACGACTTTGGTGTCGCCCATCTCGATGAGGACTGAACCTTCCGCGTACTTGCTGAATCCCCTGCGGATCGTCACCGGCCTCAAGTCATTGGGCCGGCGCCCGTCCTGGCGCTGCAACCCCGTTCCCCCCCGCTACTCGGCTGCCGGCCGGGCTGCGCCCAGACTGCGCACCAGCTCCACAAACCGGCGCCCCCGCACCTCAAAGTTGGGAAACATATCGTAGCTGGCGCACGCTGGCGAGAGCAGCACCACATCGCCCGGGCGCGCCCGCCTCGCCGCCTCCGCCACGGCGGCTTCCAGCGAATCGACATGTACGATCTCCGGCAGCGGACCATTGGTTTCCCGTGCGTAGGAGACGACCGCCGCCTCGATCTTGCGCGCCGTCACCCCAAGAAGGATCAGTACCCGCACCCGCCCCACCGCCGCGGCGGCCAGCTCGTAAAAGGGCAGCTGCTTGTCGTAGCCGCCGGCGATAAGGACGATGGGGGCCCGCATGGCGCGGATCCCGGCCGCGGCCCGCGCGGGGCTGGTGGCGATGGAGTCGTTGTAATAGCGCACGCCGTTCCATTCGGCCACAAACTCCAGCCGGTGGGGCACCCCCCGGAATGTGGTCGCCACGGCCCTGACGGCGGCCGGATCGATGCCGCAGGCCGACGCGACCGCCGCGGCCGCAAGTATGTTCTCCAGGTTGTGCTCGCCCAAAAGCTGCACGTCCGACGTCCGGCACAGGATCGTGGGTTCGCTTGGGCCGCCCGGGATGCCGCCGACCACCAGCCGGTCCCCGTCCAGCCATGCGCCCGCAGGCACAGGTTGCCGGCGGCTGAAAAGCAGCGTCCGCCCCGGCGCTTCCCGGCTCATGGCGGCTGTAGCCGGATTGTCCAGGTTGAACACGGCCAAGTCATCCGCGCGCTGGAAGCGGAAGATTCGCTCCTTTGCGGCCACATACGCCTCCATGGTGCCGTGGGCGTCCAGGTGATTGGGGGTGACGTTGGTGACGACAGCCACGTGGGGGCTTTTGTCCAGCATCTCCAACTGGAAGCTGGAGAGCTCCAGCACCACCCACGCATCTGGCGGGATCTC
>DATCLD010000129.1:0-9034 GCA_036564115.1 Limnochordales bacterium
TGCGCTCTACGCCGGTGGCGGCTCCAGGCCAGGACCAAAGCCACCAACGCATCTCCCTGGGCCATGCGGAGCCGCACAACGCCCCGGGCGACAGCGCACGGCCTGGCGAAGTCCGGTGTCAGCTCAATCCGGGGCGGCCGCACGAAGGCAAGGCGCGCTTGGGCCCACGCCAAGCCAACAGCCACCGCTGCCCACACGCACCCATAGGCCTGGGCCGTCTCGGCCGCGTCGCCCAGGCCAAAGCGGGCGTCCGCCTTGAACTCCTCCACCCGCGCGCGCCGCAGAAGCCAGCCGACGGCAGTCGCGTAGTCCAGCCTCCGCCGCGGGACGACTGGCCGCGACCGCGGTGCGTCCGCAAAGGAGCGGCGGACGGTGACAAGATGAAACAGGCTTAGTTCAGCCACGAGCAACCGCTCCGGCTGCCAGCGCAGCTGGATGGCAAGCCGCCCCAGCAGGCTCGTGGCCTCAAGGCGCCCCGCAGCCGTCCCGGGCTCAAGCCAAACCGACAGCCCCAGCACGAGGGGCCAAAAATGCAAGACGGCCAGCAAGACGGCCAACCCAGCGAGGACGGCGCCGGCCCACGCCAACGGCAGTTCCCCCGCTGCCCAGCGTTGCCAAGCCGGCGCCGTACTATACTGTGCCGAAAACGCGACGAGTCCCCGGGACGGCGCGTCCCGGGGACTGGCGTCAACGGTGGGGTGAGTGATGGGACTTGAACCCATGACCTCCAGGGCCACAACCTGGCGCTCTGACCGGCTGAGCTACACCCACCACGCGTGGCCTGCGCTGGCGCGCCCGGCAGGATTCGAACCCGCGACCCGCTGCTTAGAAGGCAGCTGCTCTGTCCAACTGAGCTACGGGCGCAATCTTGGAGCGGGCGACGGGACTCCAACCCGCGACCCCCGGCTTGGAAGGCCGGTGCTCTAGGCAACTGAGCTACGCCCGCTCGGCATGGACCATTATATCGCACTACCGCGCCCCGAGCAAGACTAATGGTCGGGGAGAGCGGATTTGAACCGCCGACCTCGTGCTCCCAAGGCACGCGCGCTGACCAAGCTGCGCCACTCCCCGACGCGCTTCCCATTATAGCACACTCTTGCCCGCGGACAACCGCCACAGGCGCACAAGCCGCTCCCTGGCCAACGACAGAGCCCGCGCCCGGTGGCTGATCCTGTTCTTCACGGTTTCCCCCATTTCCGCAAAGGTCTTGCCCAGCTCGGGTACGAGAAACAGGGGATCATAGCCGAATCCGCCGTCGCCCCTGGGTGCGTCGGTGATGATCCCTTCGCAGACGCCCTCGTCCACCCACGTCTCGCCGTCGGGGCTCGCAAGCGCGATCGCGCAGCGAAACCGCGCCCGGCGTTTCTCAGGCGGCACCCCGTCCAAAAGCTTCAGCAAGAGCTCGTTGTTGGCCGCGTCCGTAGCCCCCGGCCCGGCGAACCGGGCCGAGTAAACGCCCGGCCGGCCGCCGAGCGCGTCGACTTCCAGCCCCGAATCATCCGCAATGGCCCAGTGGCCGGTGTATCGCGCGGCGGCCACCGCCTTCAGCCGCGCGTTGTCCGCGAACGTCTCGCGGGTTTCCTCCACCTCCGGCGCGCCGGGAAACGCGTCCAGGCCCACGACCTCGACGGGCAAGTCCGCCAGCAGCGCGGCCAGCTCCTTTTGCTTCTTTGGGTTGCGGGTCGCCACCACCAGCTTACGCATGGCGCTTGCCCCCGATGCGGAAGGCCAGCTGCTCTCCTAAGGCCTCCCGCTGGGCCCGCACCAACTGCTCGATGCCGGCGGCAGCCAAGTCCAGCAGCTCCAGCAGCGTCGCGCGGTCAAACGGCGCTCCTTCCGCGGTGCCTTGCACCTCGATCAGGCGCCCGCCGCCCGTCATCACCACGTTCATGTCTACCTCAGCCCGGGCATCCTCATCGTAGCAAAGGTCCAATAAGATCTGCCCGTCCACCACGCCGACGCTGGTGGCCGCCACAAAGTCGGCCACCGGCAAGGGCAGCTGCGGGTAGTCGGAAAACAGCTTGGCAAGGCTGTCCACCAGGGCCACGTAAGCCCCCGTGATGGCCGCCGTGCGAGTTCCCCCGTCGGCCTGGAGCACATCGCAGTCAAGCGTGATCGTCCGCTCCCCAAGGCGCGGCAAGTCCACCACCGCCCGCAGGGCACGGCCGATGAGGCGCTGGATTTCCAGCGTCCGCCCGCCCTGCCGGCCCGTCGCGGCTTCCCTGGGAGTGCGCTCCAGCGTGGCCCGAGGCAGCATGCCGTACTCGGCCGTCACCCACCCCATACCGCTGCCCCGCCGCCACTGGGGCACCCGGTCCTCCACGGTGGCGGTGCACACGACTTTGGTGTCGCCCATCTCGATAAGGACCGAACCTTCCGCGTACTTGCTGAAGCCCCTGCGGATCGTCACCGGCCTCAACTCGTTGGGCCGGCGCCCGTCAACGCGCTGCAACCGCGTCCCCCCCTACTCGGCCACCGGCCGGGCGGCGCCCAGACTGTGCACCAGCTCCACAAACCGGCGCCCCCGCACCTCGAAGTTGGGAAACATGTCGTAGCTTGCGCACGCGGGCGAAAGCAGCACCACATCGCCCGGCCGCGCCCGCCTCGCCGCCTCCGCCACGGCGGCTTCCAGCGAATCCACATGTACGATCTCCGGCAGCGGCCCGTTAGTTTCCCGTGCGTAAGCGACGACCGCCGCCTCGATCTTGGGCGCCGTCACCCCAAGGAGGATCAGTACCCGCACCGGCCCAGACACGACTGCGGCGGCCAGCTCGTCAAAGGGCAGCTTCTTGTCGTAGCCGCCGGCGATGAGGACGATGGGCGCCCGCATGGCGCGGATCCCGGCCGCGGCCCGCGCGGGACTGGTGGCAATGGAGTCGTTGTAATAGCGCACGCCGTTCCATTCGGCCACAAACTCCAGCCGGTGGGGCACACCCCGGAACGTGGTCGCCACGGCCCTGACGGCGGCCGGATCGATGCCGCAGGCCGACGCGACCGCCGCGGCCGCCAGGATGTTCTCCAGGTTGTGCTCGCCCAAAAGCTGCACGTCCGACGTCCGGCACAGCACCGTGGGTTCGCTGGGGCCGCCCGGGATACCGCCGACCATCAGCCGGTCCCCGTCCAGCCACGCGCCCGCAGGTACGGGCTGCCGGCGGCTAAAAAGCAGCGTCCGGCCTGGCGCTTCCCGGCTCATGGCTGCCGTAGCCGGGTTGTCCAGGTTGAACACGGCCAGGTCATCCGGGCGCTGGAAACGGAAGATCCGCTCCTTTGCCGCCACATACGCCTCCATGGTGCCGTGGGCGTCTAGGTGATTGGGGGTGACGTTGGTGACGACCGCCACGTGGGGGCTTTTGTCCAGCATCTCCAATTGGAAGCTGGAGAGCTCCAGCACCACCCACGCGTCTTGCGGGATCTCCTCGATGACCTCGAGCAAGGGCCGCCCGATGTTGCCGCCCACGTACACCGGCCGGGGCCCCGCCTTGAGCATTTCCCCGATCAAAGTGGTGGTCGTCGTCTTGCCGCTAGAGCCCGTCACACCCACGGTGCGCCCGCGGCAAAGGGAAAACACGAGGCCGATCTCGCTGTGAAAAGGCACGCCCCGGCGCTTGAGCCGCTCGAGCACAGGCAGGTCCTTGCGCATGCCGGGCGTGAGCACCACGGCGTCCCACTCGCCCGCCTCCAGGTGCTGCAGGTAGTCCGGCCCGACGATCAGCTCCACGCCGAGGGACCGGAGCTCGTCGTGGGCTGGGCCCAGTTCAGAAGCGGTTTTCTGATCGAAACCGACCAAGCGCGCCCCGCGGCGGGACAGCCAGCGTACGACCGCGCGGTTGCTGACCCCAAGGCCCACAACGGCCACTGTATGATTGCGCCAGTCCAACATGCGCCACTCCCCTGCGGCCTTCGCCTATCTATATGCCCGCATCCTTTCCATTTAGTGTAACCCTTACGCCGTGGAACACCCTAGGGCGCGAGCCGCAGCCGCTACGGGGCGACGAAACGGGTGTCAGGCAAGAGCGGGCGGGACAAGTCCATATGGCCGACGAGGGTGTCGATCTCGGCGCCGTCCAACAGCAACTGGACGGCTTCGATGCCGGGCAGCTGGGTCAAGGTGGCCACGATGGAGTAGACGGTCAGGATCTCCCCCGTGCTGCCGCCGGGATGGTTCGTGCGCAGCTCCAGGCTGTAGTTGACCCGGGCGATCCCGTTGTCGACCGTCACGCCCAAGGGCCGCGCCCCCGGAGGGATGGTCGGCAAAAGACCTTGCCGTGCGGGGCCGCGCCCGAGCTCCTCCAGCAGGCGCAACGGATCCACGTCCCGGGCCGGCAGCCGGCGCTCCTCCGCGACTAAGTTCTGGGCGTCGGCGTCGCTGAAGTACAGTTTCACCGTTGTGTGGGGTGCGAACACCTCGTTCCAGGCGGGCTGCCGCTGCATGCCCCACCACGCGGCCACGACGATCCCGATCAGAAGCAGCAGGGCGGCACCCCGCCGCCAGAGCCCCGTCAAACTGGTTGCCTCCTACCCCTTCGCCGGCACCAAAGGCTCCGTGCTAAAACTCTTGCGTGTGGGCGACCGCTTCCGAAACAGCCCCCAGCGCCGTGGCCGGCGCCACCAGCACGGCGTTGGCGGGTATATCCCCGTTCTCCAAGAAAGCAGCCGCTACCTGCTGCAGCTCGCTTTCCCACTCGGCGATGCGGCGCGGCGCCGGTGCGCTCGCATCGGCAAAGAAGCGCAGGACGCCCTGGGCGATACCGGCAGCCGTCCGCCGCTGGAATTCTGGGTCCTTGAGGAGCTTCTCCTCGGTGGGATTGTCGATGAAAGCGACCTCCACCAGGACCGCCGGCATTGCCGTATGCAGGAGCACGTAAAACGCCCGCTGGCGCACGCCCCGGTCGGGCAAGCCGATCGCTTGCAGGACCTCCCGCTGCACCGCCTCGCCCAGGAGGCCGCTGGCCGACCGGTCGGGCGGTTCGCCGGGAGCGGGGTGGTAGAAAGTGCCCGTACCCGACGCCGTCCGCCCCGCCCCAATGGCGTCAGAGTGAATGCTGATAAACGCGTCCGCCCGCAGTGCGTTGGCCAGGCGGGTGCGGGTGGCCAGATCCACGTAAACGTCCCGGTCGCGGGTCAAAACGACCCGGGCGCCCGCCTGTTCCAGGTAACGCGCCAGCTGCAAGGCGATAGCCAGATTGACGTCTTTCTCCTGGGTGCCGCTGGGCCCGATGGCCCCGGGATCCCGGCCGCCGTGCCCGGGGTCCACCACGATGGTGCGCCCGCCCAGCTGCGACGGCCGCACGCTCAGCACTGCCCGGGTACGATCGTCCGAGAATACGACCTGGTGCTCCGCCACCTGGCGCGTTTCGACCACGACCCGGCCCGTGCTGGGCGTCGCCTGGCCGGCCCGCAACGCGGCGACGACGGAACTGCCAGGCGGCGACAGGGGACCCAAAGACCGCTCCACCAGCACCCCGGGAAAATCGAGCACAATCCGCTCGGGATCCCGCAGCCGGCGAATCTCCAGCTCCAGCGGTCCCCGTCCCTGCACCAGCACCAACTCCGCGTCGCCTTCCCGGACAAAGGCGACATAGTCAAGCTCGTTGGTTAGCTCCACGCGCGGCGGGGCGTGTGCGGCCAGCCCCAGGGCGGGGTCGAGGAGGAGGGTCAGCCGCCCGTCTGGCCCCGGATGAGCCAAACCGGAAACGCCCCCCTGCGGCCAGTTGATCGGTTCGCGCAACTCGAGCACTACCCGGACGGCGTCCTGCCGGAACTGGCTGACCCGCCCGGAACGCACCAACGCCGAATCAACCGCCAAGTCAAAAGCGGCCGGCACCGTTACCTCCAAGAAATCCACCACGAGACGCCACGGCTCCCGCAGAACGAAGGCCTGGTAGGCCACGGGCCCGCCGCTCACCTCCGCCTGCAGGGAAATGGCGCCGCCGACCAGCGGCGTCGCGGTTAACGACCGCAACTGATGGTTGAGCCTGACAACGAACCCGGGATGCCCGTCCCCTGGGAGCAGCGTATAGCCGGTCGGGCCGGTTAAGTCGGCCACGAGCCGTACGCCACCTTCCTCACTGCTTACCCGCAGTTGGTGCATGACAGCATTTCCGACGGGCATCGTGCGCCAGCCGGTGGACAAGGCCGCGCCCGGCAGATCGATGACCAAACGGTGCGGGTCCGGCAAGTACATGGCACGGGGCTCGACGGGCCCGTCCGTGATGACGACCAGCTCATGCCGTCCCTCGACGGTGCGCAGGCGCACGTCCAGGAGCGCCACCCCTTCCCGGACCGCCAATCCGTCCAGCGCCGGCGGCGGATCAGGCGGCGGCTCCGGTGCCGGCTGCGGCGGGTATGGCGCGGGCGAGGGCGTTGGGGATGGTGACGGTGATGGAGACGGCGACGATGGCGGTGCAGGTGACGGCGCCGGCGATGGCGATGGCGAAGGCCAAGGGGAAGGCGCCGGCTGCACAGTAGCCGGCGGCACCGGCGACGGCCGGTTGACGAGGCCACCGGCGGCCAGTCCGCCGCGGGCGCTCACCCCGTGCCCATCGAGCGCCCGGGCGCCGTCGGCGCCGACAGCAGAACCGCTGCGGCGCTCCAGCGTCAGGACCCCGGCAAAGAGGTTCCAGTCGACTCGCAGCCCCGCCAAGTCGGCCACCAGGTGCAAGGGTACAAACAGCATCCCGTCCTTGACCGTGGGGGCTGCCTGGAGCTGGATGATCCGCCCGTCCAAGACCGCGGTGAGCTGTCCGGCCTCGATACGGGCAACCCGGTCCCCGGCCCGCAGCTGGACCACCGGCCAAGCGCTGTCATCGACCTCGACGCCCAGCTCCTCGGCCATGAGCGCCACGGACATGCCAAGCCCGTTGCCGATGAGCATCAATGCGCCGCTGGCGGGGACGGTGCGCCCGTCCAGCACGAGCTTCACTTGGGCCCAGCCAGGGCAGGCATACAGAAGGACCGCCAGGCACCCGAGGACCCACAGGATGCCCCGGCGCCAGCCCCGCGCCATCGGATCCCCTCCTGCTGTTGCCATCGGCACGGGCGTCGAAATACCTCGTTACCGTATCCTGGGAATTTCCATCCTAAGCGTGGATTTCCTGCTTGAAGCCAATATAGAGGCCATCGCGAGACACAAAATGCAAAAAACGGCCACGGGCCGGACAGCCCGTGGCCGAAGATGGCTGGTGGAGGCGCCGGCGAGTCGCACGCCGGGTCCGCAACGGCAGTGACAGGAGTTTCTCCGGGCGCAGCCTGTGTTTGCGCTTCACCCACCGGGCTTCCCACAGGCAGGATTCCCGGCAGGCTAGCCCTCTTGGCTGTCCCCCTGCCCGGAGGGCGGCGGTCAGGGGTAAGCCTGCAGGCTGTGACGCCGTCGGCTGCCGTGCAGGCGCGGCGGCCGCGACGTGCGGCGTTACTTAGTTAATTAAGCAGCAGCCGCGTAAGCAGGTTCGTAGTTGGCACTTATTGCCTTCCACCGTTTAACGAGCTGGTGGGACCTCGGCCCGCTTATCTCCTGTCCCCACTCGCCACGTCGAGCCTACTCGCCCCCATGACGAAAAGATGTCACCTCGCCCGGAGTTTGACCGCCCGCGCCGCCTCGCGCTGGGCTTCCCGCCGGGCGATGTCTTCCCGCTTATCCCACTTCTTCTTGCCCCGGGCCAGGGCCAGCTCCACCTTGGCCCAACCCCGGTCGTTGAAGTAGATCCGCAACGGGATGAGGGTCAACCCTTGCTCGCGGGTCTTCCCCACCAAGCGCCGGATCTCGTCTCGATGCAGCATCAGCTTGCGCACCCGGGTCGGCTCGTGGTTGAAGCGGTTCCCGAAGTCGTAAGGGCTGATGTGCATGTTGTACAGGTAAACCTCGCCGTTCTCCACCCGGGCGAAGGCGTCGTTGAGATTGGCCCGGCCCAGGCGGAGAGACTTGACTTCGGTACCTGTCAGCACGAGGCCGGCCTCCAGGGTCTCCAATATGTGGTACTCATGCCGGGCCTTGCGGTTGGTGACCACGGCCCTTTCCGGCGCCACCCGTACCACCTCGTGCCATTATCATTATAGCACCCCCCGAGGGGGTGTCAACGAAACGGGGCCGCGTCCGCCGCGGCCCCGCTTGCGCTTGCGTGCGGTTGTCGCTCCCCGGCTCGGCTTAGCCAAACAGGCCGGCGCCGAACAGGGGTGCGAACACCAGCGACACGATGGCCATCAGCTTGATCAGGATGTTGAGGGACGGGCCGGCGGTATCCTTGAAGGGGTCGCCCACCGTATCCCCGACCACCGCGGCCGCGTGGGCCTCGCTGCCCTTGCCGCCGTGCTGGCCGCTCTCAATGTACTTCTTCGCGTTGTCCCAAGCGCCGCCCGAGTTGGCCATCATGATGGCCAAGAGCACGCCGCTGATGAGCGACCCGGCCAAAAGACCCCCGAGGGCCAGCTTGCCCAGGACGATCCCTACGGCGAGCGGCACGACCACCGCCATGACGCCGGGCACAATCATCTCCTTCAGGGCCGCCCCGGTGCTGATGTCCACCGCCCGGGAGTAGTCCGGCTTGGCCTTGCCCTCCATCAAGCCCTTGATCTCCCGGAACTGGCGCCGCACCTCCGCAATCATCTGGAAGGCGGCGCGGCCGACAGCCCTCATGGCCATGGAGGCAAAGAGGAACGGCATCATGCCGCCGATGAACAGGCCAATGATGACCGTCGGCTGCAAGAGGTCGATGGCCCTGATGCCCGCCGCCTGCGAGTAGGCGGAGAACAGGGCCAGCGCCGTCAAAGCCGCGGAGCCGATGGCAAAGCCCTTGGCCACCGCCGCGGTCGTATTGCCGACCGAGTCGAGGCTGTCGGTCACCTGGCGCACCTTCGGTTCCAGGTGGCTCATCTCGGCGATGCCGCCCGCGTTGTCCGCGATGGGACCGTAGGCGTCCACGGAAACCGTCATGCCTGTGGTGGCCAGCATGCCGACGGCCGCGAGGGCAATGCCGTAGAGGCCGAAGCCGGGCACGGCAGCCTCACACACGTAGTAGGCGATGCCGATGCCGGCTACGAT
>DATCLD010000130.1:0-6511 GCA_036564115.1 Limnochordales bacterium
ATCTGGATTCGCCCGCCGCCCGCCCGCTCGATGCGCACGTCTCCCCGCAGGCGGACCACTTCCTCGTCAAGATCCGCTTCCATGGACGCCGCCCGGATGACGTCGCCGTCCACGGTGAGCATGACCGGCCCGGGCGACACGACCCGCTCCTCCTCCGCCCGCCATTCCAACCGATCGCTGTAGAGACGAACACGGTCTTCGTACACGAGCGCCACGTCGCCGGTGAGCACCAGGTCGTTGGACTGCCGGTGCCACCGTCCCGCCTTCGCCGTGAAGGTGACGAACACGGCCCCATCCCGGTAGAGAACACCGTGCTGGATGGCGTCGATCCGTACCCATTCGCCCTCATCCGCGATGGCGCCCGCCTCCAGCTCAAACTGGCGGTCGCCTTGCCTCCGGCCGACCACCCGCGTGGAAACCAGCTGCGGCCGGGTCTCCTCGGGCGCGGGCGTTTGGGCCGGCGGCTGCTCCTCCCGGCGCAGGGTCCCCCAGGCCACAGCGGCGACCAAGGCGGCGACCAAGAGCGCCGCTGCCGCGCGGCGTCGCTTCTTTAATGCCTGCTTCCACCCCAAAGGCCGCGACCCCTTCGTCCCCTACCGCCGGCGCTACAGGTCTAGGAACTCCGACAAGGCGTCGGATTCGAACATGAGCTTGTCCTGGGACGCGCCCACCGCCACCCGGCTGGATGGGAACGCGGTGATCTCGTACTCGAGCCAGATCTCTTCCCGCTCGTGATCGTAGCGGAGCCGGATCACCCGGCAGTCCGCGTCGTGGGCGATAAATACCTCGCTGCGCGGGAAGGTCTTGTTGACTGCGCTGTAGATGGCGGTCAGGCCAGCCTTCCAGCCGCCCGGAAAAACCATCTCCAGCTGGGCATCCACCCGCTCCAGGGACTCCTTGGGCACATTGTACTGCCCGCCCACGCGGATGATCCAGCCGTCAGCAGGCTGCCAGTCTACCGTACCGACCACCTGCTGCCAGCGCGCGCTTTCGATGTCGTAAGAAGCCGCCGCCCGCACGCTCAAGCCGGCCGACAAACGCGCCGTGGCATTGAGCGTGGCCGTGCTCCACCGCTGGGTCAGCAGGTTGTAGCTGGTGCTGACGCCAGCGGTCAGCGAGGCGCTGCGCCAGTTGAGGCGCGCGCTCAAAGTGGACTGGGGCGACAGGCTATCAAACCGGAAAGGCGTATCGCCCCAAACCTGGCGGTACGAGTGCTGCAGTGCGAAACTCAACGGCGTCGCGAGCTGGTGGCTGATGCCCGTTCTGGTTTCAAACGAGAGCTGGCGGTCGTCGGTGCTGTAGACGCGGCCCAAGAGCGCCGCGCTGGCCGTCAACGCCGTCCGCTGCCCCAGGCGCAAGGTGCGCGTGGGCACCCCTAGCCGCGCCTCGCCCCGCCAGGCGGCGATGCCCGCGGGTTCTTCTTTGAGCCTTGCTACACCGGCCCGCAGATCGAGCCCAGCGAGCGCCCGGCTTTCGACCGTGATTTCCGGGAGGCGGCTGACGTGGGTCCATACGGGATTGGGGCTCTTGTTTTCATCCTTGTAATCCGGATTGACTTGCTGCTCAAGGCGCACGGCCAAGGTGTAGTTGGGTGCCGCCCGGCGCAGTTCAGCGCCGTAACCCAGCCAGCGGCGCAGGGGGGTGGTCGGTGTCTCGTGCTCAAAGCCCTCAACCCGCGCGTCCAGTTCCCAGCCGCCGCCAAGGGGCCGCTGCAGCTGCGCGCTGCCTACCAGGCGCTCAAGGGGGTCCTTGCCCTGCGCCAACCGGTACTCCAACTGGCCGCGGGCGGTACCTTGGCCGGCCGTCTGCTCCAGCTGGAGCTGGGCCCGCACCTCGTCCCGCTGCACGCCGGCCTGCGCCGTGGACACCTCGTACCGGAGGCTTGTCCCCAGCCGCCACCGGTCCAGGATCCATTCCCGATCCCAGCCGAGGGTACCGTCCGCCCCGCCGGCCTCATTCCCGACGCCGTAGACCAGCACCGTCCCACGGCCGGATTCGTCGTGCCTGTACGTGTGCCGCACACCCGCACCCGGTCCGAGGTATTGGAAGTAGTCCAACAGGAGCGCTCCGTAGAGCCCGGATTCAAGGACGTAATTGTAGGTCGTCTTGACGTACCATCCCGTCCGGCGGCTGTAGCCGACCTGCGGCACGTCAAAGTGGCTGGCGTCCTCGCGCAGGGACAGGGTCATGTAAGGCAGGTAGAGCAGCGGCACCCCGTGCTCGTAAAAGGTCACGCCCCGGACGATCAGCCGTTCTCCCGGGTAGATTTCGAGTTCCCGTGCCGCGAAGTGGTAGGCCGGCGGGCGATCGTCTTCGCACTCGCAGGTGGTGAGGCGCCCGCCCTCGATGAGCACCTGGCCGGGCTTGCTGGTCACCCGTTCGCCCCGCACATACATGGGGCCGTCGACACCATCGGCGTACAGGATAGCGTCCAGCTCGTGGAAAACCGCCTCTTCGGCATTGAGGTCGTACACCAGCCGGGCTCCGGCCAGCTCCTGGTCGCCTTGCACGTAAACCACGTTGCCCTCGAAAACGAGGACCTCGGTTTCCGCGTCGTAGCGCAGCGTGTCCGCGGTGACGACCGCGTCGCGCCAGCGCACCGTCACGTTGCCCGACGCCACAAAGACGCGGTTGCCGTCCCAAAAGTTGAAGCCGTCGGCCTGCACCGAAACCGGCTCGGCGGCCAGCGCGCCGCTGGCCACTACCAGCACGGCCAGCAGGCTGACGACGCAGGCGCTCCCTCGGGCCCGCAAGGTCAAGACGTCACGTCCCCCAACACCGATCTGCACTCCAACCCGCCCGGCGCTAAAAGAGCGACCGGCCGGCCCGGTCGGCTTTGACGAAGAGCGCGATCCCCAGGGCGGCAAAGAGCAGGTTGCCCAGCCACGCCGCGAGCAGCGGCGGCAGCGCCCCGTTGTTGCCCAGGGACCGGAACAGCGCGACCAGGGTGTAATACAAAAACGCCAGTCCAACGCTGGCCGCCAGCCCAAACACCCACCCGTGCCGGCCGCCCCACAGGCTCAAGGGAGCTGCGGACAGGGCCAGCACGAGGCTGGCGAAAGGCAGGGCGAGCTTGATGTGGTAGTCGACGAGAAACGGCGTCACGTCGATCCCGCTGCGCCGGAAAAGCCGGATGTGCTCCGCCAGCTCCGCGCGGTTCATCTCGTCGGTCGTCCGCTGGTTGCCCAAGAACGACACTGTGCTTTCCGTCATCGGAAAGTCCAGGCTCTCGGCCCTGACCTCCCGCTCCACGAAGCCGTCCGCGCCGATCTCCCGGGTGACCACGTCCTCGAGGTGCCACACATGCTCGGTAAACACGCCGCGACGGGCCGTAATCAACCGCGGGAAGGTGCGCCCGCCCGGCTGGTAGATCATCACGTCGGTCAAGCGCGACGCGGCCGTATCTACCTGCCGGACGTAGAAGACGTTCCCGTCCCCGTCGCGAAAAAACACCTGCTCCTGTACGGCAGGAACCGGGTCCCGAAAGACCGCTTCCCGGACCAGGGTTTGGTAACGGTGGTTCGTCCAGGGCACGACCCGCTCATTGATCAGGTAGGCGCCGCCGCTGATGACGATGCAGGCGGCGATCAGCCACGCGCTCAAGCGGGAGAAGCGCAACCCTGTGGCCCGCATCACGGTGAGCTCGTTGTCGCGCACGAGCCGCCCCAGGGCCAACAGAACCCCAAACAGCGCGCCCACCGGCAGCGAGACGACCACGAGGCCCGGCAGGCGGTACAGCAGCATGCGCAGCACCACCTGCCAGGCGATCCGCTTCACAAGGATCAGGTCGGTCAGTTCAAACAGGAGCCCGCTGAGGAGAATGACGGAGAAACCCGCCACGCATCCCGCAAAGGGCCATAAGAACTCCCGCAGGATGTAGCGATCGATCAGCTTCAGCCTCAACGGGGCCAAGCACTCCGTCAAAAGCGCATCCCGTACGCGGCGGACCCGAGCACGCCGTCTCCCAGCCGTACGCCTGCGGAAAGGGTAAGGCCTGAGGCGAAATCCAGCCGGGCGCCGACGCCAGCCGCCTCGCCGTCGTAGTCCACCAGCAGGCTCACCGCGGGTGCGCTGGCGCGCGCGTCAGCGGTGGCCACCGCGACCGAGCGCAGCCGCGCTTCGATTCCCGCCACCACCGGCCCAAACCGGCTGGACCCGACGCCCACGTGCACCCGCAGGCCGGGGGTGTTCAAGCGACGGCTGGCAACCGCGTACCAGCTGTTGCCCTCAACGCCGACGGCCAGTCCCGGTGCAGCGGCCGTCTCCGCCGCCACCGTGTACTTCAACCTGGGGGTGATCCCGCCGTCCGCATGCGTCGTCACCCCGATCTCCAGGCCCGCCAGCGCGCCGTAGGACACCGACGGCATAAACCCGCTGCTATCGAAACCCGCGGCCAGGCGCCACTCGCCCTGGGCCAGGCTGTCGGCGGTCGGAACCTGCAGCAATCCCGTCGTACCCGTAATCGTCGCCGCGCCCACAGGGTTAGCCAAGACCAGCGCCGCACCAAGGGCCGCGACCACGGCGGCCCAAACGCCAAAGCGCGCCCGCCTGACGCGGCCGCGCGCTGCGCCGGCCGTGAGAGCGGCCGAAAACCACCTTCCGATACTCATCACGATAAGGCCTCCCGATTCGCCCCGCCCCCGGGGACCGAGGCCGGATCGCTTCCGGCCTTGATGCCGTGCGCGCGATGTTCGACAGCCCCGCGGGGGTTCCCTCCGCGGCGGCGGATCGCCATTTCTGGCATTCCTGCGAGGAATTCCCTACTCGGAGCAGGGGGGCATCGAAGGGGTTGTTATCGAGGTGTTCCCTTAGAGAGCTTGGGCCTCCGGGAAGCGGGCCTCAAACTCGGCGGCGCGGCGCTCCAAATCCTGCACGCGCTTTTCCAGTTCCGCGACGGTCTTGAGCAGCTCCGGCACCCGCCGCTGGGCCGCAAGCACGCGCATGGTCTCCACGTGGGGCCGCGCCGGGAAGCCTGACACAAAGGACTTGGGCGGCAGGTCGGCCGCGACCAGCCCTCGGGCCGCGATGACGGAACCGGCGCCCACCCGCAGGTGACCGGCCACCCCGGTCTGCCCGGCCATCACGACCCCGTCTTCCAACTCCGCGCTCCCGGCCACCGCCGACATGCCGACGATCATGCAGTGGGCGCCCACTGTGACATTGTGGGCGATGTAGACGAACCCGTCGAACTTGCTCCCCCGCCCGATCCGGGTCGTCCCGCACGTGGCCCGGGCCACTGCGGAGTTGACCCCGATCTCCACGTCGTCCTCGATGACGACGGTTCCGATCTGGGGTACCCGCACGTGCCGGCCCTCGACCGTCACAAACCCAAAGCCGTCGCTGCCGATAACCGAGCCGGGCTGCAGGATGACGCGGCAGCCGATCTGCACCCGGTCCATGATAACGACGTTGGGGTACACGACCGTGTCGTCGCCGATCTGAACGTCGCGCCCGACGTACACCCCGGGGTAGATGCGGACGTTGGCGCCGATGCGGGTTCCGGGGCCGACGTAGGCGTAGGCGCCAACGCTGGTTCCTTCGCCGAGGATCACGCCATCGCTGATAACCGCCGTCGGGTGAACGCCAACGGGGACATCCTGGGGTGGGGCAAACAGCTCCAGCACCTTGGCGAAAGCCAAGCGCGGGTTCTCCACGCGGATCACCGGGCGCCCGATGTCCGGAGCGTTGTGCGGGACGATCACGGCGCCGGCCTGCCCCGCCCGTGCCCGCTCCAGCGCCTTGGCATCCACTGCAAAGGTGATCTGGTCCGGCCCCGCGACGTCAACGGGGGCCGCACCCGACACCGCCTGCTCGGGGTCGCCCACCAGTTCGCCGCCCACCAACCTGGCCAGCAGCCCCAGGGTGTACACAGCGACTCCTCCTCAACGCCCATCATGCCCCAGCGCAACCAGGGTCATCCCTGCCCGGCGGCTTCCCGCCGGGCAGGGATGCGACCGCGCCTGGCATTGACACTACTGGCCGGCGGCCAACTCCTTAAGTACCGCTTCCGTCAGGTCCACACCGCCGTAGAGGACCACCTGGCGCTCCAGGACCACCGTCACGCCGTGCCGCTGGGCGACGGCTGCGACGGCGTCGTTGATGAACGGTAGCTGCTCGTCCACCATCTGCTGCTTGATCGCGTCCAGGCGGTTTTGGTACTCCGCAAACAGCTTGCGCTTCTCTTCATCGGATAGGTCCGCGGACGCGGCGTCGAACTCCGCCTGCAGGCGAGCCGTCTCCCTGGCAAGGGGCTCATCCAGCACCGGGACCAAGTATTCGTTGATCAGACGGTCCACGTCGACGTAACCCACGGTGCTCTCGGTCTGTGCCAACAGCGTGTTGCCGACCGCCAGAACGGCGGCGACCAGCACCAGAGCGCCGATCCAAAGGACGCTGCTGCTCCTGACCGCCAACTTCTTCATCTCGCACCCGTCCTTTCCGTTGCCCCCGGTCCCCCGGACACCCGCCGGCGTCGGCTGTCGAACGCCGGCATGGGCCTTAGAACGCCGGC
>DATCLD010000131.1:0-20168 GCA_036564115.1 Limnochordales bacterium
TGTGCAGCGGTCATAGGGATGACCGTGCACGCTGCCCTTGTCTGCGAGAGAAACCCTTGCAATGAAGCTCCGGGGTGACCACAGTTGGGAGCTAAGGCACAGGACGCCATCAAGGTAACGCAGACGACGACGATGACCGACACCGGAAAAGATGACGTCAAGATCATCTGGAAGGGCAACCGCATCTCCAGGGTTATCTTCAAGTCGGGGAAAGTCGTCGAATTCAAGAGCTGAACCGCACGCCGGCCCCGTTGGCCCAACGGGGCTTTTTTTCTTTCGCCCGCTTTTTTGGCCGTTGCCTGGTTGAGGTGAGCCCGCTCTGCGCATCGTGATCGCACCCGATTCGTTCAAAGGCAGCCTGCCCGCGGAAGCCGTGGCCCGGGCGCTGGCAGCCGGTTGGCGGCAGGCATGGCCGGACGCCCTGATCGACGTGGTGCCGGTAGCCGACGGCGGCGAAGGCACCGTTGACGCCCTGGTGCGCGCTACCGGAGGGGAATTCAAGGACGCCGTCGTGACGGGACCGCTGGGCGAGCCGGTCACAGCCCGCTTTGGCATACTGGGGGACGGACGGACTGCCGTCATCGAGATGGCGGCGGCTTCGGGCTTGCCCTTGGTGCCGCACGACCGGCGCGACCCACGGCGCACCACTACCCGCGGCACCGGGGAGCTCATCCTCAAGGCGTTGGATGCCGGCTGCCGGCGCATCATCGTTGGCCTCGGCGGCAGCGCGACCAACGACGGCGGGGCGGGGCTGGCGCAGGCCCTGGGTGTGCGACTCTTGGACGCAAATGGGCGAGAGTTGCCGCCCGGCGGTGCCGCCTTGGCGAGGCTCGCGCGCATCGATGCGACGGGGCTCGACCCACGGGTGCGGGACACGGAGTTTGTCGTCGCGTGCGATGTGGACAATCCCCTCTGCGGCCCACGGGGAGCGAGCCACGTATTTGGGCCGCAGAAGGGCGCCACGCCCGCCATGGTCGAGGAGCTGGACCGGGCCCTGGCGCACTATGCCGAGGTGATCCGGCGGGACGTGGGCGTCGACGTGGCGGACAAGCCCGGGGCCGGCGCGGCCGGAGGATTGGGCGCCGGCCTGATGGCGTTTTGCCGTGCCGTCTTGCGCCCAGGTGCAGGGATCGTGCTCGAGGCTGTAGGGTTGGAACGCTACGTGCGGGAAGCGGACCTGGTCATCACCGGCGAAGGCCGGCTGGACGGCCAGAGCGCCCGAGGCAAAGCGCCGGTGGCCGTGGCGCGCTTGGCCAAGCACTGGGGGAAGCCCGTCATCGCCGTGGCCGGTTCCCTGGGTCCTGACGTCGAGCAACTTTACGCCGAAGGAATCGACGCGTGCATCGCCATCACTCCCGGGCCGATGGCACTGTCGGAGGCCATCGACCGGGCGGAGGAGCTGCTTGAAGCCTGCGGCCGGCGCCTCGCGAGCCTTGTGCGGGTCGGGATGCGCCTGGCCGCGCACCAATCGCCTGCTGGCGCACAGGAGGAATACCCATGAGCGCGACCATCATCGACGGCAAGGCCATCGCGGCGGAGGTGCGCGGGCGGGTGGCCCAGGACGTGGCCGACCTCACCGCCGTGCTGGGACTTCCGCCGGGCCTGGCGGTGATCCGGGTGGGCGAGGACCCCGCGTCCAAGGTGTACGTGACCAACAAGCGCAAGGCGGCCGCGCAAGTCGGCGTGCGCTCGTGGGAATATGCCCTGCCCGAGGAAACGCCCCGGGAGGAGCTGTTGGACCTCATCGATCGCCTCAACCGGGACCGTGAGGTGCACGGCATCCTGGTGCAGTTGCCCCTGCCGTCCCACTTGGACGAAACCGAGATTATCAATGCCGTCGCTCCGGAAAAAGACGTCGACGGCTTTCACCCGTTGAACGTCGGACGCCTGTGGTCAGGCGCACCAGGGCTTGTGCCGTGCACGCCCGCCGGGATCATGGAGCTGATCCGGTACACCGGAGTTGATCCCAAGGGGCGGCGGGCGGTCGTCATCGGGCGCAGCAACATCGTCGGCAAGCCCGTGGCGGCGCTGCTCGTGGCCGCCCACGCCACCGTGACCATTTGCCACTCCCGCACCGCGGATCTCCCGGCCGTCTGCCGGGAGGGGGACATCCTCGTGGCCGCCGCCGGGCGCCCGCACCTGGTACAGGGCGACTGGATAAAGCCCGGGGCGGTCGTCATCGACGTGGGCATCAACCGACTGCCCGATGGGAGCCTGACGGGCGATGTGGACTTCGCCGCTGCGCGCGAGGTGGCCGGCTGGATCACCCCCGTGCCCGGCGGCGTAGGCCCGTTGACCATCGCCATGCTGCTGGCCAATACGGTGAAGGCCGCCCGGCTGCAGGCGGGCGCCGCGTCTTGACACGCCGCGTTTAGAGTCAGGATGACCGCCTCCCTCGCATAGCCATTTAGGGCACGGCATGCTCCCCGCGGGGGTGAGGCGTCCCCATGACCAGCCTCGTGCTTTCCATCGGCTTTGCTGTTCTGCTGGGTTCCAATATCTGGCTGCTGCGGGAAATCGACCGCCTCCGGCGGGAGATGGAGGCGTACCAGCGGGAGGTCACCGCCCTGGACAACCGCGTCGTGCAGCTCATGTACGCCGTGGAAGAAGCAGTGCGTCCAGGCCCGCAAGAGAGCTGAAGCGGGCTCTCGGAAACGCGGTCTAGCCGGGTAAAGCGCCGGCGGGGGAGGGATAATATCCCGGAGCCCATCGGCGGCGGGATCGACGGGCGGCGGACAAGCCGCCCAGCCCGCCAGAGGGAGGGAACCCGGTGGACCGCGACCAGAACGCCATCCAGGGAGCCAAAGACTACCAGCGTCTCGTCAAGCAGCTGACGCCCAAGCCCAACGCCGCCCTGCTGGCGGCGCGTGCATTTCTCGTCGGCGGCACCATCTGCTTGTTCGGCCAATTTGTGTTTGACTGGTTCCGCTTCCGGCAGCCCACCGAAGGTGAGGCCATCGCGGCCACGCTGGCATCCATGATCCTGATCGGGGTCGTCCTGACGGCCCTCGGCGTCTACGACGAACTGGGCCAGCTCGGGGGCATGGGAGCGGCGGTGCCCATCACCGGCTTTGCCAACGCCATGGCGTCGGCAGCCATCGATTTCCGGCGCGAAGGCTATGTGCTGGGCATGGCGGCCAAGATGTTCACCATCGCCGGGCCGGTCATCGTGTTTGGCATCCTGGCCGGCACCTTTACGGGCCTGGTGGCCTGGCTGGCCGGCGCCGGCCGCTAGCGGGGCGTGCCGGTCAATGTGGGAGGTGGACGGCGTGGGTGTCCAGCGGCTCGGGCAGTACACGGTGCAACTGAGCCGGCCGCCGCGGATCACCGCGGCCTTCACCCTCATGGGTCCTCGCGAAGGGGCCGGCCCTTTGGGCTCCTACTTTGACGCGATCGTCGACGACTACATGTGGGGCGAGTCGTCCGCGGAAAAGGCCGAGCGCAAGTACTTGGAACAGGCCGCCCGGCGGGCACTGCAGACCGCAGGCCTCACCGAGCACGACGTGGACTACTTTATCGCCGGGGACCTGCTCAACCAGATCGTCTCCTCCACGTACAGCGCCCGGTCGCTGGGCATTCCGTACCTGGGGGTGTTTGCCGCCTGCGCCACCAGCTCCCTGGCTCTAGGATTGGCCGCGATGCTGGTGGACGCGGGTTTCGCCCGGCGGGTCTTGGTGGCCACTGCCAGTCACTACCAGGCGGTGGAGCGCCAGTACCGCTACCCCATCGAGCTCAATATCCAGCGCAAGGAGACCAACCAGCACACCGCGACGGGCGGTGCGGCGGCGGTGGTGGCGCCGCCCGAGGAAGGCTCAGGTCCCCGGATCACCCGCATCACCTTTGGGAGGGTGGTGGACTGGGGCGTCACCAACGCCAACGACATGGGGTCGGCGATGGCGCCGGCCGCTTGCGATACGCTGCTGCGCCATTTCCAGGACACCAATACCACCCCCGGCGACTACGACCTCATCTTGACGGGCGACTTGGCCAGCGTGGGATCCAAGGTGTTTCGGACGCTGGTTGATCGGGCCGGCGTCACGCTGGGCGGAAAGCACATGGATGGCGGCGCGTCGCTGTACAGCCCCGAACAGCGGTCAGGAGCCGGCGCCAGCGGCAGCGTGTGCTCCATGGCGGTCATCCTGGGGTACGTCTACAAGGAAATGGCCCGGGGCCGCTACCGGCGCGTTCTGGTGTTGCCCACGGGCTGCCTGCACAGCCCGACCACGTGGCAGCAAGGGGACTCATGCCCCGGCATCAGCCACGCCGTGGTGCTGGAAAACGACTGACGCAAGGAACTGACACAAGGAGGCGGTGGCCTTGATCTACTTTTGGGCCTTTGTGGTGGGCGGGCTCATCTGCGCCCTAGTGGAGCTCATCTACATCTACTTCCCTCGCCTGACGCCCGGGCACCTTTTGGTGGGGCTGACCGTCACAGGGGCCGTGCTCAACGGCTTTGGCTGGTACGACGCTCTCATCAAGTTCGCCGGGGCCGGCGCCCTCATCCCGGTCAGCGGCTTTGGAGCGTCGATCACCCGCGGCGTGCTCCACGAAACGCAGAAGCTGGGCTGGGAAGGACTGTTCACGGGCACCATGGAGTTTGTGGGGCTGGGTATCGCGGCCGCTGTCCTGTTTAGCACGCTGGTGGCGCTGGTGGCTGTGCCAAAAGGGTAACGCGCGGCCGGCGCTCAAGGCACGCAAGGCCCTCAAGGCAGGAAAGGGAAGCGGGCCCACAGCACCCTGGCCCTCAGACAGGAAACGCGGGCCCACAGCAGCCTGCGCGCCGGCGCTCCCGAACGTCTTTTGAAACCGGCGGCGACCGGAGGCCGGCCGCCGCCGATCCCATCGACGCCCGCAAGCGCCTTTGCCCGACCGCTCGCGATCGCCGGCAAGACCCTGGCCAACCGGCAGGCTGGCGCGGATCCCGCTGGCCACCGGCGAGCCGTCTTGGCTCAGCCGCGACCTGTACCCGCTAGAACCAGCGGCAACCTTCTGGGCTGCCGCCAATCCCGCAGGCGCCGGCCGCGACCTTCGCTCAAGCCCCCGCCGATCCCCGCCGCCCGCCAGCGGTCGATTTGGCGGCGGTGGGAACCGGCGCAGGCCCTGCGCTCAACCGGTGCAGACCCTTGCGGGCCTGCACCGATCTTCGCCCGGCTGCTGTGGACCCGGCGAGATTAGTATGTCCCGGACCTGCTACTGACCGCGCTGGCGAGAAACGCCACAAACGCCTGCGCGAGGTCCGGATGGGCAGCGCGGCGAGGGATGGCGGCCCGCAAGGACCGTACCCAGAACGTTTCCTCAGCCAGCGGCAGGACGTACTGGGGCAGTTCGCCCTCCTGCGGTTCGACGAGGGGCAGGAGGGCATCCATGCCCATCAGGCGCAAGCCCGTCTCCTGGTCGATCAGGATGACGTCGGGCGCTGGGCCGACCAAAAGCGCATGCATGAGTTCATAAGAGTCGAGGGGACGGGCCTGCCAGCGCACCTTGACCCCGTGGGCTTCCTCAAAGGACAAAAGCAACGCCTGCAGCTCTGCATCGCGCCCGTAGGCTCCCGGGGCCCACAGCTCGAGCACGGGCGCCTGCTCGCTGGCGGGCGGCGCGGGCGCGCTGTCATTCCCAGACGCCGCCAGCCATGCGATGGCGCCCACCACCACGGGGAGGCACCAAAATAGCCACGTCCAGCGGCGCGCCGGCGCTGCCGGCACCGGGCCGATGGGGGCGGGACGATAGGGCCAGGACCCAGGGGAACGCGTCGCACCGCCTTGTCGCTGGCCCGTGCGGCCCAGGCGCCCCTTGCGCCCGCGCAGCGCCTCCGTCTTGGCCGCGTAATAGCGGCGGTGCTGGGCGCGCCATTCGTCCAGGTAGCGCACGTTGTCCGGCTCCGGCTTCCTCTCTTGGGAATTTCGCGGTTGGGAGTCCTGTCGTTCGTTCTCCATCGGGGGCCTCCTGCGCCGAGGGTGGGGTGAGGGTCGTGTCTTTAGGGTTCCCGCATGGCGCTGATAAAATGGCGGACCAACCGCAGAATAGTGGACGGAGACGAGGGGCAGCACCGGGGAGGAGAGGCGCGCGGTGCGGAGGGACTGGCGTTCAGTCATCTTGGCAATCGTCATCACGGCGGTAGTTGGTGGGGCAGTGGGAGCGCGGCTGGCCGGCGCACGTCCGGGTGCGAACGGCGAGGGCGGCTCCGGCGCTGGCCGGTTTCAGGCGCAAGGGGTCGAGCTCGTCAGGCAAGAGGGCGGCGACGCCGTGGTGCAGGCGGTGGACCGGGTCGGCCCGGCGGTGGTCAAGGTGGCCGTCACCCGTCAGGCCTTTGTCGACTCGCTGTTTTTCAGGGAGCCGGTCACCCAACAGGGGCTCGGCTCGGGCGTCATCATCGACGCGGACGGGTATGTGCTCACCAACGAGCATGTAGTGCGAGACGCGTCGGAGATCCGCATCATGTTGCGGGACGGGCGGGATTTCCGGGCGGAGTTGGTGGGCGCGGACCCGTGGACGGACCTGGCCGTGCTGCGCATCCCGGGCCGGGACTTGCCCGTGGCGGAGCTCGGGCCGTCGGAGCCCCTGCGGGTCGGGCAGACGGTCATCGCGATCGGCAATCCCTTCGGGCTCGATTTCACGGTGACCACAGGGGTTGTGAGCGCCTTGCAGCGGTCGATCCCCATCGACGAAGACCGCTTCCTGTTCAACCTCGTGCAGACGGACGCCGCCATCAACCCGGGCAACAGCGGCGGGCCGCTGGTGGACCTGAACGGCAGGGTGGTCGGGATCAATACGGCGATCTTGGCCAATGTCGAAGGGGTCGCCGCCCAGGGGCTCGGGTTTGCCGTGCCGGCAGACATGGCCCGGCAAGTGGCCCGGGACATCATCGCGTATGGCCGCCCGCGCCGACTGGGTGTTCTGGGCACCGCCTTGACCGACGCCCACCGGCGGGTGTTGGAGGCGGAGCTGGGCGTGACCGTTCCCGTTCGGGAAGGGGTGTTGGTCCTGCAGGTGATCCCCGATTCGCCCGCAGACGCCGCCGGGGTCCAAGAGCTCGACGTGATCACCGCAGCCAATGGGCGGACCGTCGACTCCATGGAGAGCCTCATCACGGTCGCGAACGAAACCGGACCGGGAGAGCGCCTGGAGCTGAGGATCGTGCGGGACGGGCGGCGGCTGACGGCGTCGGCGCGGCTGTGAGGTCATTTGACGGTTGCTTTCGACGAAGGTTATAATGAAGCTGTTTGCGAAGGACGTGTTTGTTGGCCGGCACGGGTCGGTACAACCGTCGACAGGTGGCACGTATGCGGCTGCGGAAAATTTCCGGTGCGGTGGTGCGCCGGCTGCCCCTCTACCTGCGGGTGTTGGAGGACGCGACCCGGGACGGGGACAAAGAGCTGATGTCCTCGCAGGAGCTGGGCGAGCGGGCCGGCGTCAGCCCAGCGCTGGTGCGCAAGGATCTGGCGTGGTTCGGCGAATTCGGCAAGCAGGGCGTAGGCTACGACGTCAACAATCTGAAGGCCGAACTGCGCCGTATTTTGCATCTGGACCGGGACATCCCCATCGCGATCGTGGGCGTCGGCAGCCTTGGGCACGCGTTGGCCCGCTATTTCCGCCGCCGCTACGCCGCGGATCCCGGCTTCCACCTCAACATCGTCGCCTTGTTTGACGAAGATCCGGAGAAGCAGGGCGAGATCGTGGAGGGGCTGCCGGTCGAGTCGCCGGCCAAAATCGAGGAGCGCACCCGGGAACTGGGGCTGAAGATGGCCATCATCGCGGTGCCGGCCGAGGCGGCCCAAGAAGTCGTTGACCGGCTGGTCGGGGCCGGTATCAAGCTGCTCCTCAACTTCGCCCCGGTCAAGCTGACGGTGCCCGAAGGGGTTCACATGATCAACGCCGACCTGAGCCTGGAGCTGCAGCGGTTGGCTTATTACCTGCGGGATTGAGGGGTTTGGCCGCGTGAGCGATCACAAGTCAATGGCCATGGCCGAACGGGAGCAGTACGTGCGGGACCTGTTCCGCCGCGTCGCACCCCGCTACGACTTCCTCAACCGCCTGCTGAGCTTCCGCCGGGACGTGGGTTGGCGGCGGTTCACCGCGGCCAAGGCGGGCCTGACCCCGGGCGCGCGGGTGCTCGACATTGCGACCGGCACAGGCGATCTCGCCTTTGAGCTGGCCCGCTACGTGGGCAAAGAGGGCCAGGTCATCGGCCTTGACTTTGTTGAGGAGATGCTCGTGCGAGCCCGGGCCAAGGCCCAGGCGTACGGCCTCGCGGAGATCTGCCAGTTTGTGCAGGGAAACGCGCTGGACCTGCCCTTCCCCGATGATACCTTCGACGCGGCCACCATCGCTTTTGGCCTCCGCAATGTGACGGACCGGGAGCGCTGCCTGGCTGAGATGCGGCGGGTGGTGCGGCCCGGCGGGCGGGTGCTGGTGCTAGAGTTCTCCCATCCCGTGTGGCCCGTCTTCCGGCAAATTTACTTCCTCTATTTCCGTCACCTGGTGCCCCTAATCGGCCGTCTTATCCAAGGGGATCCCGACACGTACCGCTACCTGCCTGAAACCGTTTTGGAGTTTCCGGATCAGGAGGCGCTCGCGGCGATGCTTCGGGCCGCCGGCTTGCGGGACGTGCATTACTACAATCTTACCGGCGGCATCAGCTGCCTGCACGTGGGTGTCGTTTGAAGGGTGTGAGGCCGGTGCAGGTCGTGGAAGCGGTCCTGGCAGACATCGGACCGTATTTGCAGGAAGTCGAGCGACAGCTCCGGGCGGCCATGGAAGACAGCGGGGCGGAAACCCAGGCCATCGCCCTGCACTTGATTGAGAGCGGGGGCAAGCGGATCCGGCCTATCATGACGCTTTTGTCGGGCCGGGTTTTCGACCCCGATGTGCGGCCGGTTGTGCCGGTGGGCGTGGCTGCGGAGCTGATCCACATGGCCACCCTGGTGCACGATGACGTGATCGACGAAGCCGCCACCCGCCGCGGCCGGCCGACGGTCAACTCCAAGTGGGGCAACCACTCGGCGGTGCTGGCCGGCGACTGCCTGCTGGCCCAAGCCCTGGTCATCCTGGTGGACAAGTCCACGCCCGAGATCGTGCGCATCATGTCCGACATGATCCTGCGCATGTGCGACGGCGAGATCCAGCAGAAGCAGTCGCTGGGACGACTCGACCAGACCGAGGACGACTATTTCCGCCGCATCGAGAAGAAGACGGCGCTGTTTTTCGCGGCCTGCTGCCAGTCGGGCGCGCTCATGCAGGGTGCGTCGCCCAAGCAGGCGCAGGCTCTGTACGAGTACGGCCGCAACATCGGCCTCGCGTTTCAGGTCGTCGATGACCTGCTGGATGTGAGCGGGGAAGCGGAAGTGGTGGGCAAGCCCGTCGGCAACGACTTGGCCGCGGGCATCCTCACCTTGCCCGTGCTGTATCTCTTGCAGCAGGACGGCATGCGGGAGCGGGTGGCGGCCATCCTCGGGCAAGGCCCCGCCACCGGCGAGCAGGTGCGCGCGGTGCTGGAGCTTGTCCGCAGCAACGGGGCCATCGAGTACAGCCGGCAGGTGGCGTCCCGTTTTGCCCGGCGCGCCAAGGACGAGCTGCTGGCGCTGCCCGAGTGCGAGGGTCGGGAACTGCTCGCCCTCATCGCCGATGAGCTCCTAAAGCGGGCCTATTAATCCATGGCGTTCCGCATCGGCATCCTCACCGTCAGCGATCGGCGCGCGCAAGGGCTTGAGCCGGACGAAAGCGGCCCCCGGTTGGCCCAGCAGGTGGCGCAACTCGGGGAAGTCGTTTGTTATGAGGTGGTGCCGGACGAGCACGACCGGATCGCCGCGCGCCTAAAGGCGATGGCGGACGAGCTGGACCTGGACTTGGTGTTGACCACGGGCGGCACGGGCCTTGGGCCCCGGGACGTAACCCCGGAGGCGACCCTTTCGGTGGTGTCGCGCCTTGTGCCGGGGCTTCCCGAGCTGATGCGGGCCGCAGGCGTCCAGCGCCAGCGGCGCGCGGCGTTGTCCCGCGGGGTGGCCGGGGTGCGGGGGCGCACCTTGATCGTCAACTTGCCGGGCAGCCCCCGCGGCGCCGAGGAAAGCTTGGCGGCCATCCTGGACCTTTTGCCCCATGCGCTTTCGGTGTTGCGGGGCCAGCCGGCGGGTCACTAGGCGCAAGACGCAGGGAGACAGGACGCGGTGAACGGCAGGGAACAGGTGGACTCCAGCTCCGAGTACGTGCTGCCGGAGATGACCACCGAGGAGCACCTGGCCGAGCTGCGGCGGCGCATTCTGGTGTCCCTGGCCGCTCTGGCCGCCGGGACGGCTGTGGGCTGGTTTCTGGTGCCGGGCATGCTGCGCCGCTTTGCAGCCGACACCCAGCGCTCCTTCGTGTTCGTCGCCCCGGCGGAGGCCTTTACGGCCTACCTCAAGATGGCCTTGCTGATCGGGGCGGCCCTGGCGTCGCCGGTCATCGTGCTGGAGGCGTGGCGCTTCGTCCTTCCGGCGCTGTTTCCCCACGAGAAGCGGCTGCTGGGGCGCTACCTGCCGGCATCTTTCAGCCTGTTTGCCATGGGTGTCGCCTTTGGCTACTTCGCCGTCTACCCGGTGGCGTTGCGGTTTTTCCTAGGTTTCGGTAGCGAAAGCGTCCGGCCTGTCATCGCCGTAGGAAGGTTCTTGAGCTTTTTCATTTCCGTGACCGTGCCGTTTGGGGTCGTGTTTCAGCTGCCCATCGTGCTGGCCGTTTTGGTGCGCCTGGAGATGGTCACCGTCGCGGGGCTGGTGCGCTTGCGCAAGATGGTCTACTTCCTGGCCTTCGTCGTCGGCGCGATCCTGACGCCTCCGGACGCGGTCAGCCAGGTGATGATGGCGCTGCCGCTGATCATCCTGTTTGAGCTGACGCTTTGGCGCATGCGCAAGGGGGAGCGGAGCGGTGCCCGCTGAACCGGCGGAATCGGCCGTGCAATTCCAAGCGCTTACCCAGCGGCTGGCTGAGCTGCGGAGGCGAATCCTCTGGTCGCTGGCGTTTTTCGCCGCCGCCAGCGTGACCGCCTACGTCTTCAGCGAGCCGGCGCTGGAGCACCTGCGCACGCAGTTGCCGTCCAGCAGCGAGCTTGTGTTTCTGGCCCCCTCGGAAGCCTTTTTCGCCCGGATCAAGCTCTCGCTCGCCGGCGGACTCATCCTGGCTTTTCCCTTCTTGATGTGGCAGCTGTTGGCGTTCATTTCGCCGTTTCTGCCGCGCCGGGACCGTCGGGTGGCGCTCCTGCTGATCCCGCTGTCCTTTTTGCTGTTTCTGGCCGGCGCCAGCTTCAGCTACGCCGTGATGATGCCCATTGCCCTCCGGTTTTTGCTGGGGTTTGGCGGCGCGGATCTCGAGCCGATGATCTCGGTTTCCCCCTACGTGAGCTTCGTGCTGCTGATGGTGCTTCCCATGGGCCTCATTTTCCAGTTGCCCATTGTGATGGTGTTTTTGACCCGCATCGGGCTCGTCGATCCGGTGGAGATGGCCAAGCGGCGGAAATACGCGGTGTTTGCCATCTTCGTCATCGCGGCGGTCCTCACCCCCGCCGACGCTTTTTCGCAGCTAATCATGGCCGGCCCGCTCCTGGTGCTCTATGAGCTGAGCCTGCTCGTGGCGCGCTTGGCACGGCGCCGGGCGGAGCTGCGGCAAGATGGGTGAGGGATGCCGCGTGCAGGACAGCGGACGCCCGGCTCGCGGGCACAAGGACGCGGGCGGCAAGACGAGCAGGCCGCTGGCCGGCTGGCGGGTGCTCGTGACGCGGGCGGAGCACCAGGCCGACGACTTGAGCCGGGCACTGGACGAGGCGGGCGCTGAGCCGGTGGAGTTGCCCGTCATCCAGATGGGGCCTTCGCCCGAGCCGAAGCGGCTGGACGCGGCCTTGCTGGCCTTGAACAGCTTTGACTGGGTTGTGTTTACGAGCGCCAACACCGTGCGGGCGGTGGCAGCGCGCCTTGGGGCCTTAGGGGTGCCCATCGCGGAGCTGGCCCGCTGCCGGCTGGCGGCCATCGGCCCGGCCACGGCGGCCGCCCTGGCGGAGCGGGGGCTGGCGGTGGAAGTCGTTCCCGACGAGTACGTGGCCGAAGGCGTGCTGCGGGCTTTGGCGCCGCGAGACACGTGGCAGGGGCGGCGGGTGCTTTTGCCGCGCGCCGCCAAAGCGCGCGACACGTTGCCGGAAGGGTTGCGGGCTTTAGGGGCGAACGTGGAGGTGGTGGCCGCCTACACGACCGTCCCGGCCGATCCCCCCAACGCCAAGGACGTTTTGACGCAGTTGGCCAACGGGCAGATTCATGCCGTCACTTTCACGAGCCCATCCACCGTGCACGGGTTTGCCCGCCTGTGGGCGGTCCACGGCCGGGAAGGGGCCCGGTTTGTGGTGGCCTGCATCGGGCCGGTGACCGCGGCCGCGGCCAGGGAGAGCGGGTTGCCGGTGGATGTGACGGCCAGAGCTTATACGGTGGCCGGGCTGGTGGCAGCCCTGGCGGCATACCGGCAGAAGGGAGCGGGGAGCGATGGGGTTTCCTGAGCAGCGCCTGCGGCGCCTGCGGGCGACCAGCGGTCTGCGCCGGCTGGTGCGGGAGCACAGGTTGGACCCTGCGGATTTCGTCTATCCTCTGTTTGTCGTCCCAGGCAAGGAACGGACGGAGCCGGTTGCGGCCATGCCCGGCGTGGCGCGGCGCTCGCCCGACCTCGCGGTGCAGGAGGCGCGCCGGGCTTTTGCGGCGGGCGTGCCGGCGGTGATACTTTTTGGCCTGCCGGCCGCCAAGGACGCGGAGGGCTCCGAGGCGTGGAACCCCGACGGGCCGGTACAGGAAGCCGTGGCCCGGATCAAGGATGCGCTGCCGGAGCTTGTGGTCATGACCGACGTCTGCCTGTGCCAGTACACGGACCATGGCCACTGCGGCATCGTCAAGGATGGCCGCATCGACAACGACTCCAGCCTCGAGCGGCTGGCCTTGATGGCCGTTTCCCATGCCCAGGCCGGCGCCGACGTGGTGGCGCCCTCGGACATGATGGACGGCCGAGTCGGGGCGATCCGCCGGGCGCTGGATGACGAAGGCTTTTCCCATGTGGCCATCTTGTCCTATGCGGCCAAGTACGCTTCGGCGTTTTACGGGCCGTTCAGGGAGGCGGCCGACTCGGCGCCCCAGTTTGGCGACCGGCGCAGCTACCAGATGGACCCGGCCAACGCCCGGGAGGCGCTGCTGGAAGTGGCCTTGGACATCGAAGAAGGCGCCGACATGGTCATGGTCAAACCGGCCCTGGCGTATCTGGACGTCATCGCCGCGGTCAGCCAGAGCTTTGACGTGCCCGTCGCCGCCTACGCGGTCAGCGGCGAGTACTCCATGATCAAGGCCGCCGCAGCGGCCGGCTGGATCGATGAGCGGGCGGTGGTGCTGGAGTACCTGCTGGCCATCAAGCGGGCCGGCGCCCGGTTCATCTTGACCTACCATGCGGTGGATGCGGCCCGATGGCTGGAGGAGGCAAGGGCATGACGGCCAATGCGTCCCGGGAAGCCTTCGCCCGCGCCCTGAAGGTGATTCCCGGCGGGGTCAACAGCCCCGTGCGGGCCTTCCGGGCTGTCGGCGGCGAGCCCTTGTTCATCGCGCGCGGTGCCGGGGCCAGGATCTGGGACATCGACGGCAACGAGTACATCGACTACGTCGGCTCCTGGGGACCGCTCATCCTGGGACACGCGCACCCGAAGGTCGTCGCCGCGGTGCAGGAGGCGGCTGCCCGGGGCACCAGCTTCGGTGCGCCCAACCTGGCCGAGCTGCACTTGGCTGAGCTGATTGTCGCCGCTGTCCCGTCGGTGGAGCAGGTGCGGCTGGTCAACTCGGGCACGGAAGCCACCATGAGCGCGCTGCGCCTCGCCCGGGCGTACACCGGGCGAAGCAAAATCGTCAAGTTCACCGGCTGCTACCACGGGCACGTGGACAGCCTCCTGGTGCAGGCAGGGTCAGGTGCGACGACCTTAGGTGTACCCGACAGCCCGGGCGTGACCCCGTCCGTAGCCGCGGATACGCTCTTGGCCCCCTACAACGACCTGGCCGCTGTGGAGGCCCTTTTTGCCGCACATGGGCCCGAGATCGCCGCCGTCATCGTCGAGCCTGTGGCGGGCAACATGGGCCTCGTGCCGCCCAAACCGGGCTTTTTGGCGGGCCTGCGCGCCATCACCACCCGGCACGGAGCCTTGCTCATTTTCGACGAGGTGATCACCGGTTTCCGGGTGGCTTACGGCGGCGCGCAGGAGCTTTATGGCGTGCAGCCGGACCTCACGTGCCTGGGCAAGGTCATCGGCGGCGGCATGCCTATCGGCGCCTACGGCGGCCGGTCCGACATCATGCAGATGGTGGCGCCGGCCGGCCCCGTGTACCAGGCGGGCACCTTGAGCGGCAACCCCTTGGCCGCGGCGGCCGGTGCGGCCACTTTGGCGGCGCTCAAGGAAGAGGGGGTGTATAAGCGGCTGGAAGAAGCCGGCCGGTTCCTGGCGGAGGGCCTAGTCGAAGCGGCCCGCCGGGCCGGGGTTCCGGTGCAGGTGAACCAGGTCGGCTCGTGCGTCACGCTGTTCTTCGCGGCAGAGCCTGTCGTCGATTACGACAGCGCCCGCCGGTCCGACACGCGGCGGTACGGGGCGTTCTTCCACAAGATGCTGGCCCGCGGCGTCTACCTGCCGCCGGCCCAGTTTGAGACCATGTTCGTGTCGTTGGCCCACAGCGACGGGGACCTGGAGCAGACCATCGCGGCTGCGGGCGCGGCCCTCGAAGAGCTCGCCCGGGACGAGGCACACTAGGCAGGAGGTGGGCCGAGTGCAGCACATCAGCGGCCGGCGCGCCCGGGCTTTCCGGCTGCACGAACTGCGAGTAGGCCAGCGGGCTGAGGTCACCCGCCGGGTAACCGCCCGCGAGGTGCTGCTCTACATGGGGGCGACGGGGGACCTCAACCCGATCTACCTGGACCGCAACTACGCCGCCCGCACGCCCTTGGGAGAACCCGTCGTGCCGGCGGTGATGCTGGCGGGATACGTGTACGTGCTGCTCACCCAGCGGCTGCCGGGGCCCGGAACCGTCAGCCTGTCCCAGTCGCTGCACTTCCTGCACCCGGTGCGGATCGGCGACACGCTGACGCTAACGGCGGAAGTGACGGCCATTGATTCGGCCCGGGGGCGGGCCCGGCTGCGGATCGTGGCCCGCAACCAGCGGGGACAGGAGGTCCTGGCGGGCGAAGCGGAAGTGCTGCCGCCCCACGACCTGCGCCCGGTGCTGAGCGACGCCTTTGAGGATTACGATTAGAGCTTAGAGCTTAGAGCACTGTCGCTGCGCCAATTGTTCATTTGAGTAGGCCGTTCATTTGAGTAGGAGGTTAAAGGATCATGGAGCGGACGTTTGTGATGGTCAAGCCCGAAGGGGTTCAGCGGGGGCTCATCGGGGAAGTGCTGCGCAGGATTGAGCAGAAGGGGCTCAAGATCACCCGCCTATCGATGGGGCGGATCGAGCCCGCGGTGGCCGCGGAACATTACGCTCATCTTAAGGACAAGCCCTTCTTTGGGGAGCTTGTGGAGTACATCACTTCCGGGCCGGTGGCCATGGCCGTTGTGGAAGGCCCCAACGCGGTCCGCCACGTGCGCAACTTGATCGGCGCCACGAACCCGTTGGAGGCGGCGCCGGGTACGATCCGGGGCGACTTTGCAGTGGAGCTGCCTTATAACATCGTGCACGCTTCCGACAGCCCGGAAACCGCCGCAGTCGAGATTAAGAGATTTTTTGGCGCCGAGTAGCGCAAGGGTTGCACCGCCCCGGCCTTTTGATATACTAGCTCTTGTGCATTACGTCAGCCGGGAGGTTGGCCAGGTGCTGCCCACTCCAAAAAAGTTCACATTGGTTTCCGGCGCCGCTGAAGGGACGACGCCGCTCAACGCGTTTGACAACGCCCTGCTCGCAAGCGGGATCGGCAATTTGAATCTGCTCCGAGTGAGCAGCATCTTGCCGCCCAACGCCGAGCTGGCGGAGAAACTGGACATCCCGCCCGGCGCCCTGACTCCTACGGCCTACGGGTACATCACGAGCACTACGCCCGGCGAGGAGATCGCGGCGGCCGTTGGCGTCGGTTTCAGCGAGGACACCTACGGCGTGATCATGGAATGGGAAGGCAAGGGCACGGCGGCCGATGCCGAGGCCGAGGTGCGGCGCATGGTGGAGGAAGCTTTCCGCGTGCGCAACTTGCCTTTGAAGAAGGTCATGGTTAAGGCCGTGAGCCACCGCGTCGAGCGGTGCGGCTGCGCTTTTGCGGCGGTGGCACTCTGGTATTAAACAGGGCGGCGCTGGGGAGGTGACGGGCCCGCTTGCACAGTCAGGCGGGCCTTTTTGCGATGGAATTATGGGTGACGGAGAAGCAGACGCCGGCGGTGGGCATCACCTGCAAGGTCCGGCGGACGCTGGTGGAGGAGCAGACGGAATACCAGCACATGGCTATCGTGGAGACGGAGCAGTTCGGCCGCATGCTGCTTTTGGACGGCATGGTGCAGACGACGGAGGTCGACGAGTTCGTCTACCACGAGATGATCACCCATGTGGCAATGAACACCCACCCGAACCCGAGGCGGGTCGCGGTCATCGGCGGCGGCGACGGCGGCACGATCCGGGAGGTGCTCAAGCACCCGAGCGTGGAGCGGGCGGTGCTCATGGAGATCGACCGCCGGGTGGTCGAGGCCAGCCGGGAGTTCCTGCCGAGCATCAGTTGCGCGCTGGATGACCCCCGGGTGGAGATCCGCATCGGCGATGGGCTGGAGCACATCCGCAACTCCGAGAACGAGTACGACGTGGTGCTGATCGATTCCACCGAGCCCGTCGGCGCGGCCGGGGCGGCCACTGGGCTGTTTTCGCCCGAGTTTTACCGCTACGTCGGTCGCGCCCTCAAGGAAGACGGGATCATGGTGGCCCAGACGGAGTCGCCCTTCTATAACCAAGACCTGATCCGGCGCACCTACGCGGGCATCCGCGCCACGTTCCCCATCACCCGGCTGTACCTGGCCAGCGTCCCCACATACCCCAGCGGCTTGTGGAGCTTTACGCTCGGCTCTAAGCGCTACGACCCCCTGGCCGTCGACCCGGCGCGCATCCGGCCGCTGGACACCCGCTACTACACCCCCCAGATCCACCACGCGGCGTTCCAGTTGCCCCGGTTCGTCGAGGAGCTGGTGCGGGCGGTCGCGGCCGTCGAGGGCGGGATGTAGTATGGCGGCCATGAATCCGGCGCAGGCCGTGCCCGGTACGATCCGGCGGCAGCGGTTTCTTGGGGCGGTGGATGACCCGGGTGCTCCCGTGGTGCTGTTGGGCGCGCCACTGGATACGACGGTCAGCTTCCGCCCGGGTACCCGCTTCGGCCCGAGCCGCATCCGCGACGTGAGCGATGGACTTGAGGACTACAGCCCGTACTTGGACCTGGACTTCTCGCAGGTGCCGTTTTACGACACGGGCGACGTGGACCTGCCCTTTGGCGATCCGGAAGTGGCCCTGGCGGCCATCGAGCGGGCCGTGGCCAGCGTCGTGGAGCGGGGGCAGTTGCCCATCATCCTGGGCGGCGAGCACCTTTTGACGCTGGCGACGGTGCGGGCCGTGCACCGCCGCTTCCCGGACCTGGCGGTCGTCCAGTTTGACGCCCATGCCGACTTGCGCGATGATTACCTGGGAGTGCGGCACTCCCACGCGACGGTGATGCGCCGCGTCGGCGAGCTCATCGGCTTCGATCGCGTCTTCCAGCTGGGCATCCGCTCGGGGACGCGCGAGGAGTTTGCCTTCGGCCGGGCGCGGACCGGCTTTTACCCGCTGGAGGTCTTGTCCGCGCTGGACCGAGTGCTGCCGCAGCTGTCCGGCCGGCCCGTGTATGTGACCATTGACATCGATGTCGTTGATCCCGGCTTTGCACCGGGCACCGGCACGCCGGAACCCGGCGGCGTGACGCCCGGCGAGCTGCTCGCTGCCCTCCACCGCCTGCGGGAGCTGCGGGTGGTGGCCATGGACCTGGTGGAAGTGTGCCCGCCCCAAGACGCGAGCGACATCACCGCCATCCTGGCGGCCAAGGTGGTGCGGGAAGCGATCCTCGGCTTTGGGAGTGGACGGCAATGAACGTGGCTGCCCAGGTGCGGGCGCAAATCCAGCAGTTGGTGGCGGATGGCCTCAACCGGGCGCGTGCGGCCGGCGAGCTGAACCTCGGCCGCGACGTGGCGCCCGCTGAGATCCAGGTGGAGCGTCCCAAGGACCGGGCCCACGGCGACTGGGCCACCAACGCCGCGATGGTGCTGGCCCGGGAGGCCCGCACAGCCCCGCGCCAGATCGCCGAAGCCGTGGTACGTCATCTCGATCCCCAGGGGACCCTCGTGGAGCGGGCCGAGGTGGCGGGTCCCGGCTTCATCAATTTCTTCCTTAAAGAGGAATGGCTCGCGGCGGCGTTGCGCGGCATCCTGGCCGCGGGGCCCGATTACGGCAAGGTCGATGTGGGGCGCGGCCGGCGGGTGCTGGTGGAGTTCGTCAGTGCCAACCCCACGGGACCGTTGAACGTGGTCAGCGCGCGCCATGCGACGGTGGGCGACGTGCTGGCCGAGGTGCTGGCGTGGGCCGGGTTCGCCGTTGACCGTGAGTTTTACGTCAACGACGCGGGCAACCAGGTGCGCATGCTGGGTGCGGCCATGGACGTGCGGGTCCGGCAGCTCTTGGGTGAGGACGCGCAGCTCCCCGAAGGCGCGTATCCCGGCGAGTACCTGATCGATATCGCCCGCGAGTATATCGCCCAATACGGGGCTGGCGATCGGCCGCAGGGGCCGCCGCCGTGGGTGGGCGCCGCGGAGGTCCAGCCCGCGGACGGGGACAACGACGACGAGGAACCCGCAACGCCGTCCCGGAAATGGCGCCATGACCCTGTGTACGAGGCGTGGCTGGCGCGGCTGGCCCGCTTTGCGGTGGAGCGCATCGTGGAAGGGCAGAAGGCTGTGCTGCGCCAGTACCGGGTGGAGTTTGACCGCTGGTTTCACGAGAGCGAAGTGCGGGCTGCGGGTGGACCGGAGGCCGTTGTGGAACGGCTGCGCCAGGCCGGTCATGCCTACGAGGCGGACGGGGCCGTCTGGATCCGCAGCACCGCGTTTGGCGACGACAAGGACCGCGTGCTGGTGAAGCGGGACGGGAACTTCACCTACATCGTCCCCGACGTGGCTTACCACGTCAACAAGTTCGAGCGCGGGTACGATCACTTGATCAATCTGCTCGGCCGCGACCACTACGGCTACCACGTGCGCCTCAAGGCGGCGTTGGCTGCCCTCGGCTTTAACCCGGACGCCCTGGAGATCATTTACCTGCAGATGGTGCACCTGGTGCGCGGCGGGCAAGAAGTGCGCATGTCCAAGCGCCGCGGCGAGTTTGTGACGATGGCCGATTTCCTCAAGGAAGTCAGCGTCGACGCAGCCCGGTGGTTCTTCCTCATGCGGTCCACCGATTCCGAGCTGGACTTTGACCTGGACCTCGCCAACCTTCAAACCAGCGACAACCCTGTCTACTACGTGCAGTACGCCCACGCGCGCATCTGCAGCATCTTCCGCCAGGCCAAGGCGGCGGGGTTTGCGGTGGAGCAAGCGCTGGCCGATGCCCCGTTGGAGCGGCTCGTGGAGGAGCCCGAGCGGGAGCTCGTGCGCAAGCTTGCCGAGTTCCCGGACGAAGTGGAGCTGGCCGCGGTGCGGCGGGAGCCCCACCGCCTCACCCGCTACGCCCATGAGGTGGCTTCCGGGTTTCATTCCTTTTATACCCACTGCCGCGTGTTGGGCGAAGATGCCGGCCTGAGCGCCGCCCGGCTGGCCTTGTGCGCGGCCACGCGGCAAGTGTTGGCCAACGCGCTGGCCATCATGGGGATTAACGCGCCGGAAGAGATGTAGCGCTCCGCCCGGCAGCAGCCGCATCCACCAGGTGGCCCGTTGGGGCTGTATGGGTGGAGCGCGGCGTGGCGCTTTGGCCGCGGCCGAAAGCGCTCGTGCGCCCGCTGGCAGCGGCTCATGAGGGCTTGCAGGCCGCTGCCCCGGCTCGGCCGGGGCGATGTCAAGGAGGGACTCATACTATGACGCGATTCATCTTTGTGACCGGCGGGGTTGTGTCGGGCCTCGGCAAGGGGATCACCGCGGCCTCCTTGGGCCGGCTGCTCAAGAGCCG
>DATCLD010000132.1:0-5774 GCA_036564115.1 Limnochordales bacterium
CGTTGCCTCAACTCTTATCAAGAGTGGCGGAGGGACTGGCCCGATGAAGCCCGGCAACCGGCAGCTCATTTGCTGCAGTGGTGCCAATTCCTGCAGGACCCGCTTGGGCTCCTGAGAGATGAGAGGGGGGTGCAGGACGACAAACGCGGTTTGTACGTTGTGCCTCTCCCTCCGGAGAGGCTTTTTTGATGCTCTTGCGTCGGGCCAAGACTCGGACGGTTGAGCAACAGTCTGACAGCCGGTCGCACCGCCGGCCGTCGACAGCAACGCCGTACTCCTGCGGCATAAGATTGCGGCCTGTGAGCCGCCGTAGAGGAGGTTGAGCCGATGTCCGACACCCAGCGCTACCGCTTTGAAACCCTGGCCGTGCACGCGGGGCAGCAGCCCGACCCCACGACGGGTTCCCGGGCGGTGCCCATCTACCAAACCACGTCCTATGTCTTTCGCGACGCGGACCACGCCGCCAACCTGTTCGCGCTCAAGGAGTTCGGCAACATCTATACCCGCATCATGAACCCGACGACCGACGTGTTTGAGCAGCGGATGGCGGCGCTTGAGGGCGGCGTCGGCGCCCTGGCGCTCGCGGCCGGCCAGACCGCGGAGACCTTCGCCATTCTCAACATCGCCCAGGCGGGCGACGAGATCGTGTCCGCCACCAGCCTCTATGGCGGCACCTGGAACCTCTTCCGGCACACGTTGCCCAAGTTCGGCATTACGGTGCACTTCGTCGACCCCTCGGACCCGGAGAACTTCCGCCGGGCCATCACGCCCAAGACCAAGGCGCTCTACGCCGAGATCATCGGCAACCCCAAGGGCGACGTGCTGGACATCGAGGCGGTGGCCAACATCGCCCACGACGCCGGCATCCCGCTCATCGTGGACAACACCTTCGCCTCGCCGTATTTGTGCCGGCCCATCGAGTGGGGCGCGGACATCGTGGTTCACTCGGCGACCAAGTTTATCGGGGGCCACGGCACTTCCATCGGCGGGGTGATCGTCGACAGCGGCAAGTTCAACTGGGCCAACGGCAAGTTTCCCGGCCTGACGGAGCCTGACCCGAGCTACCACGGCATCCGCTACGTGGAAACCTTCGGCCCCCTGGCCTACATCATCAAGGCCCGGGTGCAGCTCCTGCGCGACCTGGGCGGGTGCCTCTCGCCCTTCAACTCTTTCCTGTTCTTGCAGGGCCTTGAGACCTTGCACCTGCGCATGGAGCGCCACGTGCAAAACGCCATGGAAATCGCCCGCTGGCTGCAGGAGCACCCGCTGGTTTCCTGGGTCAGCTATCCCGGCCTGCCCGGGCACCCGTCGTACGAGCTGGCCAAGAAGTACATGCCCAAGGGTCCGGGCTCCATCTTCACGTTTGGCATCAAGGGGGGCCTTGAGGCCGGGCGGCGCTTCATCAACAGCGTGAAGCTGTTCTCGCTCCTGGCCAACGTCGGCGACGCCAAGTCGCTGGTGATTCATCCGGCCAGCACCACGCACCAGCAACTGACGCCCGAAGAGCAACTGGCCGCCGGCGTGACGCCGGACCTCATCCGGCTCTCCATCGGCATCGAGAACGTGGAGGACCTCAAGGCCGACCTGGACCAGGCCCTGCGGGCCGCCGTCCGGGAAGCGGCGTGACGGTTTCCATGCGGACGAGGGGGGTGAGGAGTGTGACCGCACCGACCATCTCGGCTCCGGCCAGCGCGTTTGACAAGATCAAGCACCGGCCCTGGACCCGCTATTTCACCTTTGCCGAGGACGAACCGTTCGTGCTCGAAAGCGGCGCCACCCTGGGCCCCATCACCATCGCCTACGAAACCTATGGCCGGCTGTCGCCGGCGCGGGACAACGCCATCCTCATCGTCCACGCCCTCACGGGGGACGCCCACTGCGCGAGCCACGGGCCGGACGATCCCGAGGAGGGCTGGTGGGAAGACTTAGTCGGCCCGGGCCGGGTGTTTGACACCGACCGCTACTTCGTCATCTGCTCCAACGTCCTGGGCGGCTGCCAGGGCAGCACCGGGCCGGCCTCCATCGATCCCCGCACCGGCCGCCCTTACGGGGCGCGGTTTCCCGTGATCACCATCGGCGACATGGTGCGCTGCCAGGCGCGGCTCCTCGACCACCTGGGCATCGAACGGGTGGTGGCCGTGGCCGGCGGCTCCATGGGCGGCATGCAGGCCTTGGAGTGGGCGGTCCGGTTTCCGGAGCGGGTGCGAAGCGCCATCCCCATCGCGGCGCCGGCACGCTCGTACCCCCAGGCCATCGCGTACAACGAGGTCGGGCGCCAGGCCATCATGAACGACCCCGACTGGCGCGGCGGCGACTACTACGGCGCCCCGGGCCCGGTGCGGGGGCTCGCCGTGGCGCGGATGCTGGGCATGATCACCTACCAGAGCGACCCGTCCATGACGCGCAAGTTTGGCCGGGCGCTGGTGGCAAGCCGCCTCAACGACCCGTATTCGCTCTTCACGACGTTCCAGGTGGAGAGCTACCTGCATTACCAGGGCAAGAAGCTCGTCGACCGGTTTGACGCCAACAGCTACCTGTATCTTACCCGGGCCCTGGACCTGTTTGACGTGGCGAGGCCCTGGGGTTCGCTGGAGGCGGCCTTGGACCGGGTGCAGAGCCCGGTGCTGGTGGTGGGCGTGTCGTCGGACATCCTGTACCCGACGTACCAGCAAAAGGAAATCGTCGACACGCTGGCGCGGCTCGGGAAGGATGTGGAGTACGCGGAGATCGACAGCCCCCACGGGCACGACGGGTTCCTGATCGACTTCCCCAAGATGGAGCCGATCTTGCGGGAGTTCCTGGAAACCGTCAGCAGCGTTGACGCAGGCGCGGGGCGATAGGCGGGACGCGCAGCGGTTGAGGAGATAGCGCTGGGCGAGACGTACAGCGCTTGGAAACACAGTGCTTCGGGGGAACGCAGGGCGCTCGAGAACCGCGGGGCGCGAAGCGGAACGCCGCGCACCCGGCGGCACGGGCGGCGCTGCACGAGGGAAAAGAAAGGAGGGCCACCCCGGCCCTCCTTCTTGCTTGCGCATCGTTTCCCCGGCGCTCGGCGCTCCGGCCGCCTCGCGCCTAGTCGTGCTTGTGCCCGTAGTGCTTGGTGACGAACTCCACCGAGTCGCCGTCGATCACGTAGTGCGCTTGGGGCGTGTCGAGCTTGATCAGCCGGTTCTCGAAGTCGAAGGTCGTGTCGCCCAGGTGAAGCTCGAAGGTGACACCCCCCGACGTGGTGATCATGATCTCGCCCCACTCTTTCAGTTGCTGCTGGACAAGCTCCATCTTCATGTCCCAGCACCTCCTGTAGGCCCCTGTGGGTTCGCTTAGGTACCCTCTTCGACCTTGCACGGCGCCTTCCTTGGTCAGAATGTCCCAAACGGCCAGGCGCCATGTCCCAACCGGCGCCGCCCGCTGCCGCCGCCTGCTCGGGCGGCTACAATCGAGCCGGCGTCGTCGCGGTCTAAGGCGTTTCCCGGGCGCCGGGGCTGCGCCGCAGGCAGGAAGGAAGGGTCGAGCGGCCTCAGTCCGCGTTGTACAGGCCCGGGACGGGATGGGACAACCCGACGACGCGTTTCACCGGCAGCACAAAGCCGATGCCGTGGCCGGGCTTGTTGAGGTCAACGGCCGCGTCGACGGCGTCGAGGATGCCGTCGGTCCGCTGCTCGGGGACCAGGATCATGACGATGTCCTTTTCGGGCTCGATGGGGATGTTGAAAATCTTCTTCTGCTCATGGATCCCCGAGCCGCGGCCGTGGACGATGGTCGCCCCTTCGGCCCCGGCGCGGCGCGCGGCTTGCAGGACGTCCTCCGCCTTGCCCGAGTCCACGATGACGACAATTAGGTCGAACTGTCCGTCGGCCACCGCTCTTCCCTCTCCTTTTGCGCTTCTTCGGCCCCCGGATGCGCGCGCCGGAAGAGCACGCCAAGCACCAGCACGGCCAGCACGGGCGCCAGGCCCACCAGCGCCACCAGCCCAAAGCCCGCGATGACCGGATCGGCGCCCGGGATTCCCTGTGCCGCGCCCAAGGCCACCGCCGCGATAAAGGTGACGGTTATGGGACCTGTGGCCACGCCGCCCGAGTCAAAGGCGATGGACGTGAATCCCGGCTTGACCAAAAACATGAGGGCAAAGGCCAGCGCGTATCCCGGTATCAGGATGGCCAACAGGTGCAGGTCCAGCCACACCCGCAGCATGGCCAGGGCCACCGCTGCGCCGACGCCCACCGCAAGCGCGATCAAGAGCAGCCGCTCGGGAATGGTGCCGCCGGAAACCCGGGCCACTTCCTGCGTCTGCACCCGCACCGTCGGCTCGGCCAAAATGGTCACAAGGCCCAGTATAAACCCGATGGGCACCAGCATCCAAGGTTTTGAAGCCGCAACGAGCCGGCCGATGGCCTGGCCCGCCGGCATGAAGCCGATCCGCACCCCGTACAGGAACAGGATGGTACCAAGCGCCGTCAAGAGGAGGCCGGTGAAGAGCGACCTAGCCTGGCTGCGCGGCAGCCGCAGGAACTTGAGGTTGAAGACCAGCGCGACCGCCGCCAGCGGCGTGATCGCCAGCGCCACCTCGACGACGACGTCTATGAACGCGCCCAAGAATTCCCCCACGAACCGTCTTCCACCTTCCGCCGGCCGACTTGCGGCCGCCGTCAAAGCCGGTGATAGTGAACGGACACCAAGCACACGCAACCGCTCAGGAATAGAGCAGGCCCAGGAGCAAAACGGCTAAGATGGGCCCGATGAACACCATGGCCACAAGGCCGAAGCTCGCGGACACGCGGTCCCGCACGCCCAAGACCGAGACGATGCCGACGTTGAGGGCCATGACAAAAGGAACGATGAGCGGCCCGGTGGTCACCCCGCCCGCGTCAAAGGCGACCGACAGAAACCGGGGTTCCACAAAGCCGCTGAGCACAAAGGCCAGCGCATAGGAGGGAAGCAGAATCCAGCCCAGAGGCATCTGGAAGAACACCCGCAGCAGGCTCAAGAGCGTGTAGATCCCGACCCCGGCCGCCACAAAGGCCACCAGCACCAGCGGCGGGATCTCGCCGTCAGAGGCCGTGTCCACAAGCGAGGCGAGCACCTGCACGTTGGGGTCGGCCACCGTGGCCAATATCGTGAAAAGCACAGCCACGCCAAACACGCCGGCCGCGCCGAGACGGCTGGGCAGCACCGCGCCGACCCGCTCGCCCAACGGCACGACGCCCACATTGACGCCCAGCAGGAAAAGGCCGAGCCCCAGCGCGACCAGGACGCTGCCTACGAGGAAGCGCCCCAGTCCTTCCGCGCCCAGCGGCGCCACGGTCAGGTGGAGAATGACCACCAGCGCAACGATCGGGCTCACCGCGCTCAGCACTTCGCGCCCGATGCTGCGCACCAGTTCCCGCCCGTCGGGTGCCGCCAACCCTTCCGTCGACCTCCCTCTGTCGTCCTCGCCATAGGTCTTCCCCTTGGAGGCCCATTTGTCCTCCCCCGCCAGGTTGCCGCACGGCGCCGCGGCGGGCTTTCGCCAAAGTCCGGATGATTGGGCCAGATCGCCGCGTGAGGCACGTGCCGCCAACCGCGGTCATCGGGTATACTGGCATCGGGTACACTGGCAACAGCGGCGATCCGCAACCGCGATGCATCGGGAACGCCGACGCCGGGCCACGCACCCGTTGACTCCGGCCCGGTTCCGTGATAGAATGACCGATGCCAACAGGCGCCCGTAGCTCAGTGGACAGAGTAACGGACTACGAATCCGGAGGTCGGAGGTTCGAATCCTCCCGGGCGCGCCA
>DATCLD010000133.1:0-3312 GCA_036564115.1 Limnochordales bacterium
CATGCACCGCAACACCTTCATCAACGCGCCGCGGGTGCTGTTGCCCACGTACCAGGTGCGCAAAGACCCGCGGGTGTTGTTTGCCGGCCAGATCACGGGCGTTGAAGGCTACGTGGAATCGGCCGGTTCGGGCCTTGTGGCGGGCCTCAACGCGGCGCGCCTCGCCCGGGGCGAGGAGCCGTTGATTTTGCCGGAAGAGACGATGCTGGGCGCGCTGGCCCACTACATCACCAGCGCCGACCCCCGGCACTTCCAGCCCATGAACAGCAACTTTGGGCTGTTGCCGCCCCTGCCCAACCCGCCCCGGGACAAGGCCCTGCGCAAGCAGCAGATGGCCGAGCGCGCCTTGGCGCGGATTGAGGAGTTTATTAAGACCCATGGCCTCACGCCGCCGGTGCCGGTGGTGGCGCCAGCCGCCGTGGAGTGACACGTGCCCATGAGCGCTGAAACCCTGGCAACAAAAGCCGCCTTGCGCCGGCTGCCGGCTGTGGACCACCTGCTACAGGCACCGCCGGTCGTTGCCGCTGCAGTGGGACTGCCGCGCCCGTTGGTGACCGACGCGGTCAGGGCCGCGATCGATAACGCCCGCCGGGCCATCCTGGCCGGCGCTGCCGCGCCCGAGCAGGCGGAGCTGGAGGAGGCAGCCGCGGAGCAAGTCCGGGCTTTGCGCCGCAGGCTGCTCGTGCCTGTCATCAACGCTACAGGCGTTGTGCTCCACACCAACTTGGGCCGGGCGCCGTTGAGCGCCGCGAGCCTGAGGGCGATAGAGGCCGTCGCTTCCGGCTACAGCAACCTGGAGTACGAGGTGGACGCGGGGCGGCGCGGGTCCCGCCATGTGCATGGCGAGGCGCTGCTTGTGCGCCTCACGGGCGCCGAAGCGGCCATGGTGGTCAACAACAATGCGGCGGCCGTGCTGCTGGTGCTGAGCGCCGTCGCCTGTGGGCGCGAGGTGATCATTTCCCGGGGCGAGATGATCGAGATCGGCGGCGCGTTTCGTATCCCCGAAGTGATGGCCCAAAGCGGCTGCATCTTGCGGGAAGTGGGCACCACCAACCGCACCCACCTGCGCGACTACGAGCAGGCCATCGGCGAAAACACGGCCGCCATCCTCAAGGTGCACCCGAGCAACTACCGGGTCGTCGGCTTCACCGCGTCGGTGTCGACCCGGGAGCTGGCGGCCTTGGCCCAGCAACGCGGCCTGCTCCTGATCGAGGACTTGGGCAGCGGGGTGCTGCTGCCGACGGAGCGCTACGGCCTGGCCCACGAGCCCACCGTCCAGGAAACGGTGGCGGCCGGCGCAGACCTCGTGACCTTTAGCGGGGACAAGCTCTTGGGTGGGCCGCAGGCCGGCATCATCGTGGGGCGCAAGGAGCTGGTCGAGCGCTGCCGCCGGCACCCGCTGGCCCGGGCGGTGCGGGTGGGCAAGCTGACGCTGGCCGCCCTGCAAGCCACCCTGCAGCACTACCTGGACGGCACCGTGGAGCAGATCCCCATCTACCGCATGCTCGCTTGCACCGCGGACGAGCTGCGCCAGCGCGCAGAACGGGTGCGCGACCGGGTCCTGGACCGGCTTGCCGCAGGGCGGAAGGCCGGGGTCGGCAGAATGCTCGCAGCAGGCGAAAGTGAACAAGGTCTCGCCGCCGGGGAGCTCTTTGACATCCAGGTAGTCTCCACCGTCTCCACCGTGGGCGGCGGGTCGCTCCCCGGCGAAGGGCAGCCCAGCGCTGCCGTGGCGGTGAGATTCCGGGCGGCAACGCCACCCGACGCCGTAGCCCGGGTTGCAGCAGTCCCAGAGGAGGCCGCAGCAGCCCCAGCGGAGACCGCTCCGGGCCAAGCGCCACCAGACGGGGCGGGCCGCAACTCCGTCCCGGTTTCCGCCGACGCCCTGGCCGCGGCGTTGCGCCGCCAGCTGCCGCCCATCATCGGCCGCATCGAGGACAATGTGCTCCTCCTGGATCTGCGGGCCGTCGACCCGGGGCAGGATGAGCTTTTGGCCGACGGCCTCGCCCGCGCCCTGGGGGCGATGACGTGTACGTCATAGGCACCGCCGGCCACATCGACCACGGCAAGACCACCCTCATCCGCCTCCTGACCAACATCGACCCTGACCGGCTCAAGGAAGAACAGGCCCGGGGCATGACCATCGATCTGGGGTTTGCCTGGCTGAGGCTGCCCTCCGGACGGGAAGCGGGCATCGTGGACGTGCCGGGTCACCACCGCTTCATCCGCAACATGCTGGCCGGTGTCGGCGGCATCCGGCTGGTGCTGTTTGTGGTCGCGGCCAACGAAAGCTGGATGCCCCAGTCCCAAGAACACCTGGAGATCCTCGATCTCTTGGGCGTCGATCGGGGGATTGTCGTCCTCACCAAAAGCGACCTGGTGGACCCCGAGTGGCTCGCGCTGGTCGAAGAGGATGTGCGGGAGCGCTTGCGGGGCACGGTGCTGGAGCGCGCCCCGATCGTCCCCGTGTCATCCACGACAGGGCAAGGCTTGGAGCGGCTCGTGCAGGCGATCGACGACATGCTGGCGCAGTTGCCGCCGCCTGTCGACCACGGGCGGCCGCGGTTGTGGGTGGACCGGGTGTTCTCCATCCGCGGCGCGGGCACGGTGGTGACGGGGACGCTGGAAGGCGGGCGCCTGCGGCTGGACCAGGAAGTGGAGATCCTGCCCTTGGGCCGCCGGGCCCGGGTGCGAGGCCTGCAGACCCACAAGCGGGCGGTGACCGAGGCGGTCCCGGGCTCCCGGGTCGCCGTCAACCTGGCCGGGATCGACGCGGAGGGCTTGGAGCGGGGTGTTGCCGTTTGTGGGCCCGGCCAGCGGCGGGCAACCGAGGTCATCAACGCCGGCGTGCGCCTCCTGCCTCGCCTCGATCGGGGCCCGGACGACCTCGCTGAGCTGATGCTGTACGTGGGTTCGGCGGAAATCGCCTGCCGGGTGCGCTGGCTTGAGCCGGACGCTTTGCTCCCAGGCGAGACCGTCATGGCGCAGCTTTGGCTGAGCCAGGCGACCCCGGTACAGTTTGGCGATCGCATTGTCCTGCGGGATCCCGCCCGGCAGGAAACGATCGGCGGCGGCCGGGTGCTGGATGCGGCGGCGGAGCGGGTGCGGGTGCCGTCCTTGCGCCTGCCGCCCCGCAAAGCCGAAACGCAGCTGCCCGGCTTGCCCCGGGAGCGGCGGCTGCGGCTGGACTTGCTCAAGGCGCGCTGGCCGGTGGCCAACGGTCCGGCGGAAGATTACGGCCGGCTTGTGGCCATCCTGGTGGAGGAGCGCCAGGTAGTTTCCAAGGACGACTTGCGCTGGGAGGTTCCCCTC
>DATCLD010000134.1:0-2086 GCA_036564115.1 Limnochordales bacterium
CAGTTCCACTGCCACACCTGATCGCGGCTCGTCAGCCACGCAAACTCAATGCGGGGCAAGCCCACCAGCGTGGGCAAGACGTTGACGCCGCCTCTCGGCTGCAGCATCCAGCGCCAGATGGTGCCGGTGACGATGAACGACAAGGACATGGGAAAGAGGAAAACCGTGCGGAAAAAGCCCTCGCCGCGCACGCCCTGCTCAAGCAGGGTAGCCAAAAGCAGCCCCATCACAAGGCACCCGCCCACAAACAGCACCGAGAAGGCCAGCATGTTCACCAGGTCCTGCCGGAAGCGCACGTCCAGAAGCCCGGTAAACAAGTCGCGGAAGTTGGCCAAGCCGACGAAGGAAAGCTCCGGATTGACGGCCAGGGCCGCCCCCCGCCCCCAGTCGGACATGGAAACGAAAATGGTCTGCCCGATGAAGCCGTAGACGAACACAGCCAAGAGCACCAGCGACGGGGCGATCATCGCGATAGCGATGAGGCGGTCCTGACGCGACTTCATGCTGCCTTCCCCCGAAACCGGGCGCCCGCGGCCGGCGCTGCGCGGCGCCTATGCAGCCCGGCCGGGCGCTCGCGGGCGGTGCTGCGCTCCTTCTATCCCCGGCCCGGCCGTCCGCAGCCGGCGAGCGCCCCCGGCTCCGTGCGGCAGGAGAGCGGCTGCACCGGGCGGCGGGCCGGAGGCCCGGGCTCCGCTCCCCGTCCCGGCGTCGAGGCGGAGCTTGCGGCGGAACCCGGGCCCGCTTCTATGACCAGCGAAACCCTTCCGGATGACTTGCCGGTTTCCCGGATGCCTTGCCGGGTTCCCGGCTGTCTTACCGGCCGATGCCCGACTGGATCGCGATGGCCTGCGCGGCGTTGGCCGCAGCCTGGCTGTTGCGGGTCGCCAGGAAGATCTCCATGGCCGTCGCGAAGTCGTTCATGAACAGCTCGTTGGCCACGACGCCGTGCGCGAGGCTCCCGACGATGGTGTTGGTCTGCCAGTCGTGCGCGGCGCTCTGCGCGTACGGGCCGTAGTTGGACAAGTCGCTGTCCAGGCGCGGGCTGATGGAACCCTTAAGCGGGTTGAAGATGTCCTGCGCCTCGCGGCTGCCGATCCAGCGCAGCCACTCGAGCACGCCCTCGCGGTTGGGCGAGCCGACGGGCAGGCCGAAGGAGTCGGACAGCATCATGAAGATGCCTTCGGTGCCCGGCGAAGGCGCCCAGCCGAAGCCCTTGCCCGGCTCAAGGCCCAGGGTGGTGGACATGTACCCGGCCGCCCAGTCGCCCATGACGTTGAAGGCCGCCTCGCCGTTGACGACCATATCGGTCGCCTGCTGCCAGGACAGCGAAGCCGCGTCCGCGTTGGTGTACTGCAGGATCTGCCCGAAGAGATCCCACACCGCTACGGCCTCCGGCGCCGTGAACGGCAGCTCGCCCGTCCAGAGCTGCTGCCACTTCTCAGGCCCAAGCACCGCCAGGGCCACGTTCTCCCACAGGTGCGTGGCGGTCCAGTTTTCGCCCAAGGACAGCGGGATGACGCCCTTTGCCTGCAAGGTGGGTGCGATGGCCAGGAACTCATCCCACGTGCGCGGCACGCTCACGCCCCAGCGCTCCAGGTTCTCCGGGACGTACCAGAGCACGTTGGAGCGGTGGATGTTGACCGGCACGGACCAGACGCCGTCTTCCGTGCTCAAAAGCGAGATGAGCCCGGCCGGGAACACGTCGTACCAGCCCTGCTCCTCAAAGAGGAAGCTCAGGTCCTCCATACGCCGCGCGATGACCCACGTGCCGATGAGCTCCTGCCCGGCGTGCACCTGGAACGTGCCCGGCGGATCGCCGCCCAGCATGCGGGTCTTGAGCACCGCCTTGGCGTTGACGCCGGCGCCGCCCGTCACCGTGGCGTTGTTGATGCGCACGCCCGGGTTGCGCTTCTCAAACTCGGCGATAATGGCCTCCAGGGCCGGCCCCTCGTCGCCCGCCCACCAGGAAAAGATCTCCACTTCACCGGTGGCCTGGGCCAAAGCCGCGGCCGGCAGCGCCAGCAAAACCGAAACGAGACCCACGACCAGCAACAGGGACCATCGAGCCTTCATCCGGTGCACCTCC
>DATCLD010000135.1:0-4897 GCA_036564115.1 Limnochordales bacterium
TGGCGGCAGCAAACGCAGGAGCGTGAGTCCTAGGCTGGACTTGCCGCAGCCCGACTCACCGACGATCCCCAGCGCCCGCCCGGGTTCCAGGGTAAAGCTGACGCCGTCTACGGCCCGCACCTGGCCCTTGCGGGTCCGGTAATACATCCTCAGGTTGTCCACCACTAGCTGCGCCACTGGCCCACCCTACCTCTCGTTGCTCCTGCGGCTCACGATGTCGTCGAGGGTGTTGCCGATGAACACGAAGGCCATGGCCAGGATGGTCAAGGCCAGGCCCGGCGGCAGAATCCACCACCAGGCCAGTTCCCCGAACGCACCGAAGCTGCGAGCGTTCTGCAGCATGCGGCCCCACGTGGGCACCCGCGGGTCGCCGAAGCCGAGCAGGCTCAAACTGGCCTCACTGATGATCGCCCCGGGAACCAAAAGCACCAGGGACGCGAACACGATCCCGAGCACGTTGGGCAAGATGTGGGCACGCATGATATATCCAGGGCTCGCCCCGGCGGCCCGGGCAGCCTCCACGAACGAGCGCTCCCGCAAGCTCAGCGTCTGGGAACGCACGAGCCTGGCGACGCTCATCCAGGAGAAGATGGCGATGAGGACGATCAGCGTCCACAGGTTCTTCCCCACCACGCTCACCATGACGATGAGGATAGGCAGGAACGGGATTGAGATCATGACGTCGACGATCCGCATCAGCAGTTCGTCCACCCAGCCGCCCAAATAGCCGCTGACGATGCCCACGAGCGTCCCCACGACGACGGCGATGACGGCCACCACAAAGCCGATGATCAGCGACATGCGGGTGCCATAGACGAACTGCGACCACAGGTCACTGCCTACGTGGTCGGTGCCCAACAGTCCGTGCAGCCGCCCGGGGATGCGGAAGCGGGTTTCGCCCAGCGTGAGCTGGGCCGTGCCTTCTTCCCGGGCATCGGCCGTGTACTCCAGCACGACGCGGTACTCGCCCGGCGCATTGATCAGTGCCGCCGCCAGGTTGGCCAGTGGGTTGAAGCCGAGGCGCGTCTTGAGCTGCATGTCGCGGGAGTCAATCCGCTGGGTCGTCCATCGGGCCTCGGTACGGAACGCCCGCGATTCCCACATGGTATAGCTGCGCCCATCCGCCGTCTCAAACCGCACCGCCAAACGACCGCTGGCGCCGCCCTGGGGCACAAATGCGTAAGGGACCTGGAGGTAGAACGTGTCGGGTGCACTGGAACGGTAGTCGAATGTGTACTCGAGCACCAGCCGGGAGTCACCAGGCCCCTCGTTGCGGACGATCATCACCGGCTCGCCTTCCCGCTCGCCCCAGCTGATGTCCACGTTGTCCTGTACCAGCACGCGCCAGTCGTCAAGCAGAAACGCGTCGACGGTCACCGGCTCCTGTTGGTAACGCGGGAAGTGGGACATCCATGCAGGCCGCGCCATGCCGTCCGCCAGGAACTGGTCCTGGATCGGGTCGTAAGGCGTCAGCCACGGGGCAGCGACGCCCAGAAACAGAAAGATGAGGAAAATGATCAGGCCCACCATGCCCCGCGGTGAACGCCGGTATTCGGCCCAGATCTCCCGCAGGGCCCCGCTGCGGCGGGGCGCCTGGGTCTTGGCGGAGACGGCCGGCATCGCTGCTTCGCCGGCTGCCTTGGGTGTTGGCGGACGCGGGTTGCTCACGGCACTCACCTCAGTCGGATCCGCGGGTCGACCAAGCCGTAGACCAGGTCGGCCAGCAAATTGCACACCAACACGGCCAGGGCGATGATATAAAAGCAGCCTTGCACCACCGGGTAATCCTGCTGCAAAGTGGCGTCGACGAGGTATCGCCCTACGCCGTAAAGGGAGAAGATGGTTTCCGTGATGACGGCGCCCGTGATGAGCCCCGGCAGCGACAGGAACACAAGGGTCACGATGGGCGGCAGCACGTTGCGGAAAGCGTGCCGGTAGAGTACTTCCCGCTGCGGCAGCCCCTTGGCGCGGGCGGTCAGCACGAAATCCTGCCCCAAGGCGCTGACCATGTTGTTGCGGACGTAGAGGTACCACGAGCCGTAGCCGCTGAGCGTCACCGCCGTTACGGGCATCACCAGGTGGTGGATCCGGTCAAGGATGATCGCCCAAAACTCGGTCGGCGGCGGCACGCTCATGGTGCCCCGGATCGGGAAGATCGGCCAGTAATAGCCGAACGCCAGCAGGAGCAGGAGTCCGATGAAGAAGGCGGGCATGGCGTTGAAAAACAGGGAGACGCCAGTAACGGCAGTATCCAAACGGCTGCCCTGGCGGGTGGCCATCTTGATGCCCAGCCACACACCGATGAACACGTTCAAGAGAAACGACGTACCCAGGAGCATCAACGTGTTGGGCAGGCGGGACAGCAGTTCGCCTAGCACGGGCTGTCGCGTTACGAAGGAGCGCCCGAAGTCGAAGGTAAGCATGCCCTTCAAATAGAGGAAGTACTGAGACAAGAGGGGCTTGTCGAGGCCGTACCTCTCGATGAGCAGCTGCTTCACCTCCGGGGTGAACTGCGGGCTGATGATCAAGGAAACCGGGTCGCCGGGCATGATCCGGAAGATCACAAAATTGAGCGTCATGATGACAAAGAGGGTAATCAGCCCATAGACAACCCGCCGCCATAGATATCCACGCGACATGGCCACCCGACCTCTCTACTGCCGCCTGCCAGCGGATGTTCACGCCCGGCGCCTGCGCCTGACAGCGCGGGCACCCCCGCCTCCCACGCCGAGACACTCCCGGCGGCATGAAAGGCAGGCCCCTCGCCGGGGCCTGCCTCCCTGCCCGCAGGGACAAGCCGGCTGCAGGGGCCGCCCGCTCAGGCGGCCCCGCCATCCGCTCGTTCAGGCCTTACTTGTCCAGACCCGCCCAGAAGTTCTCGTAGCGCTCGACGCGCACGTACTCTCCGGGGACGTACTCCTTCAAGACGAACGGACCGGTGCCGATCATCTTCGTCAGGCCAGGCACCGTCGGGTGCGGCTCCTTCCAGGGCACGAACGCCTCGTAGTCCTCGACGTCCTCCCAGATGTGCTTGGCCAGGAAGCTGGCTACGTTGTAGGTGTGCCAGTAGCTGACGTTGTTGAAGTAGACGGTGATGGTGTAGTCGTCGATGATCTCGGAGTGGCTGTAGTTGTCCCACACGTCAAGGTACAGGGGCACCTGCTTCTCCTTGAGGTAATCCATGGTGAACTTCACGTCGTGAGCCGTGAAGGGCACACCGTCATGCCAGGTGATGTCCTTGCGCAGCCAGTACGTCACCTTGGTGCCCTCGGTGCCCTCGGGGGTCGTCCAGGTGCCGACCTCCCAGCGCTCGGCCTCCCACGGGATGTCCTCGTTGTTGATGGGCTCCGCCGCAATCAGGCCGGGGCCGTACACCAGACCGAGGATCCGGGCGTCATAAGCCGAGTTGTGGGTGAGGATGTTGAGGCCCTGGGGCTCCTGCTCCAGCACCCAGCGCACCGTGCCGCCCTGCTCCTGACCGACCAGGCGGATGTTGAGCGGCGTCCAAATGCTGTTGCGGACGTTGCTGGCCGCGCCGAAGCCCAAGTGCGGCACGTACCCGGTCACGATGTCCTTGCGGAACGCGTCCATGTACGGACGGGAGTAGAGCGGGACGTAGGGCTGGAGCCAGGACAAGATCTCCTGGGCCTCATAGGCAGCCTCGAGGGCCTCATCCAAGTTGCGCGGCGTCCAAACCCGCTCGGCGACGGCATCAAACTGAGGATCCCGCAGACCGGGGATGTTGTTGGCGCCCGGGACGTCAAACTTGGAGTGGAAGAGGCTGTACAGGTGGGTCGGGAACCGAGTCAAGCTCCAGGCCAGTGCGTACATGTCGAAGTCGCGGTCGCCGTCGACGTCGGTGTCAAGGCGATCCAACAGGACGTTGAAGTCGATGGGCTCCGCGTACACCGGCAAGCCGATGCCCCGCAGGGTCTCCGCCACCATCTCACCCAGCATAGCGGAGGTGGGCGCCACTTCCATGGTGGGCGTCATGATGGTCATCCGGCGGAGTTCCTGGCCCGTGGCAGGATCGATCCGGACGCCGTTGGGGCCCATGATGTACCCGGCGTCGTCCAAAATCTGCTTGGCCAGTTCCGGATCATAGTAAGCCACGTCGGTGTCGGGGTTGAAGAACGGCGACGCCGGCGGCACGAATTCGGCCAGCGGCAGCATGTAACCCTGGAACAGCGACAGGATGATCTCATCGCGGTTGATGGCATGCGCGATGGCGCGCCGCACCGTGATGTCATTCAGGGGCGCCCGGCGCATGTTGAATCCCAGATAGAACATGTGGTAGCCAGGGCTGACCGTGATGTCCACATTCGGATCCGCCATCAGGCGGTTGATGTGGCTCGGCTGGGTCAGGCCCGGCAACACATGGATGTCACCCCGCTGCAGGGCAATAAGCCGCGCTTCGGTGTCCATAATAATGGGCAGGATAATCTCGTCAACGTAAGGCCCCTTGGTGTCCCAGACAACGTCCTGGGCAAAGGCGGCACCGCTGACGAGCAGGCTAAGCGCCACTGCAAATGCCAGTAGTTTCCGCACCAACCTCTTACCCGCCTTTCCCTAATAAAATGTTAGTCTTACCGGCTCACGTCCGGTTTCCCGTGGACGCTTGCTTTCTTCAACCGCTCCCCGTTCCCACCACCCCTTGTGCCGCTAAGCCCGATGCCCGCACGCACCGGGCGGGAAAGGAAACCTTGCCTGGAAATGTTGGATTCTCTTGTTCCAGGCAGCTTTCCTTTCTCTCGGCGCAAGAAAAAACTGCTATTAGTCATTTTAGCCAGTGTTCCAAGTCTGTCCTGCATCCGGCTTTGACCTGAGGGAAACCGGAAATAGGCCGTCACAAAGGTATTTTCGTTCAGCGAGAGCGGGTTTGCAAGACAAAGGTAAT
>DATCLD010000136.1:0-3339 GCA_036564115.1 Limnochordales bacterium
CAAGCGGTGGGCTTCCTGCTCGGCCCATTCCATGAGGCGCCGGCCGATGGCCTGTCCACGGTAGGCCGGCAGCACCGCCAGCCGCGACATGTGCATGGAGCCGTCCCGGACCCGGTAGCGCAGGTGGCCGACGGGCCAGCCGTCGCGCAGCGCCAGGACGTAGGCGAACCGGTGCTTGCGCATCTCCTGGCGCACCTCGGCAGGGGTCACCGTTAAGGCGTGGAACGGCGGCTCCACCCGCCCCGCGAATTCGGCGTACGCTTCCCGGGAGATGCGGGCGATAGCGGGTGCGTCGTCGAGACTCGCGAGGCGGATGGTCAGCCGGTCGCCTTCCGGGGTGTGGCCTGCTCCGGCCACAAGGCTCACCCCCGACACAAGCTTAGCGTTCACGCGTCTAGCGGCCAGACGGGGAGCGGTGTCAGCACCGTGCGCAAGAAGAGACCCGTATCGCCGGGCTCAGCCGGCTGCAATTCGCTCGCCTCCAGGAGTCCGGCGACGGGCGCCGCCACGCCCACGAGAGCCCCTTCGTCCGCCCGCGGTTCCCAGGCGACGGGCGCGGGCAGGCGGGCGAGCAGCGATTCCACGGGTTCCACCTCCGGCAGCGCCGGCTCATGCCGCCCGCCGGTGGAGGACTGCAGCCATTCGCTCAAGAGCGCCTTGACCTGCTCCCGGAACAGGTCCTGGTCGATATGCCCGATGGTGCGCATAAGGATAAGCGAGCGCCGGAAGAAGCCGGTATGCACCAAAAGGTCGGCGGCGTTGCGCTCCCGGGCCATTTGCTCCGCCTGGCGCAAGGCCTCGTCGGCGGCGACCCACTCGTGATGGCGCAAGTGCTGCACGGCCAACAGCAGCCGGACCTGGATGCTTTCGGGGACCTGCTTGTAGGCCTCCTCAAGGAAGGGTCGCACCCGGTCTTCGTAGCCCGTGCGCACCAGCCCCAGGATGGCCCGGACCAGGAGCGGCTCCGCGCTGCGGCCGCCCGCGAGGGAGGCGCGGAAATGGTGCTCGGCCAGGTCAGGCACGCCGATCTCGGCGCACAGCTCGCCGATGGTCACGTGGGTCTCGGGTCCGGGCGCTGCCTTCACCGCCTGCTCGAAGTAGGCGATGGCCTCGTCCCTCTGGCCTGCCGCCAGGAAACGCGCGCCGAGATCCAGGTAGGTGCGTGCCCGCTTGGGGTCGAGCCGAATCGCCTCGGCAAAGCAGTCCTCGGCGCCGGCCCGGTTGCCCTTGCGGGCATGCACGGTGCCGGCCCAAATCCAGGCGTCGATGTCGCCCGGGTCGGCCAAGAGCATGGAGGCGAACACCTCCATGGCCTGATCGATCGCCCCGCTTCCCCACAGCCGCCGGCCGAGATCAAAGGCCCGCTCCCGCCAGAACCGGAACGCCCAGCTGTCCCGGGGCAGGCGGGCGACGGCGTCGCGGAGGTTGGTGACCAGCTGCAGCTGATTGACGTCGTCGATTCGCACCGCGTGGACGAGGCCGTGGATGGTCCGTTCATCGCCGGGAGCAAGTTCAAGCGCCCTCGTGAGTGCGGCCACGGCGCGCTGGCCGTTGCCGAGGGTGATGTACAGCAGACCAGCCCAGGTAAACAGGTCGGCGCGGGCTAGATCCGGGCGCTCGTCAAGGGCGCGCATCGCGCGGGCAAGCAGCTTTTGGGCGTCGTCCCGGTGCCCGGCCCGGACGGCATTGGCCGCCATGGCCAAAAGGACCGCGCCCTTGGGGGCCGCGGGTTCCCCGTCCGGGCATAGCCGGAGGTAATCCTCCCAGCACTGGTTGGCCTCATGCCAGCGCTCAAGGCGCTCATAGCCCAGGGCCAGCCGGCGCAACAGGCTCGGGTCCTGCCCCCCGCGCTGGCGGGCCTCTACCCAGGCGGCCACGGCGTTCTCAATTCGCCCGGCCTGCCAGTCGCGGTTGCCACGCTCCGCCAGCGCGTGGATGAGGTGCTGGCGGCAGCGGGCATCTTGGGGGTTGGCCTCGAGGGCTTGCCGCCAACCGGCAATGGCCGTTTCGAGGTCGCCCCGGGATGCCGCCGCCGTAGCCTGCAGGTGGTGCAGGAGGCTGCGCCAGCGCCCGTGCAGGTCGCCCCGGTCTCCATCGGGATCTCCTGCGCCCAGCAACATCTCGATGGAATGGCGCTGGTCGGCAAGGCGCCTCAGGACGGCCATGGGATCCCGGCTGCCGGCCGCGGCCGCGAGGTGCAGCAATTCCTGGAGCCACGCGGAAACCGGCAAACCGTCGGGCGGGGAGCTCGGGTACGCGGTGAACGCTTCGACGACCTGCCCCTCCGCCAGCAGCGTCACCGCCCTGAGCCGCTGCCACTGCCCGTCGGCGGCGTCATCGTCCGTGCCGCCGTCCCCTGTGGCCACCGTCGCTCGCACCTGCTCCAGATCGCCCACGCGCAGGAGGGCCCAGCCCAGCTCCAGGCGCGAGGGGGTGTGCGTCGGGTCGGCCTCCAGGGCGCGCCGGAAAAATTCCGCCGCCTTCTCCCAAAGGCCAAACCAGCGGTAGATGACGCCGCACCAGTACAGGGGCGCGGGCTGGGCGGGATCAAGCCCGGCCGCCTTTTCCAAAAGGCGTACCGCCTGCAAGGCGTTGCGCCGGCTGCCCTCCAGGGGCTTCAGTTGCAGGGCCTGGTGGACGTAGATGGCCGCCAGCCGCCGCTGCACGCGGGCAACTTCGTCTGCCGGGATCCGGCGTTTTTGGTTGAGGAGGCGCTCAAGCACCCTGGCGGCGTCCTGCCAGCGCTCCTCCTCCATCGCCGCTTCCGACGCGTCCCACTGTAGGTGGAAAAAGTCTAGGTCGGCGCCGGAACGCTCCCTGGCCTCGTCGCCGTCCGACCAGGCATTCCCGCCGTCCGCCGGGCTGCCGCCCGGGGATTCAAGGCCTATGCGCCTTGCGTCGTGCTCGTTCAACGCTGCCCAGGAACGCTGCTCCACGTCTTTCGCCGCCCCAAGAGGCGATCGTCCTTGCTCCACGGCAATTGCCGCCTCAGAAGGCGGCCGTCCCTCCTCCCGGTCCTGCTGGTGGCTGGCAACAGTGTATTCCGGCGGCTTGACCACCTGTGCCGCTGGGGGCGACGCATTTCCGCCTCCCGAGCGACGCTCTTCCGCGTCGTCATCTCCCGGCCACGAGGCGCAGGTGGCGGCCCGCCATGTTGCGGATTTCGAAACCGCACGCGCCCGTGCCCAGGATGACACCGGACCCATACCCAGGGGTCATCCGTCAGTGGCGCGGTCGCGCGAAATGCGCTATCTTTTGTAATAGGGTCATTGCGCATTTGGTGCGCCCGGCGACGGGCGCCGAAGGGAGGGTCAGCCATGCCTGTTGGGGTGGCGTTGC
>DATCLD010000137.1:0-3861 GCA_036564115.1 Limnochordales bacterium
AAGGGGAAACCGCCGCTGCGGCGACGCGGCGGAGGGGCGTTGGGAAAACCTGCTGGACCTTAAGCCACAATGTTTACCCGGGGCGTGGCCACTTGCCAGCTCTTTTTTTGTCCTTCTTTACCGCCGCGGGCGTTTCCCGCCCCTTGAGCGGGCCAGCGGCAGGATCCGGTTGAGGTAATGGATGCCTTTGCCGGCCAGCAGGAGGACGGACGTGGAAGCCCGCACAGCGAAGCCTTTCTCGGCCGCTTTTCCACCGATGGTCAAAAACGCGATCGCTCCCAGCACCCCCATGGTGATGACCGATACGGGCAGCGCGGGGTACGCAGCGTGTATCGACAGGATGATCGGGGTCGCCACCACACCGCTGATGGTGCCGCAGATGTCCCCGATCACGTCGCCGCACACGCTGGCGACGCGGCTGGCGTTGCGTACGATGAGCAAAGCTTCCCGGGCCCCGATCACCCTGTCGGCCGCCATGGCGTTGAGGGGCACCTCGTTGCCCGCAGTGGCAGCCACCGCCAGGATGTCGGCCAAGATGGCAAAGGCGATGACGGCCAAGAGAAGGATTGTACCCGTCAGCCAGCTCACGTTTTGCAGCACCCCGCCCAACGGGCCGCCCAGCGCGACGGCGATCACCATGCCCAAAAGGCCGATGGAAAGCCCGTTGCGCAGGTCCGAATGGTTGCGCCGTGCGTTCTTTTCCCGCTGCTGCGGCTTCGACCGCTGTCCGGCCATGAAACGGTGCCTCCCTGCTCTGATGGTGGCGTACGGCCGGGCCCGGTTATCCCGCCCCAGCGCCCACGGCCGGTGGATCAGTTCGAGCCGCCGGGCCGGATTCACTTCTGGATCTGCCACGGGGGCGAGCCGATGAAGACCCGGTTGGACGTGCTGTTGGTGCAGCGGGGGCTTTTTGCCAGCCGGCAGCAGGCGCAGCGGGCCATCATGGCGGGGCTCGTCTTCGTGGACGGGCAGCGGGTAGACAAGCCCGGGGCGGCGGTGCCCAGCACGGCCCGCGTGGAGGTACGGGGGAAACCGTTTCCATACGTGAGCCGCGGTGGGCTCAAACTGGAAAAGGCGCTGGACGTATTCGGGGTGGATGTGACCGGCCTGGTGGCGGCGGATATCGGGGCGTCCACCGGCGGGTTTACCGACTGCCTCCTGCAGCGGGGAGCGGCGCGGGTCTACGCCATCGACGTCGGAACCGGCCAGCTGGACTGGCGGCTGCGCACCGACCCGCGGGTCGTGGTCATGGAAGGCGTCAATGCGCGCTACCTGAGCCCGGGCGATCTGCCGGAGGCGGTGGATTTGGCCGTGATCGACGTCTCCTTTATCTCCTTGACCAAGGTGCTGCCCGCGGTGCGGGGCCTGCTCAAACGCGGCGGGCGCGTCATTGCCCTGGTAAAGCCGCAGTTTGAGGCAGGCAGGGAGCAGGTCGGGCGGCGGGGGGTCGTGCGGGACCCGAAGGTGCACCGGGCCGTGCTGCAGCGGGTGCTTGCGGCCTTGGGTCCTCTCGGCTTGCGGCCCGTCGGCCTTACGCCATCGCCGATCCGGGGGCCTGAGGGAAACATCGAATACTTGGTGCTGGCCAGCGACGCCGGGACGGAGCCGGTGTTGGCGGATACGGCCTCAGGCCGTGTCCCCGCTCCGCCGGGCGCCCGACCACCTGGCGGCGTTCCCCAGGAGCAACAGCCGCCAGACGAGCAAGGGCAGCCAGGGGAGCAAGATCATCCAGAGGAGCAAGGGCATCCAGAGGAGGAAGGGCAGCCAGAGGAGCAAGCGGGGACGACCCTCGCACCGGAGTGGCAGTGCCGCATCGAGCAGGTCGTGGAAGAAGCCCATCAGCACCTGGCCGAGGGGTAGAGGAGACCGGCAGGAATCGGCCGGCGTCACCCGGAAGGTTGATTGCCGATGAATGCGCCGCGTACCAAACGGTTTGGATTGATGCCCCACACCGAAAAGGGCACAGCGCTGGCCGTGGCCCGGCAGGCGGTGGAGCGGCTTCTGGCGGCCGGTGCCGCGGTATGCCTCGAACCCGACGCCGCGGTCATGTTAGGCCGCCCCGATCTGGGCCGCCCATCCGGGCAGTGGGATGACCTGGATGCCGCGGTGGTACTGGGCGGCGATGGCGCCGTGCTGCGGGCGGCGCGCATTCTCGGCCCCAAGCGGGTTCCCCTGCTCGCTGTCAACGTGGGGCGACTCGGGTTTCTCACGGAAGTGGAGCACACCGCGCTGGACGCCGCGCTGGCCCGCCTCCTGGAGGGGCGGTATGACATTGAACAGCGCATGATGCTCGCCGCCGCCGTCGTGCGCAACGGCCGCGGCGTATGGCGGGTTGTGGGGCTCAACGACGCGGTCATCACCCGGGGCACCTTCGCCCGTATCATCCACATCGAAGTGCGGGTGGAAGGCGAGCCCGTGCTGGACTACTCCGGAGACGGGATCATTGTGGCGACGCCCACCGGTTCCACAGGGTACTCCCTTTCCGCGGGCGGACCCATTGTCCATCCCCACATCGAGTCGCTCTTGCTGACTCCCATCTGCCCCCACGCGCTCGCCACCCGCTCGGTGCTCGCGCGAGCCGACGAGCAGGTGGAGGTGCGCGTCGAGGCGGCCCACACCGACATCATGCTCACGGTGGACGGGCAGGTTGGCTTTGGCCTGCAGTCGGGCGACGCGGTGCGGGTCAGTCGCGCGCGGCACCGGGTGCGGCTCGTGCGCCTGGGCCCGGATCGCTTCTACCGGGAACTGCGCATGCGCCTTGGACAGCGGGGGACAGCGCGCCGGGAGGCTGAAAGCGAGGCGGGAACTCCATGAAGGAGCAGCGGCAGCAAGCCATCTTGCGCCTCATCGAGGAGCACGCCATCGAAACCCAGGCGGAACTCTTGGAGCGGCTGCGGGCGGCTGGATTCGTCGCGACCCAGGCCACCGTGTCCCGCGACATTGCGGAGTTGGGCTTGGTCAAGGTGCGAGGCGCCAGCGGCAAGAGCTACTACACCCGGCCGCCGCAGCCGCCTGCCAGCGAGGTGCTGGAGCGGACCCGCTGGACATTGCGGGAATACGTGGTGGGGATGGACTTTAGCGGCCCGCTGGTGCTGCTGAAAACCCTCTCGGGGCGGGCCCACGCGGTCGCCGCTGCGATCGATGAATACAACCCGCCTGGCGTGCTGGGCACTTTGGCCGGCGACGACGCCGTGCTGATCCTGGTGCGTCCTCGCAAGCCCGAGCCGCCCGCGCCCGAGGTTGCCGAGGTACTGCGGCTCCTCAAGGAGCTGCGGGGGAGCTGAAGCGGCGGCGGGCCACAGAAGCGGCGGTGGAACGAGAGAGTCGGCTGCGTGGCCGCTTGGGCCAGCTTTGCCCGCAAGTTGCGGGGAGGTGATGGCGCATGCTGGTGGAGCTCCACATCCGCGATTTCGCCCTGATCGATCGGCTGCACATCGAGTTTGCGCCCGGCTTCAACGTGCTCACCGGCGAAACCGGCGCGGGCAAGTCGATCGTCATCGACGCCCTTCAGACCGTCATCGGCGGCCGGGCCCGGGCGGATCTCGTGCGCACCGGCCGGGACAGCGCGGTCATCGAGGCGGTCTTCCGCATTCCGCCGGGCAGTCCCGTCGTCGCACAGCTGGAGGAGATGGGCGTGGCGGACCCGGACGACCCCGAGGTGCTTGTGCTCCGCCGGGAGGTGCTCAGCACTGGCCGGTCCCGCTGCTGGATCAACGGCCACCCCGTGACCGTCGGCCAGCTTGCCCAGGTCGGCGCGGATCTGGTGGACATCCACGGCCAGCACGAGCACCAGTCGCTGCTCGTCCCCCAAAAGCAGCTGGAACTCCTGGACGCTTACGGTGGCCCGGCGGTCTTGGCGCT
>DATCLD010000138.1:0-2917 GCA_036564115.1 Limnochordales bacterium
ACCGCTCCTTTCGGTGGCAGCCGCACGTGGCCGCCGCCCGCCGCTCGTCGCGCCGCGGGTGGCCGGGCGGCCTGGAAAACGGGCACACGACTGGTCACAGCTGCCTGTGCTGATATCTCAATGATATTAAAGTGATATCACACGCGTCAAGGGAAACCCAGAGGCCGACCCGAGGCGCGTTTCAGCGGGCCGCCGGCAACCGGGCTGCTCGTTTGTCGGACCGCCCATCATGCCGGCGGCGGCTGCACGTTTGTCGGGCTGGTCATCAAGCGGGCGGCGGCTACTCATTTGCCGGGCTGCTCATGAAACCGGCGGCAGGCGAGCGGGACGGGGCAGCTGCGATCGGCTCAGGCGCAAACGTGGCCGTGAAGTGCCGCAGCACCGGCGGCTCGTACACAAACCGGTAGGCGGGCAGCGCCTCCCGCCGCTGCCACACCCGGCGCAGGCCTTCGGCCACCACGTCCATGTGCCGGTAGCTGTAGACCCGGCGTGGGATGGCCAGGCGCAAGAGCTCCTGCTCAGGGTAATCGTGCTCGCCGGTTTCCGGGTTGCGCCCGGCCAGGACGGTGCCGATCTCGCACGCCCGCACCCCGGCTTCCTCATAAAGAGCGACGGACAGGGACCAGCCGGGGAAGTCGTCCTTGCGGAAGTGGGGCAAAAATCGCGCCGCGTCCACATAGACGCCGTGGCCGCCGGCGGGCGCCACCAGCGGGATGCCGAGGGCAGCCAACTGCTCCCAAAGGTAGCGCACCTGGCCGACCCGGGCCGCCAGGTAGTGCTCGTCCAGCACTTCCCGCAAGCCTGCGGCCAGGGCCTCCATGTCGCGTCCCGACAGGCCGCCGTAGGTCAGAAACCCTTCATAAAGGATGCCGAACTGGGACGCCCGCCGGTACAGCTCCTCGTCGCGGAAGGCCACGAAGCCGCCGATGTTGACCAGGCCGTCCTTCTTGGCGCTCATGGCGCAGCCGTCGGCGTATCCCATCATTTCTCGGACGATCTCGGCCAGGGGCACGTCCCGGTAGCCGGGTTCCCGTTGCTTGATGAAGTAGGCGTTCTCCGCAAAGCGGGCCGCGTCCAGAAACAGGGGCACGCCGTGGCGCCGGGCGATGCGGCTGACCGCGCGGATGTTGTCCATGGAAACGGGCTGGCCGCCATTGTTGTTGCAGGTGACGGTGAGCAGGATGAGGGGGACGTTGGCGCCTTCCTTTTCGAGGAGGGTTTCCAGGGCGTTCACATCCATGTTGCCTTTGAAGGGGTGCGGGTTTTGGGGGTCGCGCCCTTCGGGGATGATCAGGTTGACGGGCCGGGCGCGGCGGTTGTGGACGTGGGCTTTGGTGGTGTCAAAGTGCATGTTGTTGGGCACGGTCTGCCCCGGCTGCACCAGGGCGTGAAAGAGGACGTTCTCGGCCGCCCGGCCCTGGTGGGTGGGGAGGACATAAGGGAAACCGAGCACCTCCGCCACCGCCTCCTGCAGGCGCACGAAGCTGCGGGAGCCTGCATACGACTCGTCGCCCCGCATGAGGGCGGCCCACTGGGTGTCGCTCATGGCCGCGGTACCCGAGTCGGTGAGCAGGTCGATGCTGACCTGTTCGGCCCGGAGGCGAAAGGGGTTGTAGCCGGCGGCGGCGATGAACCGCTGCCGCTCTTCCCGGGTCGTCATCGGGACAGGTTCCACCATCTTGGTGCGGTACGGTTCGGCCCAGGCGAGGGGTTCGGGCAGTTCGGCGAGGCCACGGTGAGGCATGGGGGAACACACTCCTCCGCTGAGATTTGCCTCGGCTCGCCTCGGCTCAGCTCAGCTCAGCTCGGATGTGCCCCGCTGGACAGTGGCGGCAATCAACGCTTTTCTGATAAAAATATATTCCGTGAGTCTATAGGGGCCCCTGCTTCGCCTTGATCCGCCCACCGGCCGGTGCTATACTGCTCACGCTATGATGCGGATGCGCTTTCAGAGGGAGCAGTACGAGCGGGCATTCCTCATCTTCGCCCGGGCCGTCACCGTCGGCATCGCCTACGTCACGGCGTCGCCCATCCCCGGTCTGACGTCGTCGTTTGTGGCCATCTTCACGTCGCTGTTGCCCTTCGACCTGATGGTGGCCGCCGCGCGGCCCCTGGTGACGTGGAATGAGTGGAAGCAAATGGTAGCGGTCCTCAAACCGCGCCTTTCGGCCACAGCCAAGACGCTGCTCAAGGGCGTCGTCATCGGGACGGCGTGCGGCCTGCTGGCGCTGGTGGGCCTGCCCCACTTCGCCGGCGCGGTGCTGACGACGGGACTGTCGTACGTCTGGGCCTTGCGCACCCGCTACGTCATCTCGTCATACGTGGCCATCCTCTCGGGCCTGGGCGTGTTTGAGCGGCTGGCCGCCCTGGATACGCCGCATACGGTACGGATCGCGGCGGAGATCGTGTACGCAATCGTTTACTCGGGCGTCGGCACCTTCCTGGGCCTGGCCGCGGGATGGCTGGCCGGCCTCGCCGTCGGGAGCGTCACGCGCCTGTTGTTGTCGCGGCCGTACCGGTCGCTGCAGAGCGCGGCCTACGAGCCGCCCATGACCAAGAAACCCTTTGACGAGGTGCTCCACATCGGCTCCAACAGCCTGCTGGTCACCGCCAAGGTGGAGGAAGGGTCACCCCTGGCCTACCGGGCCCTGTGGGAGTCGCGGCTCCGGGAGGACTGGAAGGCCACGGTACTGTCGGTGCGGCGGGGCGAAGAGGAAGTGGTCATGCCCCGCGGCTCGTTTGTGCTCATGCCCGGCGACGAGCTGTTGGTGCTGGTGGACAGCAGCCTGGCGGAAAGCCTGCGGGCGCAGTTCCAGGCGTCCCCGGGCGCTGGGGCGCCCGGCGCGCCCCGGGTTTCCCAGACAACATGAAGACGGGGCAGACACAACATGAAGCCGAGGCAGACGTAGAAGGGCTT
>DATCLD010000139.1:0-15411 GCA_036564115.1 Limnochordales bacterium
TGGAGGAAGTGTGAGATGAAGCTGCACGAACTGCGTCCGGCCCCGGGCGCGCGCCGGGACTCCAAGCGGCTCGGCCGGGGCATCGGTTCCGGCAAGGGAAAGACCGCCGGCCGAGGAACCAAAGGGCAGAAGGCTCGCTCGGGCGGGGGAAAGGGACCTGGCTTTGAAGGCGGGCAGACGCCGCTGGTGCGCCGGCTCCCCAAGCGCGGTTTCACCAACGGACCGTTCCGCCGGGAGCTGGCGATCGTCAACTTGGAGGCCCTCAACCGGTTTGAACCCGGGACCGTGGTAACGCCGGAGCTGTTGTTGGAAAATCGCGTGGTTCGGAGCGTGAAGGACGGTATCAAGGTGTTGGGTGACGGCGAGCTGACACGCCCGCTGACGGTTCGCGCCCACGCCTTCAGCAAGGCCGCGGCGGCGAAGATTGAGGCTGCCGGGGGCACGGTCGAGGTGATCTGAGTGCTGGACGCGCTGAGAAACGCGCTCAGGATCCCGGAGTTGCGCCGGAAGATCCTGTACACCCTGGGCCTGTTGGCGGTGTTTCGCATCGGGTCCTTCGTGCCCGTACCCGGCGTGAATGCGGCGGCGCTGGCGGAGCAGTTGGGCGTGGCCGGGGGCAACATTTTCGGGTTTTTGAACCTGTTTTCCGGCGGCGCCCTTGGGCGGTTCACGGTGTTTGCCATGGGCGTGAACCCCTACATCACCGCGTCCATCATCCTGCAGCTCCTGACCATCGTGATCCCGCGGCTGGAGGAGCTGGCCAAGGAAGGGCCTGAGGGGCGGAAGCTCATCCAGCAGTATACCCGCTACGGGACCGTCGTCCTTGGCATCATCCAGGCCATCGGCATCACGGCGCTGGCCCGCAATTGGGGGGTCATCGCGAACCCCAGTGGGTTTACTTTCTTTACGATCGTACTGACGCTGACCGCCGGAACGACCTTCCTCATGTGGCTCGGCGAGAAGATCACCGAGCACGGCATCGGCAACGGGATCTCGCTGATCATCTTTGCAGGTATCGTGGCCGACATCCCGGTGGGCACCTTCAACATCTTCCAGGCCATCGGCGAGGGCGGCGTCAATCCCTTCAGCCTGCTGTTCTTCCTGGTGGCGGGGCTGTTGGTCATCATGGCCGTCATCATGGTGCAGCAGGGCGAGCGGCGGATCCCGGTGCAGTATGCCAAGCGGGTCGTCGGCCGGCGCATGTACGGGGGCGCGACGACGCACATCCCGATGCGGATCAACCAGGCGGGCGTGATCCCGGTCATTTTCGCGTCGTCGGTGCTGTTCTTCCCGTTGACACTCGCCCAGTTTGTCCCGTCCATCGCCCCGTATGTGGACCGGGTGATAGGAATTGGGACCTTTGGGTATAATTTACTGTACTTCCTGCTGGTGCTTTTCTTCACGTACTTCTACACCGCGGTGACGTGGAATCCCATTGACGTCGCCGAAAACATGAAGAAGTACGGAGGGTTCATTCCCGGCCTGCGGCCGGGCAAGCCGACCGCCCAGTACCTGGATCGGGTCCTTAGCCGCCTGACGCTGGCCGGTGCGCTGTTCTTAGGTGCCATCGCCGTCATGCCCTACGTGATGGCGGCCATCACCCGGATGCCTACCTCGTTCCTGTACTTTGGGGGTACCGGCCTGCTCATCGTCGTCGGTGTCGCCTTGGACACGATGAAGCAGATAGAGGCGCAGCTCTTGATGCGCCACTATGAGGGCTTCCTCAAGTAGGGATCCCGGCCGGATGGAGGCGATGAAGTGCGGCTGGTCATGCTGGGGCTGCCCGGAGCGGGCAAGGGAACGCAAGGAGAGCTTGTGGCCCAGCGCCTGGGCATCCCGCGTATCTCGACGGGGGATATGTTCCGGGAGGTCTTGAAGTCGGACACTGACCTGGGCCGCAGGGTGAAGGAGTACGTGGAGCGCGGAGAGCTGGTGCCGGACCATCTGACCGTCGCCCTGGTGGAGGAGCGGCTGGCGCAGCCCGACGCCCGGGCGGGTTTTGTGTTGGATGGTTTCCCGCGCACGGTGCCCCAGGCTCAGGCCCTTGATGAGAAGCTCTTCGAAGCGGGCCGGCCGCTGCATGCGGCGATTTACATCAACGTGCCGCCAGAGGTGGCCATCCGGCGCATTGCGAGCCGCCGGGTATGCGCCCAGTGCGGGGCGACGTACAGCCAGGTTCAGGTGGCTGAGGCGGGCGTGTGCCCGGCCTGCGGCGGGCCCCTGGTGCAGCGCCCGGACGACTCCGAAGAGACAGCGCGCCGCCGGCTGCAGGTGTACTTGGCCCAGACCCATCCCGTTGTGGAGTACTACCGGCGGGCAGGGATCCTGGTGGAGGTTGACGGCCAGCAGGCCATCCCGGATGTGCTGGCCGACATCCTGGCCGCCTTGAGCGCGCACCGGCAGGACGTGGAGGCGGGCGGCGGCCGATGATCGTCTTGAAGAGCGAGGCCGAGATCGCCCTGCTGCGGCAGGCTTGCCGTGTGGTGGCCCAGTGCCACGAGATGCTGCGGGAGCGGCTGCGGCCGGGGGTGACGACCGGGCAGATCGACGCCTGGGTGGAAGAATTCCTGCTGCGCCAGGGAGCGCGGCCGGCGTTCAAGGGGTACCGGGGCTACCCGGCCAGCTGCTGTACCAGTGTCAACGATGAGGTCGTGCACGGCATCCCGGGCAACCGGGTGCTGCATGAGGGCGACATCATCGCGGTGGATATCGGTGCCTTTGTCGACGGCTTTTGCGGCGACATGGCGTGGACCTACGCCATAGGGTCTGTGTCCGAGCTCGCGCACAAGCTCATGCGCGTCACCGAAGAGGCGCTGTATAAAGGGATCGAGCAGGCCGTCGTCGGCCGCCGCCTGTCGGACATCGGCCATGCGATCCAGCAGCACGTGGAGGCGGCCGGTTTCTCGGTGGTGCGGGACTTCGTCGGTCATGGCATCGGCCGGGAGATGCACGAGGCGCCCCAGATCCCCAACTACGGACCGCCGGGGAGGGGCGTGCGGCTCAAGGAAGGCATGACGCTGGCCATTGAGCCGATGGTCAACGCCGGCGACTGGCGGGTCAGGGTCCTGGAAGACAACTGGACGGTGGTGACCGCCGACGGGAGCCTGTCGGCTCACTTCGAACACACCGTCGCCGTCCGGCCGGGGCAGGCGGAGATCCTGACACTGCTTTAAGCCCTGGCGGCGCGGCCTGGCGAAGGGGTTCGAGCATGCGGTTGGAACCGGGCAGGGTGGTGTCATCCCGGGCGGGCAGAGACCGCGACAAGCTTTATGTGGTATACAGGGTGTTGGAGGACGGCTTCGTCCTGGTCGTCGATGGCGAAAAGCGGACGATGGCCCGCCCCAAGCGAAAAAACCCACGGCACCTGGTGGCCCACCCCGTTGTCGCGGAAGGGCTGGGAGCCCGGTGGGCCCGGGGCGAGACGGTGAAGGACGCGGAAGTGCGGGCCGCTCTGGCGGCCGTCGCGGCGAAGCTGGAGGAGGCGGGCTGAGCCGATGGGCAAAGACGACGTCATTGAGATGGAAGGCACCGTCATTGAGCCGTTGCCCAACGCGATGTTCCGGGTCGAACTGGACAACGGCCACAAGGTGCTCTGCCATATCTCGGGCAAGATGCGCATGCACTTCATCCGCATCCTGCCCGGCGACCGGGTGACCGTGGAGCTGTCCCCCTACGATTTGACGCGCGGGCGGATTACGTATCGCAAGCGGTGAGGAGGCGAGGCCCAATGAAGGTGCGGCCGTCGGTGAAGAAGATCTGCGAGAAGTGCAAGATCATCCGCCGTCACGGGCGTGTGATGGTAATCTGCGAAAACCCCAAGCACAAGCAGAAGCAGGGGTAGGAGGTGAGGGCTCGTGGCACGCATTGCTGGCGTTGACTTGCCCCGCGACAAGCGGGTTGTCATTGCGCTGACGTACATTTACGGCATCGGGCGCACCCGGGCGGAGACGATCGTCAAGGCAACGGGCGTCAATCCCGACACGCGGGTGCGGGACTTGACCGAGGAAGAGATCAACCGCCTGCGGGAGTTCATCGACAAGAACTACACCGTGGAAGGCGACCTGCGGCGGGAAGTGCAGACCAACATCAAGCGGCTGATCGACATCGGCTGCTACCGGGGGCTGCGTCACCGGCGGGGGCTGCCGGTGCGAGGACAGCGGACGCGCACCAACGCGCGCACCCGCAAGGGTCCCCGGCGCACGGTCGGCGGCAAGAAGAAGAAGAGCTGACGCAGGGCCGCCGGATCGATAAGGGGACCCGGCGAGGCATGAGCACGAGGAGGCGGTGGCATTGGCGAAGCCTAAGCGGGGCGCACGGCCGCGGCGGCGGGAACGAAAGAATGTTCCCAGCGGCGTGGCCCATATTAAGTCGACGTTCAACAACACCATCGTGACCATCACCGACAAGCAGGGGAACGTGATCTCCTGGGCCAGCGCGGGGGTCACGGGCTTTAAGGGCTCCCGCAAGGGGACGCCGTACGCCGCGGGCCAGGCGGCCGAGGCGGCAGCCCGGGCGGCCATGGAGCACGGCATGCGGGAAGTGGAGGTCTGGGTTAAGGGTCCCGGTGCCGGCCGGGAGGCGGCCATCCGGTCGCTGCAGGCCGCAGGGCTCGAGGTGAGCCTGATCAAGGACGTCACGCCCATCCCCCACAACGGGTGCCGGCCGCCCAAGCGCCGGCGCGTCTAGTGCGGGTTTGGCCTACGGCGCCGCGGGCTTGGGAACCCGCAAGGAGGGTGAAGCCATGCTGGAGATCGAGAAGCCGCGCATTGAGACGGTGGAGGCCACCACTACGTACGGCAAGTTTGTGGTCGAGCCGCTGGAGCGCGGTTACGGGATCACGTTGGGCAACTCGCTGCGGCGGATTTTGCTGTCGTCGCTGCCCGGGGCGGCAGTGACGTCAGTACGCATCGACGGCGTGCTGCACGAGTTTTCGACCATCCCGGGCGTGGTGGAGGACACCACCGACATCATTTTGAACCTGAAGCGGCTGCTGCTGAAGCTGCATTCGGACGGCCCCGTCACCATGCGCCTGGAGGTGGAGGGCGAGGGCGAGGTAACCGCGGCGGCCATTGAGCATCCGTCCGACGTGGAGATCCTCAACCCGGACCTGTACATCTGCACGCTGGACAAGGGCGGCCGCATCTCCATGGAGATGACCGTGGAGAAGGGGCGCGGCTGGGTGCCGGCCGAGCGCAACAAGAAGCCCGACCAGCCCATCGGCGTCATCGCTGTCGACTCGATCTTTTCGCCGGTGCAGAAGGTCAACTACCAGGTGCACGACACCCGCGTCGGCCAGGTGACCGACTACGACCAGCTGGTGCTTGAGGTGTGGACCGACGGCAGCGTCCGGCCCGAGGAGGCCGTGAGCCTGGCGGCCAAGATCCTCATCGAGCACCTGCGCTTGTTTGTCAACCTGACGGATACGGCCGACGACATCGAGATCCTGGTGCGCAAGGACGAGGGGCCCAAGGATCGTATCCTGTCCATGAGCATCGACGAGCTGGAGCTGTCGGTGCGCTCCTACAACTGCCTCAAGCGGGCCGGGATCAACACCGTGGAGGAGCTGGTCCGCAAGACGGAGGCCGACATGCTCAAGGTGCGCAACCTGGGCAAGAAGTCGCTGCAGGAAGTCAAGGAAAAGCTGGCGGCGCTGGGCTTGTCGCTGCGCCAGCCTGATGAGTGAGAGGAGGGACTCTGGCATGAAGCTGCAGAAGTTGGGCCGCACCAGCGGCCACCGCCGCGCCCTCCTGCGCCACCTGGCCACCGCCGTGATCGCCAAAGGCCGGATCACCACCACCGAGGCCAAAGCCAGGGCCGTGCGGCCGGTGGTCGAGAAGATGATCACCCTGGGCAAGCGGGGCGACCTGCACGCCCGCCGGCAGGCGGCCGCGTTTCTGATGGACAAGAGCGCGGTGAAGAAGCTCTTCGATGAGATCGCGCCCCGGTATGCGGAGCGGCAGGGCGGGTACACCCGCATCGTGAAGATCGGCCCTCGCCAGGGCGATGCGGCGCCCATGTCCATCATCGAATTGGTGTGAGGCCAAATCCACCCGCTGATCGAGTTTGCAGGCGCCGGCTACACCTACCCCGAAACCGGGGTGCGGGCAGTAGCCGGCGTCGACGTCACGATACACCAGGGCGAGTTTGTCGCCCTTGTCGGGGCCAACGGTTCGGGCAAATCCACGTTGGCCCGTTTGTCTAACGGGCTGCTCTTGCCCACCGAGGGCGCGGTGCGGGTAGCCGGCAAGTCGACCGCGGACCCCGGGGCCCTGTGGGAGATACGCCGCCGGGTCGGCATCGTGTGGCAGGATCCCGACAACCAGCTGGTGGCCGGCACGGTCGAGGAAGATGTGGCCTTCGGCCCGGAAAACCTGGGCTTGCCGCCGGAGGAGATCAGCCGCCGGGTGGAGCGGGCCTTGCGCATTGTCGGCTTGCAAACGCTGCGGGAGCGGCCGATCCATAGCCTTTCGGGCGGCCAGAAGCAGCTTGTGGCCATCGCCGGCGTCCTGGCCATGGAGCCGGACGCCGTCATCTTGGACGAAGCCACCGCCATGCTGGATCCCCACAGCCGCCGCCAGGTGCTGGCCACAGCCCAGAGGCTGGCGGCCGAGCAACGCGTCGCCGTCGTGATGATCACCCACCACATGGACGAGGCGGCGGCTGCAGGGCGAGTGATCGCGCTGGCCAGGGGGCGGGTCGTGTTTGACGGGCCGCCTGAAGGGCTCCTGGCCGACGAGAAGCTGCTGCAGCGGATTGGGCTGGACGTGCCGCCCCTGGTGCTCATCGCCCAGAGGCTCAGGGAGGCCGGGCTCGACGTCCCGCTGGTATGCCCGCGGGTTGAGGACCTGGCGGATCACCTATGCCGATCGTCGTGAAGGATCTGCACTACACGTTCAATCCCGGTACGCCGTGGGCCGTCCCGGCCCTGCGCGGGGTGAGCCTCACCATCGGCGACGGGGAGTTTGTCGGCCTGGTGGGCCCGATGGGCGCCGGCAAGTCGACGCTAGTCCAACACCTCAACGGGTTGCTCCTGCCGCCTCCGGGCAAGGTGTGGGTGGACGGCACCGATGTGGGCGCGCAAGGGCGGAGCCTCCTCGCCGTTCGCCAGCGCGTGGGACTTGTGTTCCAGTACCCCGAGCACCAGCTGTTTGCTGAAACGGTGTTTGCCGACGTAGCCTTTGGCCCCCGCAACCTGGGCCTGCCGGCCGCGGAAGTCGCGGAGCGGGTGCGGGAAGCCCTGGCGCTGGTTGGACTCGACTTGGAAGCCTTCCGGGACCGCTCGCCCTTCACCTTGAGCGGGGGTGAGCAGCGGCGCGTCGCCTTGGCCGGCGTCTTGGCCATGCGTCCCCGCTACTTGATCCTGGACGAGCCGACCGCGGGCCTCGACCCCGCCGGCCGCCGGGAGCTGTTGGGGCTCTTGCTGCGCCTGAACCGGGAAAAGGCAGTGGCGGTTGTTCTGGTCACGCACCATATTGAGGACGTGGCCGAGTTGGCCCAGCAGGTGGTCGTGCTGGCCCAAGGCCGCGTAGCCGCAGCCGGGCCGACACCCCAGGTGCTGGGAGCAGGACGGCGGGCGGCGCTCACGGCCCTAGGGCTCGAGGTGCCGGTGGCGGTTCAGCTGGTGGACGAGCTTAACCGCCGGGGATGGCAATTGCCCCTCGACGTGGTGCGGACGGCGGACGTGGTGGCGGCCGTCGCCGCCGCCGCCCGGAGCCGGGCAGCGGGGGGCGCCGGACATGGCGTTTAAGGACGTGACGCTGGGCCAGTACGTCCCCGGCGCCTCTCCCGTGCACCGGACGGAGGCCCGGGTCAAGCTCCTGTTGGGCATTGCGTTTTCGGTCGTGCTGTTTGTGGTGCACGAGTGGCAGGGCTACGGCGTGCTGGCGGCCTACGTGGCGGCGGCGACGGCGCTAAGCGGGCTGCCCGTTGCGTTTGTGGCCCGGAGCGTGCGGCCGATCGTGTGGCTTGTGGCCTTAACCGTCGTGTTTCACGCGCTGCTGACCCCGGGAACGCCGGTGGGGGGCTTAGGCCCGGTCCAGGTCACCGCCGAGGGGCTGGAGACGGCCGGACGGCTGGCGGCGCGGCTCGTGTTGCTGGCGGCGGGGGTGTCGCTTGTGACCTTGACCACCTCGCCCGTCGCGATGACCGATGCGTTGGAATGGCTGCTGGCCCCCGGGCGACGTGTCGGCGTGCCCGCCCAGGATGTCGCGCTCATGATGAGCATCGCCCTGCGTTTCATCCCGACCCTCGCCGGCGAGCTTGACCGGCTCATGAAGGCCCAAAAGGCGCGCGGTGCGGACTTCGAAACCGGTGGGCCCATCCGCCGCGCCCGGTCGCTTGTTCCGGTGCTGGTGCCGCTGTTTGTGAGCGCGTTCCGCCGGGCCGACGCCCTCGCCCTGGCCTTGGAATCCCGTTGCTGGCGAGGATCCGCGGGACGCAGCCGCTGGCGGACGAGGCGGTTGGGGACGGCGGACTGGGCGGTACTGGTGGGTTCGCTTGCGCTCTTTGCAGTAGTGGGATGGCGGTTCCGGTGAGAAACATCCGCTGCGTCGTAGCCTATGACGGCACTGACTTTTTGGGCTTCCAGCGCCAGGCTGGCGGGCCCACCGTCCAGGGGGTGCTCGAGGACGCGATCGCCTCCCTGACGGGAGAAAAGGTGCGGGTCCTGGGCGCTGGACGCACCGACGCCGGCGTCCACGCCGCGGGGCAGGTGATCGCTTTCCGCACGGGCAGCCGGATCCCTGTGGAGCGGTGGCCCTACGCTCTCAACAGCCGCCTGCCGCCTTCCGTGGTGGTCCAGGATGCCGCTGAGGCGCCGGAAGGGTTTCATCCCCGGCGAGACGCGATCGCCAAGGTGTACCAGTACACGATCTGGAACGGACGCTTCCCGTCGCCCTTCTGGGGCCGTTGGGCCTTGCACGTGCCGCCGCCGTTGGACGTAGACGCCATGGCCCGGGCGGGGGCCGTGCTGGTCGGGCGGCACGATTTCGCCGCCTTCCGGGCCGCAGGCAGCACCCCGGTCAAGTCTACGGTGCGTCATCTGATGGAGCTGGTGGTCGAGCGCTGCCCGCAGGAGCCCAGGTGCGTGCGCATCGTGGCGCGGGCCGACGGGTTTCTCTACCACATGGTGCGCAATATCGCGGGCACGCTGCTGCTGGTGGGACAGGGGCGGCGCCCGCCGGAGTGGGTGGCAGAGGTGCTGGCCGGGAGGCGGCGAGAAGCGGCGGGTCCCACGGCGCCGGCCCACGGGCTGTGCCTGGTGCGCGTGGAATACGGTTGACACGGGAAAAGCCCTGTATTAATATCGAGTTTGGCCGCGGCTCTTTCCGGGAAGGAAAGGGTTCGCTGCCAGGAAGGAGCTCAAGCCTATGAATCGGACCTTCATGGCGAAGCCGGGCAGTGTGGAGCGCAAGTGGTACGTCATCGACGCCAAGGGCAAGACCTTGGGCCGCTTGGCCACCCAGGTGGCGACGGTGCTGCGGGGCAAGCACAAGCCGCAGTACACGCCCCACGTTGATACGGGCGACTTCGTCATCGTCGTCAACGCGGATCAGGTGCGCTTGACGGGCAAGAAGTGGGACGAGAAGATGTATTACTTCCAGCGGTCCCACCGCCCTGGCGGCTTGCGCACGTTTACGGCCCGGCAGCTGCACCAGCGGGACGCCACGCGCCTGGTCAAGCAGGCGGTCTGGGGGATGTTGCCGCACAACCGGCTGGGCCGCAAGATGTTTGCCAAGCTCAAGGTGTACGCGGGGCCGGATCATCCCCACGCCGCCCAGCAACCTGAACAGTTTCCCCTGTCTGTCGGCTGATGCGGGCAACGTTTAACCAGGAGTCGTACAGCCAGCGCCCAGACCTGGTGGGGCGCATGCGGAAAGGAGGTGCCCAGGTTGTCCCGACCGGCACCCAGCACTGATTTCTCCGAGTACATGGCCACGGGCCGGCGCAAGACGTCAGTGGCGCGGGTCCGCCTTGTGCCCGGCAGCGGTCGCATCGTCGTCAATGGCCGCGAACTCACGGACTATTTCAGCCGGCCTGTGCTGGAGACGCTGATCCGGGAGCCTTTCCGCGTCACTGGGACGGAAGGCCAGTTCGACGTGTTTGCCAACGTTACGGGCGGCGGTATTACAGGACAGGCGGGCTCGTTGCGCCATGGCATCGCCCGCGCTCTTTTGCTGGTCAACGAGGAGTACCGCCGGCCTCTCAAGCAGGCGGGTCTGCTCACCCGCGACCCCCGGATGAAGGAGCGCCGCAAGTACGGCCTCAAGAAGGCCCGCAAGGCGCCGCAGTTCTCCAAGCGGTAAGGACCTCCGGCTGGGCCCGTGCGGCGCGGTGTACGCCCCTGGGCCCGCCGTGTGGCCACACCCCGCTGCGGCGCTGTGGGATTAGAGGAGAACCGGGATGGCCACCAAGGGCAACAAGGCGAAAGGGCCAAAACAGAGCGCCCGCGCCGCGACGACGCGCCGGACGTGGATCATCGGCGCCGGTGCGGCCTTGGTGTTGCTGGCTGCGGTTCTCTTTTTCGTATTTGGCAGCCAGGACCCGGCCGAGGGCTACTACCGGCACACAAACCCCGGCGAGGTGAGCCGGCTCATCCAGAGCGGTGAGCCGGTTCTCGTCTACTTCCATTCTCCTACCTGACCGTTCTGCCGCCGTACCGCTCCGGTCCTGGAGCGGCTGAGCCAAGAGCTTGAGGTTCCGATTTACGTGCTGGATGTGAACCAGTATACCTCCCTGTGGCAGCAGTACGACATCCGGGCGACGCCCACCGTCGTCCGCTTTGAGGGCGGACGGGAGCGGCTGCGCATAACGGGTGAGCAGCCGGAGTCCGTCTGGCGGCGGTTGCTCATGGACCAGCGCGCGCTGCTCGGGGGTTGAAAGGCAGGAACCCCGTCCCCAGCCGGGAAATAGTGCCAAGCAAGAGGCGAGTCGTGCCAGGCGAGGCACACGGTATGGGTGGGGAGGGGAGCCGATGGACCGTCCGGTTTCGCTGGGACTGAGCCTGCGCTACGGCGCCGGCTACGCGGGCATCGCCATCGTGACCCAGACGGTGCTCGTGTGGCTGGCGTATTTTTATGCGCCGCCGGCAGAGGCGGGTTTGCCGTCGCTGTTGCCCATCGCCTGGGTTGGCGCGGCGATGCTGGTCGGCCGCGCCGTGGACGCCGTTTCGGATCCTCTGGTGGCCGCCTGGAGCGACGCCACCCGGAGCCGGCTGGGGAGGCGGCGGCCTTTTATGCTGTTGGGCGCCTTGCCCCTGGCCGTCACCTTTGCGCTGTTGTGGTGGCCGCCCATGGCGCTGAGCACCACGGCGCTGGCCGTGTATCTGGCGGTCATGGTTTCCCTGTTCCTGCTCTTCTTTACCGTCTACACCGCACCGTACCTGGCCCTGTTGCCTGAGCTGGGCCGCACCCGGGCCGAACGGGTTGGGCTGGCCACGTGGCAGGCGGTCTTTCAGATCCTCGGGCTCGCCGTCGCCATGGTCGGATCGGGGTTTCTCATTGAGCAGTTCGGGTTCGGCGGCATGGGCTTGGCGCTGGCGGCGCTGTCCCTGCTGACCTTTCTCATTACGGCCTTGGGCGTGCCCGAAGCGCCCAGCAGCAGCAGCCAGCCGCCCTCCCTTGGCGTCGTGGAATCGGCCCTGTTGACGCTGCGCAATGGCCCATACGTGCACTACGTGTTGAGTCACGTGCTTTTTTGGATCGGTCTCAACGCCGTCGTCGTGGGGGCACCTTACTTCGTCACGGTCATGATGGGGGGCAGCGAGGCCGACGCGTCGGTGGCGCTAGCGCTCACGTTTGTCGTGGCTGTACTGTGCTTTCCGTTCATGGGCCGCCTGTCCAACCGGCGGGGCTTGAAGTGGACGATGCAGGTATCCATGGTGGCATTGGCGGCCGCGTTGCTTTTGTGGGGGCTGGTAGGACGCTGGCCGGGGCCGGTCGGTGCCTTTGGACAGGGGCTTATCGTGTTTGCCGTCGCCGGCGTCGGGGTGGCCGGCCTGTTTGTGCTGCCCAACGCGATGGTCGCCGAGATCGCCGACTACGACGAACGGCTGCACGGCATGCGCCGGGAGGCCATGTTCTTCGGCGTCCAGGGTTTCCTGGTCAAGACCGCCATGGGGCTGTCCTCCTACGGCACCACATGGCTGCTGGAAACTTTCGGGTACACGGGTGAGCGGGCGCTGGGCCTCGTCTTCCTCGGGCCGCTGGCCGCCCTGTTCGTCCTAGCGGGTATCGCGGTGCTGTCGGGTTACAGGGAGGACGTCGTGCGCGGCGAAACCGGCGTGCCGTATCAGACGACCCCGCCGGCTTCTTCGAGGATCTGAACCGCGCGGTTCACGTGGTCCTCGGTCGTGACCACGGTGACGATCCAGGTCGGTTTGTGGCCCAAGAGGGTTTCGTCCACTTCGTGGGCGAGGCCCGAGGCGTCCGGCGAGGCGGCCAAAAGGGGTCCGCCCTCGTCGGCGACGCCGGTAAGGTCCGCGAGGCTTGCGACGCGCCCCGTCAGCGGATTGTGCAGGGTGTCCGCCCCGGCCTGACCGGAGTCAAGCCGGTCAACCTGCACCGTGTCAAATCCCGCCCGGCGCAAGTGGGCCTTGGCCTGCTCCGCCTGCTCGCGATGGGCAAAGTAGCCGAGAATGCTGCGACCGAGCAGCTCCACGGGGGATTCCCTCCAGTTGCCGGCGCGGCGGCTTCGGCTGGATTGGTCCTTCCTGAGGTACCAGTTCTCAGGCTACAGTCCCTAGGCACAGTCCCTAGGTACAGTCCCTAGGTACAGTCCGTAGGTACAGTCCCTAGGCGCGGTCCTTAGGCACAGTTCATAGGCATAGTCCTTAGGCTACAGCTTTTCCCGTCTCGCCGCCGTTCATGCTGACGCGCTCGGGGCACGGCCCACCGGCCGTGCCCCAGCGTTTAGAACTGTGTGCCCAAGCCGAGGTAGGCTCGCACCGGGACGGTGGTGGCGCTGCCGAGGGCAGTTTCGGCGCCCATGACCGCCAGCAGCCGGCCGGAGATGGGGAAGTACACCTCGCCCTGGACAGCGACCAGGACGCTGCTCCCGCTGTTGAAGGAGCCCTGCAGTCCGATCCAACCGGCCGCGGAAACGGTGCCGGCCAAGCCGGTACGGGCCCACAGGCCCAGCTCCCAAGAGGCCAGTTTCCCGTCCCCAAAGCCCACTTGGCCGTAAGGGCCCCTTGCGCCGCCAAACCGGCCGATGAGGGAGAAAGCGGGGCTAACGTACTCGGCCGCGAGGGCGAAGTCGTCTTGCACTTGGACCTCGCCGTACGCCCAGCCGTGGGACGCTTTGCCAGCGACGACGCCCAGCCCGGCGGCAATCCATCCCGACTGGGCCGCGGCGGGAAGGGCGGTAAACGCTGTGGCCCCGAGGGCCACGACCAACGCCACCAGTACAGCTCGCTTCATCAGCATACCTCCTCGTGTTTTTGCCCGGCGGCGTCCGGTGGGCAGGTCGCCCGGCCGGGTCGTGCTCGCACCCGGATTTCGGTTCTGCTTGAGTGGATCCTGCCGCCCGACCCCGGGCCAGCGTGCGTCTTAACGCCGGTCACATTGTATTAAGCAGGGACGGCAAGATACCCACGCGGGAATCGCGAGAAAACGAAAGCCGCGCCTACGGTGAGACGCACACGCCTGGTAACGCCACGGTACGGAAAGGTTAGAAGGCGATGGTGAGGCCGAGAGCGAGGGGGGAGGCAGCTTGCGGGGAACCGAGGCGAAACTGCCACCGCCACCCGCCCGAGTGGGGCTCCCCCTGGACAAAGATCGCGGGAAGCAGCCGCCCGTCGGCGACCGCCACGTCCAGGCCGCCGGTCAGGGCCTGCGCGTCCGTGAGCAGCTCGTAGCTGACCGACAGACCCGGGCGATCGGTAAGCGCGGTGGCGGTGACGGCGGCGATGACCAGTTGCGAGTAGGGACCTGGGCGGAAGCGGTAGCCCGCGCCGAAGACGGGCTGCCAGCCATCGCCGTTCCAGCGGATACCCAACTTGCCTAAAAGCCACCCGGGGCCGGCACGAACCTCCGCACCGCACGCGATGATGGCCGCGCCCGGATCCCCCTCCGGCACGCGCTTGCGGGCCCACTGAAACTCGCGCACCAGGTTGAGTTCCATGTTGGGTTGCTGGCGCAGCTCGGCCTGCACGTGCCAGCGCCCGTGCCCATCCGCCGCCAGCTCCACCAGGCGCGGCGGGTCCCAAGGCAACAGGGGAAAGCCGGGTGTAACCGCGTCCAAGAGGACAGTGCCCGTCACGTTACCCAGTACGCCGTCGACCCGCAGGGCAAAGGCGGAGTGGATGGGGCCCGTCCCATCCGTGCGAAGCGTGAGCCGGCCGTTGAGCTCGTAGTACCCGAAGAAGGACACGGGCTGAAACCACTCTGCTCCAGCATCCAGGCCGACGAGGCGCGGGTCGCCACCGGCGTCGGCAGTGGCCTCAAGCGCCAGTTGCCACCGCCAGTCGCCCCGCCGGGTTTCCCAGCCGGCCCCCAGGAGGTAAAGCGGCGCCTGGCTTGCGTCCTCGTATCCGACGCCCGCGACCCAGCGCAGGCCGGAGGTGGGGGCTTGCGCCCGGACGGGGGACGCCCCGAGCAACAAGGATATGGCAACAAGTATGGACACAACGGCCGTTGTGCCCGCCGAGCTGCGGCTGTCCCGCGCCCGGCGCTCGCCTAGGAGGCACAGGGCAGGCACAACGAACAGCGTGAGCACCGTGGCCGTCAGCAGCCCGCCGATGACGCCCACCGCGAGCGGCACCTGGAACTCGGTGCCTTCCCCGCGGGTGACCGCCATGGGGAGCATGCCGGCGATGGTGGTCAGCGCCGTCATCAGCACGGGACGCAGGCGGCTGGCAGCCGCCTCCACCGTGGCGGCATGGGCGTCCGACCCCTGGCGGCGCAGCTGCAAGAAGCGATCGACGAGGACGATGCCGTTGTTGACGGCGATTCCCCCCAACATGATGAGACCGATCAGGGAAGCGACCCCGAGCTTCTGGCCGGTGATCCAGAGGGCCCAGATCGCCCCGATCCCTGCGAGGGGAACGGTCACTATGATGATGAGGGGGTGGCGCCACGACTCAAATTGGGCCGCCATCACCACGTAGGCCAGGACCAGTGACCACAGGAGCACCCGGCTCATGTCGGCGACGGAGTCGTTGATCAACTGGCGGATGCCCGCCGTGCGGATCTCATAGCCCGCGGGCAGTTCCAAGGAGGAGATGGCGCCGTCGACCGCGGCCAAGGCGGCACCCAGGTCGCCCCCGGCCGCACGCACCTGCACCTCGAGGGCCCGCATGCCGTCGATGCGCCGGATGGCCTGGGGGGCCGTGCCTTCTTCCACGCTGACGACATTGGCCAGGCGCACGGCGGACGACTCCGTCATGGAGACGACCACCGGCGAGGTGACCGG
>DATCLD010000140.1:0-1623 GCA_036564115.1 Limnochordales bacterium
CGGCACCCGTCGGATACCCGCCGGACCAGAAGAAGGCGTCGATGCGGCCGTCCCGCAGCGCGTCAGCGGACTCGGCGGCGCCCAACAGCTCCCGGCGGATGTCCCGGTCGGGATCCAGCCCGTAGGCGCGCAGGATGCGCAAGGCCGTCACCTCAGTGCCGCTGCCGGGCGACCCGGTGGACACCCGCTTGCCCCGCAGGTCCAGCACGCTGTTGATCCCGGAACCGGCGGTCGTCACCAGGTGGTTAAAGTTCGGATAGATGGCCACCAGCGTACGAATGTTGAGCGGACCGCTGGCGGCGAAGGGCCCTTCGCCCCGCACGGCCAGGTAAGCCGTGTCCGACAGTGTGAACGCGATGTCGGCATCGCCGGCATCCAGCAGGAACAAGTTGTCCACCGACGCGGACGTCACTTCCGCCACGGCGTTGACGTTGGGGACGCGCCGGGTCAAAAGTTCCGCCAGGCCGCCGCCCAGGACGTAGTATACGCCGCCTGTCCCGCCGGTGACGACGCTCAACTGGCGCACCTGCGCCGATACGAGCGTGCCGAAAAGAAGCGTGATGCCCAAGATGAGAACAATAAGGAAAGTCCAGCGAACCGTGCGCAACCGCCTCACCTCGTTTCGATAAATTACCCGTACCAGTCGGAATTCTGGGTGGACCCGACCCCTGGCAGGGTTCCGCCGTGCCGGTCGCCATTGAGCGATGATTCCATACAACGCATGCCAACTCCTTCCTGAACGCCCTTTTGTAATCTCGCACACATTTCACAGGCCTTTGGCGCCCCTTGGCGTGGGGGTTGCCGCAGGAGCGCCGGCATACCTTGACGAAGGAGCGCCGGCACACCCGACCCGGCCAGTACTCCCCCCTTGCACGTGGGTTTTGACCCTGCTACAGTAGTCGCGGATACGGAGGCGCACCTGCCCTGGTCATCCCCCTGTTCATCTTCATTGCAACGCTCGTCCTCATCTTGTGGCGGCCGCGGGGTATCCGCGAGGCGTGGTTTGCGGCTGCGGGGGCCATCGCCATGCTCTTGGCCGGCGCCGTGGACGGCGGCGACGTCCGCGATCTGGCCGTGGAAACCGCGCCCGTCCTCGTGTTTCTCGCCGGCATGCTGGTGGTAGGCTACGCGGCGGACCGGGCGGGGGTCTTTGTGTGGCTGGCGCGGCACACGGCGCGCCTGAGCGCCGGCAGCGGCCGACGGCTCTTTGTGGGGCTGTACGCCGTCGGCGTCGTGGTCACGGTCTGGTTTTCCCTGGACACGACGGCGGTCATCCTCGCCCCGATCGTCTACAGCCTCGTGCAGGCGCTGGGGCTGCCGCCCTTGCCGTTTGTCCTGGCGACCACGTATGTCGCCAACACCGCGTCATTGCTCCTGCCCGTCAGCAACTTGACCAACCTCATCGTCTGGAACCGGTTCCACATCCCGTTCTGGGGTTTCGCCGCCGACATGGCCTTGCCGGCCCTGGCCGCGATCGCGGTGAACTTGCTCCTGTTCCTGTGGCTGTTCCGGCGCGACATCCCCAGTCGCTTTCCCGTCGACGCCCTTGAGTACACCGGTGAAACCCCGGCCGCAAGCGATCCCGCTGCCCGCGCGTCCGCCCAGCGCCGGCTGGCCGAGTGC
>DATCLD010000141.1:0-13804 GCA_036564115.1 Limnochordales bacterium
TACGCGAGCTGGGTTCAGAACGTCGTGAGACAGTTCGGTCCCTATCTGCCGCGGGCGCAGGAGATTTGAGGGGAGCCGTCCCTAGTACGAGAGGACCGGGATGGACGCACCGCTGGTGTACCAGTTGTCCCGCCAGGGGCACGGCTGGATAGCCAAGTGCGGCCGGGATAAGCGCTGAAAGCATCTAAGCGCGAAGCCCCCCCCAAGACCAGATCTCCCACCGGTCAACCGGGTAAGACCCCTCGTAGATGACGAGGTCGATAGGCCGGAGGTGTAAGGGCAGCAATGCCCTCAGCTTACCGGTACTAATCGGTCGAGGGCTTGACCTCGCTTAAACCTCAACACTTAGCCTTGTGCAGTTGTCAGGGTGCAACCATCACCCCCACAACTTTACACCGTTTTCCGGTGCGTATAGCGGAGGGGAAACACCCGTTCCCATTCCGAACACGGCCGTTAAGCCCTCCAGCGCCGATGGTACTGCCCGGGCAACCGGGTGGGAGAGTAGGTCCGCGCCGGGAAACTTTTGTGGCGCCCAGCGTTTCGCTGGGCGCTTTTCTTAGGGCATGCTAGGCAAGCAGCCAGACGGCCGCCGGCTGGCTTGCACTCGCGCCGCTGCCTCGGGCCCGCTCTTGCCGGCGCCGGGCGGGCCGGCGGCGGGAGGGACGCGCCACGGAACTGCTGGCGATCATTGTCGCAACGCTTATCCCGGGGCTTCTCTGGCTCCTCTTTTTCTACCGGCGCGACAGGTTCGAAGCGGAGCCGCCGTGGCTGGTTCTCCGGGCGTTTGCGTACGGGGCTTTGGCCATCGTGCCGGCTATCGCACTGGAGCTGCCCTTCCAGCGCTTCCTAGTCGCGCCGTCCTCGGCCGCGGCGCAGCTGCTTGTGGTCTTCGGCGTGGTGGGGCTCGGCGAGGAGTTGGCCAAGTTTGCGGCCACATACCTCGCGGCCTGGCACTCCCGCCACTTTAACGAAGTGATGGACGGGATCGTTTACGCGGTCGCCGCCGCCCTTGGTTTCGCCACCGTCGAGAACGTGGTCTACACGTCTGTCTTCGGCCTCTATGTCGCGCCAGCGCGGGCCCTGGTAGCTTCACTCGCGCACGCGTGCTTCTCCGGCGTCATGGGATTTTATCTTGGCTGGGGCCGGCTGTACGCGCCCCGGCCTGCGCCGGCGATCTTCTACGGTATCGGCCTGGCGGCGGTACTGCATGGGGCCTACAACTACCTGCTTCTGTCCGGCTTGGCTCCACCCGTGGTGGCCGTTTTGATGGTGGCGGGGCTTTACCTTTTCCTTTCCCGAAAGATCCGCCAGGCGGCCCGTCTTTCGCCGTTTCGGCGCGATTGACGTCCCCTTGGCAGCAAAAGCCGCGTCATGGTACGATTTTTTGACGGTGAGGTGATCGTCCATGGCCGGGCATTCCAAATGGGCTAACATCAAGCACAAGAAGGAGAAGGAAGACGCTCGCCGCGGCAAGATGTTCACCAAGCTGTCGCGGCAGATCACGGTCGCGGCGCGCGAGGGCGGGCCTGACCCGGCTGCCAACGGCCGGCTGCGGCTAGCCATTGAAAAGGCGCGGGCCGTCAACATGCCCATGGAAAACATCGAGCGCGCCATCAAGCGGGGCACCGGAGAGCTCGAGGGGGCCCATTACGAAGAGCTCATCTACGAAGGCTACGGTCCCGGCGGCGTTGCGATTATGCTTGAGATCATGACGGACAACCGCAACCGGACGGCCAGCGAGGTGCGGCACCTGTTTTCCCGCTACGGCGGCAACCTGGGCGAGACCGGCTGCGTGGCGTGGATGTTCGAGCGGCGAGGGCTCATCACCATCGACCGCAGCAGCGTCAAGGATGAGGACGCGCTGCTCTTGGCCGCCGCCGAAGCCGGGGCCGACGATGTCAAAAGCAACGACGAACAGTTTGAGGTGCACGCGGACCCTGAGGTCCTCGAGCAGGTCAAAGACTACTTGGCCCAGGCGGGCTACACCATCGCCTCCGCGGGCTTGACGATGGTCCCCAAGACGTCCGTCCCGGTGGCCGGCGAAGACGCAGCCCGCCTCATGAAGCTGCTGGATGCCCTCGAAGACCACGACGACGTGCAGGAAGTGTACGCCAACTTCGACGTGCCGGACGAAGTGCTGCAGGCCCTCGAGGTCTAGCGTCCCCCGCTTTGCCCGACCGTTCTCCATTCCCGGCCGCGGGACCCGGCGTCGTCCAGGACGCGGCTGGCTAAATCCTCCTCGCGCGGGAAAGGGTAGAAAGAGAGCCTATGTTCGCGACGGGGGGATCAGCCATGACCCGCAAGGCCCGGTGGTGGCTTATGCTGGCGGCCAGCGTGTCCTTTGCCGCGGGCTTCCTTGCGGCCCAGGCCACGCTGGACCCGGTTCCGGCCCAGCCCAACGACGCCGTAGAGGTGGCCGACGAGCCGCCGTGCTCGCCGGGGGAGGGCGGGTTTGTGGGCCTGCATGAGGGCAAGGTGGCGGTGTTTGCGGGGACACCCGACGGATGCCACAAGTTGGTAGAGAAAAAGCCCATCGGCGCCGAGGAGCTGCCGTCGTTTCAGGTGCGGGAGCTTGAAGCCGGCATCCCATTTGACGACGGCACGGAGTTGTTCCACATCCTCGAGGGCCTCATGGGGCCGTGACGTTCGGCAGGAACGGCCGGAACGGTTAGCGAAACCGGAACGAGGAAAGCTCTGGGAGGGCGTTCCGGTGAAAATCCTGGGCATCGATCCGGGGACCGCGGTGGCGGGTTTCGGCATCGTCGAGGGCGGCCTGAAGCCGCGGGCGCTGGACTACGGGGCGATCCGCACGCCGCCCGGGATGGAGGAAGCGGAGCGCCTTGTCAAGATCCACGCACAGGTGAGGGATCTGATCGAGGCGTGGTCGCCGGACGTGCTCGCCGTAGAGCAGGTCTTTTTTAACAAGAACACCCGCAGCGCCCTGGCCGTCGGCCAAGCCCGGGGCGTGGTGCTTCTAGCCGCGGCCCAGGCCGGCATCCCGGTGCATGAATTCACGCCCCTAGAGGTCAAGCTGGCGGTTACGGGCCAGGGCCGTGCCGACAAGCGGCAGGTTGGGTACATGATCCAGGCGCTGCTGGGCCTGGACGCGATTCCCCGCCCGGACGACGTGGCTGACGCCTTGGCCGTGGCGCTGACGTGTCTGCAGACGCTTTCGACCCGGCGCCGCTGGCAGGCGGCCGCCGACCGGGAGGTGCCCGGATGATCGGGATGCTGCGGGGCCGGCTCTGGCAGCGGGGCGCCGACTGGCTGATCATCGACGTGGGCGGCGTCGGCTACCGGGTATTTGTGCCCACGGGCGTGCTGTCGCGCCTGCCTGGGATCGGCGCCGACGTCGAGCTCCACGTGCATACCCATGTGCGCGAGGACGCGCTGGCCCTGTTTGGGTTTCTCGCCGAAGAGGAACTGCGCCTGTTTGAAGAGCTGATTTCGGTCTCGGGCGTCGGGCCGCGCCTCGCGTTGACGGCGCTCTCGGCGCTGTCGCCCGAGCAGCTGCGCCGGGCGGTGCTGGACGAAGACGTGGCGACGCTGATGCGCATCCCGGGCATCGGCCGCAAGACCGCGCAGCGCATGATCCTCGAGCTCAAGGGACGGTTAAGCCGCACTGGTTTGCCCGGTGGCCTGCCGGTTCCCGGGGATACAACGGCGGCGGACGCCTTGGCGGCCCTGGTCAGTCTCGGCTACACGCAAGGCGAAGCCGCGCAGGCCTTGGCGGCGGCCCAGCGGGAACTGAACGGCCAGCGGGCCGACACCGCGCAGTTGGTGCGGATGGCGCTGCGGCATTTGGCCGGGTAGAGAGGGGAACCTGGTGAGCGCGCAGGAGGAACGCATCGTCAGCGCCCGTCACCGGGCGGAGGACGCGGAGATCGAGGCGGGCCTCAGGCCCCGGCGGCTGTCGGCCTATATCGGCCAGGAACAGATCAAGCAGAACCTGGCGATCTACATCCAGGCGGCCAAGGAGCGGGGCGAAGCCCTTGACCATGTGCTCTTGTACGGGCCGCCGGGACTGGGCAAGACGACGCTGGCGGGCGTGATCGCCAATGAGCTGGGCGTAGGCTTTCGCATGACCTCAGGCCCGGCCATTGAGCGCCAGGGGGACCTGGTGGCCATCTTGACCAATCTGGAGCCGCGGGACGTCTTATTCATTGACGAGATCCACCGCCTCAACCGCACGGTGGAGGAAGTGCTCTACCCGGCGATGGAGGATTTCGCGGTGGACATCGTCATCGGCAAGGGTCCCAGCGCCCGATCGCTCAGGCTTGAGCTGCCGCCGTTCACCCTGATCGGTGCGACGACGCGGGCCGGCATGCTGACGTCGCCCCTGCGGGACAGGTTTGGCGTTCTGTTCCGGCTGGAGTTTTACACCCAAGCGGAGCTGATGGCCATCGTACAGCGGGCGGCCGAGGTGCTGGGGGTCAAGCTCTTGCCGGACGGGGCGGCGGAGATCGCCCGCCGGGCCCGGGGTACGCCGCGCATCGCCAACCGCCTGTTAAAGCGGGTAAGGGACTACGCGCAGGTGCGGGCGGACGGCGTTATCACGGGTGAGGTGGCCCGTGAGGCCTTAGGCCTGCTGGACGTGGACGACCTGGGCCTGGACCGGACGGACCGAACGCTGCTTTTGACCATCATCGAGAAGTTTGACGGCGGCCCCGTAGGCGTGGAGACGCTGGCGGCGGCCACCGGCGAAGAAGTGGAAACGATTGAGGACGTGTACGAGCCGTACTTGATGCAGCTCGGGTATCTTGAGCGCACGCCCCGGGGGCGGCGGGCCACCGCCTTGGCCTACCAACACCTGGGGCGCCCGCGGGCGGGCGCGGCCCAGCGGGGGCTTTTCGACGAGGAGGCGTAGAGGGTGGAGTTCGGCGGTCTGGGGAGAACGCTGATCTTCCTGGGCCTGATGCTGGCCGCTGTCGGGCTTGCCTTCGTGGTGCTGGAACGGCTGCCGGGGATCCCGCGGCTGCCCGGGGACATCCTGATCCGCCGGGGCAACTTCACCTTTTACTTCCCTCTGGCCACGTCGCTTTTGATCAGCCTGCTCCTGACGCTGCTGTTCTCCTTATTCAGGCGCTGAGGGAGGCGGTCTGGCGCCGGACGCAGCGGTTGACTGCCGACAACGGCGGCGGCCGGGCAGTGCGGGCGGCGGTCGGGCGCCGACCGCAAGGGAGGCAGCCGGGTGGGTCTGTACAAGGCCGAAGGCGTCGTGCTCCGCACGCGGAGCCTCGGCGAAGCGGACAAGATTGTGACGTTCTTCACGCATACCCGCGGCAAGGTGGAGGCGGTGGCCAAAGGCGCGCGGCGTCCCCGCAGCCGGCTGTTAGGTCCGACCCAGCTGTTTACCTACGGCCGCTACTTGTTCTTTGAAGGTAAGAACTTGGACACGGTCAGCCAAGGCGAGATCTTGCAGTCGTTTCGGCCTCTGCGGGAAGACCTCGACCGGATGGCCTATGCCGCCTACGCCGCCGAGCTCGTGGACCGCTCGACCGAGCCGGGCGACCGGCATGAAGGGCTGTTTCCGCTGCTTGTGGCGGTGCTGGGGCTTTTGGCCGAGAGTGAGGAGTTGCCCCTCGTGATGCGCTACTTCGAGCTGCGCCTCTTGGGTGAGCTGGGCTACCGGCCCCAGTTGTCCGGCTGCACCCGCTGCGGTGCGCCGCGCGCCCCGTATTTCGGCGTCGAGCTCGGGGGCCTGGTGTGCGAGCGGTGCCTGCCGGCGGACGCGGCAGCGACCCACATCGGGGACGAGGCCGTACACGTGCTGCGCTACCTCGAGCGGGCCGAACCCGGGCGCCTGCAGGTGGTGCGCCCATCGGACGATGCCTTGGCGGCGCTGGAGGCGGTGCTGCCCCGGTTTTGCGTTGCCCGCATCGGGCAACCTCTGCACGCGTTGGAGTTTCTCCTTGCCTTGCGGGCGGGCCGGAAAAACGGAAAACATTGACAGTGGCAAGGCTATCTGCTAGAAGTTTCGTAGTACCCGCGGGGCGCGGGGATGCGGCACCCGCCCATCGGTGGGTGCGCGGGAGGTTCGGGCGTGAACTTTCAAGAGATGATCTTTGCGCTGGAGAACTACTGGGCCCGGCAGGGCTGCGTTATCCTCCAGCCTTATGACATCGAAGTCGGAGCAGGAACCATGCACCCGGCCACGTTCCTCCGGGTGCTGGGCCCGGAGCCGTGGAACACCGCCTACGTGCAGCCGTCGCGCCGGCCCACCGACGGGCGGTACGGCGAGAATCCCAACCGGCTGCAGCACTACTACCAGTACCAGGTCATCATGAAGCCCTCGCCTGAGGACATCCAGGACATTTACCTCAACAGCTTGCGGGCCATCGGCATCGATCCGGACCGCCACGACGTGCGCTTCGTGGAGGATGACTGGGAGTCGCCGACCTTGGGCGCCTGGGGCCTGGGCTGGGAAGTATGGCTGGACGGGATGGAGATCACCCAGTTCACGTATTTCCAGCAGTGCGGCGGCATCGACCTCAAACCCATCAGCGTCGAGATCACCTACGGGCTTGAGCGCCTGGCCATGTACCTGCAGGGCGTGGACAACGTCTTCGACATCGTCTGGGTCGACGGCGTCACCTACGGCGACGTCTATCACCAAAACGAGGTGGAGCAGTCCCGCTACAACTTCGAAGCCGCGGACACAAGCCTCCTCTTCCAGCTGTTCGATTCCCATGAGCGGGAGGCAGGGAGGCTGGTGGCCGAAGGCCTGGTGCTGCCCGCCTACGATCAGGTGCTCAAGTGCTCCCACGTCTTTAACCTGTTAGACGCCCGGGGCGCCATCAGCGTGACCGAGCGGACCAAGTACATCGCCCGCGTGCGGCACCTGGCGCGGCAGGTGGCCGAGCGCTACGTGGAGCAGCGGGAGCGGATGGGCTTCCCGCTGTTGCGCAAGGCCCAGGAGGTGGCCCGCCCATGAGCCGCGATCTGCTCCTTGAGGTGGGCACTGAAGAGCTGCCCGCGCGGTTTTTGGACCATGTCCTGCCGCAGCTTGCGGAAACCGCGATCGCGCAGTTGAAGGAGCTGCGGTTAAGCGCCAGCGCGGTGCGGGTATACGGCACGCCGCGGCGGCTGGCCTTGATTGCGGAAGGGCTGCCCGAGCGGCAGGCCGACCTCGTGCGGGAGGTCAAGGGGCCTGCCCGGAACGTGGCCTTCGACGCAAACGGGCAGCCGACCAAGGCGGCGCAAGGGTTCGCCCGCAGCCAGGGCGTGCCTGTGGAGGAGCTCCTGGTGCGGGAGACCGAGCAGGGGGCGTACGTGTTCGCCGTTCTGCGGGAGGCCGGCCGCCCGGTGGCGGAGGTTCTGGTGGAATGGCTCCCGCGCCTGATCACCGGCCTGCATTTCCCCAAGTCCATGCGCTGGGGGCAAGGCGACCTGCGCTTTGCGCGGCCCATCCGCTGGCTGGTGGCCTTGCTGGACGGCGAGGTGCTGCCCATCGAGCTGGACGGCGTGCGGTCGGACCGCCAGACCCGCGGCCACCGGTTCCTGGCTCCACAGCCGATTTCGTTGCGCGGTGCCGCCGAGTACGTGCAACGCCTCCGGGAGGCGTTCGTCCTGGTCGATCCGGAGGAGCGCCGGCGGGCGGTATTGGAGCAGGTGCGGGAAGCGGCCGCGGCGTGCGGCGCCCGGGCTGTGGAGGATCCGGATCTTGTCTCCGAAGTCACCAACCTGGTGGAGTACCCGGCGGCGGTCGTAGGCGGCTTTGACTCGGACTACCTCCAGCTGCCGCGGGAAGTGCTCGTCACACCCATGCGGGAGCACCAGCGGTACTTCCCCCTCGTGGACGAGGCAGGCCGGCTGTTGCCGCGGTTTGTGGCGGTCAGCAACGGTCCCCGGGCAGACATGGCCCTCGTCCAAAAGGGCAACGAGAAGGTGCTCGCGGCGCGTCTGGCCGACGCCCGCTTCTTCTACGAAGAGGATAAGCGCCAGCCCTTGGCCGCGTACGTGCCGCGGCTCAAGGACGTCGTGTTCCAGGAGCAGTTGGGCACGGTATACGAGAAGATGGAGCGCATCCGCAGCCTCACCGGGTGGCTGGCCGATGCTCTAGGGGCCGACGAGGAGACGCGGCGGACTGCCGTGCGGGCCGCGGAGCTGGCCAAAGCGGACCTGGTTACCCAGATGGTGTACGAGTTCCCCGAACTGCAGGGCGTCATGGGCCGGGAGTATGCCCTCTTGTCGGGTGAAGGCGACGCGGTCGCCCAGGCCATCTTTGAGCACTACCTGCCCCGCCACGCGGGGGATGCCCTGCCCGAGAGCCTTGCCGGCCGCCTCGTCAGCATCGCCGACAAGCTGGACACCATTGTGGGCTGCTTTGGCGTAGGGCTCATCCCGACCGGATCCCAGGACCCCTACGGCCTGCGCCGCCAGGCCTTGGGAGTAGCCCGCATCGCGGCGGGGCTGCCTCCCGGATTTGACCTGGCGCAGGCGCTGGCCAGGGCCAAGGAAGGATATGGGGCGCGGCTTGAGGCGGATACGGCAGAGCTGGTGGCCCGGATCATGGAGTTTTTCCAGCAGCGGCTGCGGGGGTTGCTGCAGGAGGAGGGCCTGCGCCACGATCTCGTGGAGGCGGCCCTGGGCGCGGGGTTCGCCGACGTGGCCCGGCTTTTCCGGCGGGCGCGGGCGCTCGCGCAGTTCAGCGGCAGCGAAGGGTTTGAGGCCTTGATCACCGCCTATCAGCGGGCAGCCAACCTGGCCGGCAAGGGCGAAACGGACCAGGTGGACGAGGCCCTGCTCGCGCATCCGGCCGAGCAGGCCCTTTGCGCCGCGATCAAGCAGGCGGCCGTCCAAGTGGAGGCGGCGCTGGCCGAGGACCGTTTCACTGAGGCCTTGGCGGCGCTTGCGAGTTTGCGGCCGCACGTGGATCGCCTGTTTGCGGAAGTGCTGGTGATGGCGCCGGAGCCCGACGTGCGCCGTAACCGGCTTGCTTTGCTGCGGCAGATGACGGCCCTGTGCCACCGGGTGGCCGATCTGGGCGCCATCGTCGCGTAGCGGTACGAATGATAAGGAGGTCGAGCAGTACATGACAAAACGGGTGTACTTCTTCGGCGGCGGGACGGCCGAAGGCAACGGCCAGATGAAGGAGCTCCTGGGCGGGAAAGGCGCGAACCTGGCGGAGATGACGCTGTTGGGCATCCCCGTGCCGCCCGGTTTCACCATCACGACCGAAATGTGCACGGCCTACTACGCCTTGGGCAAGCAGTGGCCGGAGGGGCTGGAGGAGGAGATCAAGGCCAACCTCAAGCGCCTGGAGGACGTTATGGGCGCGCGGTTCGGCGATCCGTCCAACCCGCTGCTCGTGTCGGTGCGTTCCGGGGCGCGGGTTTCCATGCCGGGCATGATGGACACCATCCTTAACCTCGGCCTCAACGACGAGACGGTGCAGGGCCTCATCCAGCGGACCGGAAACGCGCGTTTTGCCTGGGACAGCTACCGGCGCTTTGTGCACATGTACGGCGACGTGGTGTTGGGCGTCCCCCACGAGGAGTTTGAAGCTCTCATCGATCGCATGAAGGAAGAGAAGGGCGTCACCCACGACACGGAGCTAGATGCCGATGACCTCAAGCGCCTCACGCAACAGTACAAGGAGCTGGTCCTCAAGAAGACCGGCAAGCCGTTCCCGTCCGACCCGTGGGAGCAACTGCGCGGCGCCATCAACGCGGTGTTTGAGTCGTGGAACACGCCGCGCGCCGTCCGCTACCGTGAGCTGAACGACATCCCCAACGACTGGGGCACGGCCGTCAACGTGCAGGCCATGGTGTTCGGCAACTTGGGCGACACGTCGGGCACTGGCGTCGCGTTTACCCGCAACCCGTCCACGGGTGAAAAGGAGTTCTACGGCGAGTTCCTGCTTAACGCCCAGGGGGAGGACGTCGTCGCGGGCATCCGGACGCCCGAGCCCATCGCGCGCCTCAAGGAGCTCATGCCTGGCGTCTTCGCCCAGCTTGAGGACATTTACCGGCGCCTGGAGCAGCACTACAAGGACATGCAGGACATCGAGTTCACGGTCCAAGAAGGCAAGCTGTACATGCTCCAGACCCGCTCGGGCAAGCGGACGGCCCAGGCTGCGGTGCGCATCGCGGTGGAGATGGTGGAAGAAGGGCTCATCGATGAGAAGACCGCGGTGAAGCGGGTGCCGCCCGCGCAGCTGGACCAGCTGCTTCACAAGCAAGTCGATCCCAACGCCAAGGTGGAGGTCCTGACCAAGGGCCTGCCGGCTTCGCCCGGGGCGGCGGTGGGCCGCATCGTGTTCAACGCCGACGACGCCGAGCAATGGGCGGCCCGGGGCGAGAGCGTCATCCTGGTGCGCCGCGAGACGTCGCCGGAGGACATCGGCGGCATGCACGCGGCGGCGGGCATCCTGACGTCCCGCGGCGGCATGACCTCCCACGCGGCGGTGGTGGCCCGCGGCATGGGCAAGTGCTGCGTTGCCGGCGCTTCGGAGCTGCGGGTCGATGAGGAGAAGAAGCAGCTCATCATTAACGGCCGGGTCTTTAACGAAGGCGACTGGATCACCATCAACGGCAGCACGGGCGAGGTCATCGCAGGCCAGGTCAAGCTGGTGGATCCGGAGCTCTCCGGCCACTTTGCCAAGCTGATGGCGTGGGCCGACCAGTTCCGGGCCCTCAAGGTGCGCACGAACGCCGACACGCCCGAGGACGCCGCGAAGGCCCGCAAGTTCGGTGCGGAAGGCATCGGCCTGTGCCGCACGGAGCACATGTTCTTTGGCGAAGAGCGGATCAAGGCCATGCGGGAGATGATTCTCGCGAAGGACACCGAGGCGCGGCGCAAGGCTTTGAACAAGCTGCTGCCTTACCAGCGCGAGGACTTCTACGGCATCTTCAAGGCCATGGATGGGCTACCGGTCACCATCCGGCTGCTGGACCCGCCCTTGCATGAGTTCCTGCCTCATGACGAGGAGCTCATCAAGGAGCTGGCCCAGGACATGGGCGTCTCGCCGGATGAGGTGAAGGCGAAGGTGGCGAGCCTGCAGGAGTTCAACCCGATGCTCGGGCACCGGGGCTGCCGCCTGGCCATCACTTATCCCGAGATCTATGAGATGCAGACGCGGGCCATCTTTGAGGCCGCGGCGCAGCTCAAGGCGGAAGGGGGCAACCCCATCCCCGAGGTCATGATCCCGCTGGTGGGCACCGTGGAAGAGCTGAGGATTCTCAAGGCCCGCATCCGCAAGGTGGCCGACCAGGTGCTGGCGGAGCAGGGCGTTTCCATCCCGTACACCATCGGGACCATGATCGAGGTGCCGCGCGCGGCGCTCTTGGCCGACAAGATCGCCCAGGAGGCCGACTTCTTCTCCTTCGGCACCAACGACTTGACCCAGATGACGTTCGGGTTCAGCCGGGACGACATGGGCACGTTCCTGCCCGCGTACCTGGAGCAGGGCATCCTGGAGAAGGATCCCTTCATCACGCTGGACCAGGCCGGTGTCGGCCAGCTGGTGGAGATCGGCACCAAGCGGGGCCGCAGCACCAATCCCAATCTCAAGGTCGGCATCTGCGGCGAGCACGGCGGTGACCCCGAGTCGGTGAAGTTCTGCCACCGGGTCGGGATGGACTACGTCAGCTGCTCGCCCTACCGGGTGCCCATCGCCCGGTTGGCGGCCGCCCAGGCCAACCTGGAGAACCCGAGAGCCTAACCCGGCGGGTTTGCTGCCGGCGCGCCGAGGTGGGCCTCCCCGTCGGGAGGCCCACCTGCGCGCCTGGGGCCCCTTGAGGGGAGGATCCCGCCCCCGGGCGCCGAAGGCTTGCGCGGGAGTGGACAGGGTGGCCGTGCGGTTTTCCCCGGACCTGGTCGAAGAAATCAAAAGCCGCGTCGACATCGTCGAGATCGTCGGGCAGTATGTGCACCTGCGCCCCAGCGGGCGCAATTACGTGGGACTGTGCCCGTTTCATTCGGAGAAGACGCCGTCGTTCACCGTCAGCCCGGACAAGCAGCTTTTCCACTGCTTCGGCTGCCAGGCCGGGGGCGACGTCTTCGCCTTCTTGATGAAACGCACCGGCATCGGGTTTGCTGAGGCGGTGCAGCAGCTGGCGCAGCGGGCGGGCATTGACTTGGAGCGCCTCGTGCAGTCGCCCGCGGATGCGGCGCGTGAGCGCAAGCGGCGCGAGCTCTTGGAAGTGCACCGGCTGGCGGCCGGTTTCTTCCGGGAGATGCTGCAGGCCCCCGCAGGCGCTGCAGCCCGCAATTACCTGGCGCGGCGGGGGATTCAGCCCGCAACGGTAGAGCGGTTTCAGCTGGGCTTTGCTCCGGGCGGGGACCAGCTCGTGCGGTTTCTCGCCAAACGGGGCATCGGCCCGGAATTGGCCGTAGAGGCCGGGCTGCTCTTGCCCGGGCGCGACGGGAGGCCGCCGTATCCCCGGTTCCGGGAACGGCTGATGTTTCCCATCGCCGACCACGCCGGGCGGGTGATTGGCTTTGGCGGGCGGCTCTTGGTGGACCGGGCGGGGGCGCCAAAATACCTCAATTCGCCCGAAACGCCCTTGTTCAGCAAAGGCCGGGTGCTCTACGGCCTGCATCTTGCGCGTGAAACCGCCCGGCAGGCCGGGACCGTCATCGTTGTCGAAGGCTACATGGACTGCCTCAGCCTGTGGCAAAACGGCGTACCCAATGTGGTCGCCTCACTGGGGACGGCGTTTACCGAAGCGCAGGCGCAAGCCCTGGCGCGCGTCGCGGAGCGGGTGGTGATCGCCTTTGACGCCGACGCGGCCGGGGAGGCCGCCGCGCGGCGGACCCTGGACATCTTGCGGGCGGCGGGTCTGCGGGTGGCGGTGGTGCAACTGCCGGCGGGAAAGGACCCGGATGAGTTTGCCCGCCAGTTCGGCCCCGCCGCGGTGGCGGCGGCCATCGCCGAGGCGGTGCCGCTCGTCGAATACAAGCTCAATCAGGTACTGCCGCCCGCGGGCGCGGTGAGCGTGGAGGCAAAGGCCCGGGCGGTGGAGGCGGCGTTGGCCATCATCGCCGAGGTCGAGAGCGCCGTGGAGCAGGAAGGGTACATGGAGCTGGTCGCGCAGCGCCTTGGGATTTCCATGGACACGCTGCGGGTGGAGATGGCCCGCGTGGCGGCCAGGGGCGCCCGGGGCGAGGCGCGACATAGGATGGGAAAAATCCGTCATAATAATAGAGGTTTTCCTAGAGACCAGGGCGAACAGACATCCCGCGGCGGGCGTGCCGTGGGAGGAGATCGCCTGCTTGGTGCCGAACAAGTGGTCCTTCGGCATATCCTGGCAGGCGACGGTCTTGCGCGCATGCTGGCCCAATTGGACGAGCCCGGCGCCTGGTCTAGCCCCGTGGTGGCGGGGGCCGTGCGGCTCTTGGCGGCGCGGCCTGCCGGGGCGGCCCAGGACGCGGCTGCGTGGCTCGCGGCCTTGCCGGACAGTCCAGAAGCCAACTGGCTGCGCGACGTGTGGGCGCAAGACGCGTTGGCCGAGGTCCCGTGGGAGGAGGCTCTGCGCAGCCTGCGGCAGGAGCGCATCCGGCGGCGGCTGTTGGGCATTGAACGGAAGCTCTCGGCGCTGGAAGCCGAGGGCGGCGCCGACGCCGGTATGCTGGCCAGGCTGTTGGTGGAGTATAAAAGGTTAAGGAGCGACCTGTTTGGTGCGTGAAAGCGCAAGTATGAAAGGGGGGAGCCCACAGTGACGGACCGGGACGGGCAGACACCCAATCTCCCGGAGCTGGAAAGCATCAATGAGCTGGTGCAGCGGGGGAAAAAGCGCGGTGCGCTTACCTACCGGGAGATCATGGACGTGCTGCAGGACGTCGAGCTCTCCCCAGAGCA
>DATCLD010000142.1:0-5775 GCA_036564115.1 Limnochordales bacterium
TCAGCCTTCTGTGGCTCAACTGGTTCCGCCGCTCAAAGCTGGGCTACCAGCTGCGGGCCATCCGGGAGGATGAAGACGCGGCGGCGAGCCTCGGCATCAACGTGTTAGCGGCCAAGGTCAAGGCTTACTGCATCAGCTCCGCGGTGGCGGCCTTGGGCGGCGCGTTTTACGCGGTCTACTACGGTTTCATCGACCCGGATTCGGTCATGCATTTGGACCTGTCCATCATGATCGCGATGACCGCTCTTGTGGGCGGGGCGGGCGTGCTGTGGGGACCCATCGTCGGCGCCGCGGTCCTCATCCCGCTGGACCGGTACCTGGGAGCCTGGTTTGGCGGCGGCGGCATATTGGGCATGGATTTCGTCATCTACGCGGTGATCATCATGCTGCTGGCGGCGTACCAGCCCAAGGGCGTGGCCGGGCTCATCGAGTCGTTGGTCCTCTGGCGGCTCCGGGCGACGGGGAGGAGTGCCGCCGGCGTGCGGGCGGTAGGAGGCAGGTAAATGGCGCTGCTCAACGCACAAGGCGTTACCAAGCGGTTTGGGGGCCTCTTGGCCAACGACAGCGTGGACTTGGCGGTGGATGAGGGCCAGATCGTGGGGTTGATCGGCCCCAATGGCGCCGGCAAAACGACCTTCTTCAACTGTCTGTCGGGGCACCTTGTGCCCGACGCGGGGACCGTCATCTTTGCCGGAAAAAACATCACCCGCTGGCCGGCCCACCGGGTGGCCATGGCCGGCATTGCCCGCACGTTTCAGCTGGTCAGGAGCATGGGCGGGCTGACGGTGGAAGAGAACGTCATGATCGGCGCCTTCGCCCGGGTAGCCGACCGGGAAGAGGCCCGGCGCAAGGCCCGGCAAGTGCTGGAGTTGGTCGGTTTGCTGGAGGTGGCCGACCTGTACCCGGGCGAGCTGCCGCTCGCGGTGCAGAAGCAGATGGAGCTGGCCCGTGCTTTGGCCACCGAGCCCAAGCTTTTGATGCTGGACGAGGTGGCGGCCGGTCTGAGCCCCGAGGAGATCGAGGGCTTTACCGGGCTCCTGCGCAAGATCCACCGGGAAAAGGGACTTGCCATGCTCGTCATCGAGCACGTGATGGAGTTTGTGCTGCCGCTGTCGGCCCGGGTGTACGTCCTGGCCGGTGGCCGCAAGATCGCCGAAGGCACGCCGGAGGAAATCACGCGTCATCCGGCCGTCATCGAAGCGTACCTGGGGGAAGGTTATGCTCGCGCTCTCAAACGTTAAAGCAGGCTACGGGCATGTGCCCGTCGTGCACGATGTGACGCTGGAAGTGCGGGCGGGGGAAATGGTGAGCTTGATCGGCGCCAACGGCGCCGGCAAGAGCACCATCCTGAAGACCATCATGGGCGCGGTGCGCCCCCTGTCCGGTCAAATCCGGTTTCTGGGGGAGAAGATCACTGGCCGTCCCACGCCCGACATCGTCCGGCGCGGCATCGTCTACGTGCCCGAGGGCAAGCTGGTCTTTGAACCGCTGACGGTGGAGGAGAACCTACGCCTGGGCGCCTACCTCGTGAACGACAAGCAGGTGGTCCAAGAGCGGCTGGAGCAGGCGTATGGGCTTTTCCCGCGGCTTGCGGAGCGGAGAAACCAAAGAGCGGGCACCTTGAGCGGCGGCGAGCGGACGATGCTGGCCATCGCCCGCGGGCTCATGAGCGGCCCGCGCCTCTTGATGCTGGATGAGCCCTCGCTGGGCCTGATGCCCAAACTGGTCACCGAGCTGTTTGCCACCATCGCCGCGCTGAAGCAGACGGGCTTGGCCATCCTGCTCGTCGAGCAGCGGGCCCGGGAGGCGCTGGAGCTGGCCGACCGCGGCTACGTCTTGCGGACGGGCCGTATCGTCGCCTCAGGGTCCGCTGCGGAACTCTTGTCCGGCGAGGTATTGGTCCAGGCGTTTCTGGGACGCTAGCCGAGCGGGGTGCTAGTGCCCCGGGCCGCTCAGGACAGGGGCAGCGCCCACGCCGGCGTTGGCGGCACGCCACGGGGCGACGGCCGGGACTGTCGGCGCACGGCCGTCGCTTTGCGCGTACACGCGGTAGTCGAGCCATGAAAACAAGTTGTCCCTGCGCTCCACGGCCTCAAGCCACGCGGTGTCGACCGCGCCCGCTTGGATCTGGTCAATCAGCCGGTTGAAGCGCCCGAGGTGCGCCTTGGTCCTCCGGACCGCGTAGTCCACCGTCGTTCCCGTCGTCATGATGAACGCCCAGTCGCTGCTTTGGGCGAGGAGCACCTCCCGGGCGGCTTGGTTGAGCGCCCGGCGCACCAGCGGGGAAGGGTTGCGCTGGGCGTTGGCGAGGGCCTCCATGCGCTCCGCGGCCGCGTGCAGGTGTCGGTAGATCCAGTCATTGGCGCCGTTGAGCCAGACTTCGCTGTAGCCCATGTGGCCCCAGCTGGACATGGACGGCTGCGCCGTCTGGGTGGGGGGAAACATCTCCAGGTACTCCGACGGTGTCGTCAGGGCGATGGTCTTTTGGTCGAAGGCGATCTTGCGGACGAGGAAATCGAGCCACAAGGGCCCCTCAAACCACCAGTGGCCGAAAAGCTCCGCGTCGTAAGGAGCGACCACGATGGGCGGGCGGTCCATGCGGCTGCGCCAGTACTCCACCTGTTTTTCCCGGTTGAACATGAAGTTGCCCGCATGCACGGCCGCTTTTTCCCGGGCTCGCTCGGGGTCGTAAGGCTGCTTGTCGTCCGTCGGGCCGGTGATGCGGTAATACTTGATCCCGGTATGGCTGCGGACGCCGCCTTTCAGCCACGGCCGCACGTACTCGTAGTCGAGGTCGTAGCCGATGTCCCGGTAAAACTCCCGGTAGTCCGAGTCGCCTGGATACCCTTCCGCCGCGCTCCATACCTGCTTGGATGACTCCGGATCGCGCCCAAAGACGGCCACGCCGGAAAACGGGCACCGGATGGGCGCGTAGACGCCGTGCCGGGGCCGCGGCCGCGCGTGCAGGAGGGCATGGGTTTCCGCGATGAACCAGCGGATGCCGCATGCGGCCAGGAGCTCGTCGTCGGGGGGGCTGTACCCGCATTCGGGGAGCCAGAAGCCGGCGGGGTCGCGGCCGAAGGCGCGCCGGTAGGCTTCGACGCCGACCTCCACCTGCGCCCGCACCGCGGTGCGGTTAGGATGCATGAGCGGCAGGTAGCCGTGGGTCGCGGCCGAGGCGATGATTTCCAGTTTTCCGGCGTCCTGGAAGGCGCGCAACGCACCCGCCAGGTCCATGCGGTACTTGTCCCCAAACAGGCGTCGCGCTTCAAGAAACCGGTGGTGATACATCTGCGCCAGGCGGTGAAACGCAGGCTGCCCGGCGGTGCGTGCGAGCTCTTTTTCCGCGAGCGCAATCAGCCCTTCGATGTGGCGCACGTAGCGCCGTTGGAGCAGTTCGTCCTGCAGCATGGCCGCGAGGGTGGGCGTCACCGACATGGTCAGCTTCCAAGGGACGCCGTCCCGCTCCCAGGCGGCGAACACTTCCAGAAGCGGCAGGTAGCATTCGGTCACGGCTTCAAACAGCCAGTCTTCCTCCAGAAACGCCTCGTGCTCCGGGTGGCGGACAAAGGGCAAGTGCGCGTGGAGCACCAGGGCCAAGTATCCTTGGGGCTGCGTCACAGCGGCGCCTCCTCGGCGTAGGCGTGGGCTACGAAGTTTCCCCGGTGACGGCGGCCGGCCAGCCGCCTGGACTGGTGGGACGGCCGGGACTGAAGCACCAACCGGCGATGGCGGCGCTGCTCCACCCAAGCTCGAGTTCCCAGCTGGCGGCCGCGCCGGGCGGGGTGTGCACCACGGCGGACCGGGCGATCGGCACAAAGGCCGCGCCCCGGCGTGCCCCGATCTCGGCCGCCACAATCCGCCCCGGCTCCGGCAGGTGGATGTACCAGCGGTCCGCGCCGGCCACGGCATAGTCAAACCAGCGGCTGCCGTTTCCCAGTTCGCCCATCCACGCGGCGAGGTCGCCGCCGGGCGGCGCTGGGCCGATGATGCTGGCCGGGCCGAGCACATCGGTTAAGTCGAACACGCGCAGCACGAGCTCCGGGTCCGCGTTGCCGGGCGGCAGCCGGCTCGCCGCGTCGCGCCAGCCCGCTTCCGTCACTTCCCAGAACGCGAAGACGCAGCGGGGATCCCGCACCAACAGCGTCACGCGATCCATCCCGTAGCCGGGCGGCAGCTCATAGGGTCCATCGTCCGGCCATGCGCCTGCAGCTGGCTGCACGCCTTGAGCCGCCGGTGCGGGCCCCGGGCCCGCCGGCTCGCGGCCGTGGGGCGGGCGGTGGGCGGCTTCCCATTCGTGGACGGTTTCCATAGGCATCGAATCCAACGGCTCCCGGCCCCCTTGACCGTGAGTAGGATGTGTCCGCGGGGCGGAATCTATGACGGCACGGGAGTGGTCGACCCCGTGCCGGCGCGGCCGGCGCCGCATGCTGCGGGCGGAGGGTTGTCCATGCCGCGGCCACTGGTGGTAGGCAACGGGCGGCTGCTGATCGGCTTTGACGGCGACTACGCCATGCGGGACTTGTATTACCCGCACGTGGGCATGCTCAACCAGCTCTGCGGCCACAAGAACCCCATCGGCGTCTGGGTCGACGGCCGCTTCAGCTGGGTTGGGTCATCCGGCTGGCGGTGCCGGCTGGAGTACGAGGAGGACACCCTGGTCACGTCGGTGACCCTGGAGCACGAGGACCTGGGCCTGCGCCTTGCCTGCCAGGACGCGGTCCACGTGCGGCGGGACGTGTACCTCAAGCGGGTGGAAGTGCGCAACCTGGCAGCCACAGCCCGGGAGGTGAGGGTGTTTTTCCCGCACGACCTGTGCATCGACCAGACCGACATCGGCGACACGGCTTTGTATGACCCAAGCGTCGACGGCGTCCTGCACTACAAGCGCGACAAGTGCTTCTTGATCTCCGGGCTCATCCCCGATGCGCCCGTCAGCCAGCAGGGCATCTTCCAGTACGCCACGGGCACCAAGCGGTTCGCCGGCGCCGAGGGCACCTGGCGGGACGCGGAGGACGGGAGGCTTGAGGGAAACCCCATCGCCCAAGGGTCCGTAGACTCGGTCATCAGCTTCCGGCTGGTTGTGCCCGCGGGGGGATGCCGTGCGATCCACTTGTGGATCGCCGTCGGGCGGAGCTTCGAAGAAGTGCGGCGGCTGCACGCCGAGGTGCGGCAGCGGGGCGTGCCGCGGCTTTTGGATGAGACCCGCTTCTTTTGGCGGGCGTGGGTCAACAAGCACGACCGGGATTGGGCCGACTTGAACCGGGAAATCGTCAATCTCTTCAAGCGCAGCCTGCTGATCATTCGCACCCAGATCGACAACGGCGGCGCGATCCTGGCCGCCAACGACTCCGATATCCTGCAGTTCAACCGGGACCACTACAGCTACGTCTGGCCGCGGGACGGCGCCCTCGTCGCCCACGCCCTGGACCGGGCAGGGTATACCGAGCTGACTCGCAGCTTTTACCGCTTCTGCGCCCAGGTGCTGGCGCCGGGCGGCTTCTTCTGGCACAAGTACCACCCGGACCGCTCCGTCGGCTCGAGTTGGCACCCCTGGATCGTCAACGGCCAAGTCCAGCTGCCGATCCAGGAAGACGAAACGGCCCTTGTGCTGTGGGCCCTGGGCAAGTTCTTCGACATCGAGCGGGATCTTGAGTTCATCGAATCCCTCTACGAGCCGCTGATCAAGCCCGCCGCCGATTTCCTCATGGAATACCGGGACGCGGACACCGGGCTCCCCTTGCACAGCTACGACCTGTGGGAAGAGCGCCGGGG
>DATCLD010000143.1:0-6552 GCA_036564115.1 Limnochordales bacterium
GCCTCGTAGGCCACGATGCCGACGGCCGTGGCCAGGTTGAGGGACCGCAGCCCCGGCCGCATCGGGATGCGCACGATGGTACCCGGGTAGTTCTCGAGGATGCAGTCGGGCAAGCCGTGGCTCTCCTTGCCAAAGACGAGCCAGTCCCCTGGACGGTACTGCACTTCGGTGTAAAGCCGCCGACCCTGGGTGGCGACGAAGATGGGCCGCACGCCCGGGTGGGCTGCCATCAGCTCGTCGAAGGAGTTGTGGTAGTGAACCGGCAGCAGATGCCAGTAGTCCATCCCCGCCCGCCGCAGGGTGCGATCATCGGTCGCGAAGCCGAGGGGATGGACAAGATGTAGGGTCATGCCCGTGCACGCGCACGTGCGGGCGATGTTGCCGGCGTTGGCGGCGATTTCGGGTTCCACCAGCACGATGTGAAACGGCATGGCCCAATTTTAGCGCCGCCGTCCGCCCCCTTGCAATCGGGCGGCGCAACGCCCACAGGACGGTTCCAAGGCGCTCCGGCCCCCGTGCCCGGGCGCTCCCGCGCTGGCCCGTGCCTCGGCCCCTGCAGCGCACCGGCCGCGGCCCGCAAGGCCGGCAGGATTGTGGTAAGATGGTCCGGGAGGTGGACGGCGATGGGCGCCAAGTCGGTGCAAGGCCTGCGCCCGCCCCGCGTCATGGACAACATCGTGGTCTTTGGGGACCCCGATGCAGACACCGTAGCGCAGATCCGCCGCTGCGCCGCGCCGCCGGAAACCGCGGGGGCGGTGCTGTGCGCCGACGCGCATAAGGGGTATTCCATGCCCATCGGCGGCGTGGTGGCGTACCGGGGCCTTACCTCTCCCTCAGGCGTCGGATTCGACATCGGCTGCGGCAACAAGGCAGTGCGCACCAACCTCAAGGTGGCCGATATCCGGCGGGACCTGCCCAAGCTGATGGACCGCATCTTCAAAGAGATCAGCTTCGGCATCGGCCGCAAGAACCCCAAGCCCATCGAGCACCCCGTCTTTGAGGATCCCCGCTGGAACGTGCACCCCGGCGTGCGCGCCCTCAAAGACTTGGCCTACCAGCAGCTGGGCACCGTGGGCGGAGGCAACCACTACGTGGACCTATTGGAAGAGCCGGCCACCGGCGACCTCTGGGTGGCCGTCCACTTCGGCTCCCGGGGCTTTGGGTACAAGACGGCCAGCGGCTTTCTCAACCTCGCCAAGGGCAAGCCCTTTGACGCGCCCACGGGCGGCGAGTCCATGGACCACCCGCCGACGCTCTTGCGCCTGGACTCGGAACTCGGGCAGGCGTACCACCAGGCCATGCAGCTGGCAGGCCGCTACGCCTACGCCGGGCGGGACGTGGTCGTCGATCAGGTGCTGCGCATCCTGGGAGCGCAGGCGACGCTGTCGGTGCACAACCACCACAACTTTGCCTGGGAAGAGGAACACAACGGCGAGAAGGTCATCGTCGTGCGCAAGGGCGCCACGCCCTGCCACCCGGGACAGCTGAGCTTCATCGGTGGCAGCATGGGGGATATCTCCGTCGTCGTGCGCGGCAAGGACAGCCCCGTGGCGCGCCTCGCCCTCTTCAGCACCGTCCACGGTGCAGGCCGGATCATGAGCCGCACCCAGGCGGCCGGCAAGGTGCGCCGGGTCAAAGGCAAGCTCGTGCGGGTCGGCGGCCTGATCTCCATGGACGACGTCGTGCGCCACATGAAGGAACTGGGCATCGAGCTGCGGGGCGGCGGCCCTGACGAGGCGCCGGGCGTTTACCGCAAGCTGCAAGAGGTGCTGAACGCCCACCTCGACACATTCGACATCCTGCACGTGCTCAAGCCCATCGGCGTGGCCATGGCGCCCTTGGACGAGTACGATCCGTACAAGGACTGACCGGGACGCACTGGGCCCACCCGGGGCCGTGTTTCAGTGCGGGAACAGCAGATACCACAAGAGACCAAAGGCCGCTACGGTGACGAGCCAGAGGGCGCGCCACCAGAAGCGGTCTCTCTGTGCAGCCTTCTCCCGCAAATCCTCCAGTTCCCGTTGCGCCAGCTGGCGCTCGTTGGCCCCCATGGACTCGCCCCCCGTTTCTGTACCGGCGGCCGCGCTGCATGTTCGCATTGGATCTTTCTTTGCGACTATTCGGCCTCCTTCCGTCGCGGCCGCGTACAGAAACGAAACCGGGCGCCACGATCAATGCATGCCCAGGGTGCCCATGGCCCGCACCCGGGCGTCGACCCGGTGGAACATCCAACGTCCCGCCAGCCAAAAGACGACCACGGAAACCAGCACGACCGCGACCGACAACGGCACCGGCACCAAGGGTCGCGTGCCCAGCACAACGGCCCGGATCGCGTCCACCCCATACGTGACGGGCAGCGCCAATCCCACAATCATCAGCGCCCGCGGGAGTGCAGTCACGGGGTAGTTGAAGCCCGACACCACCTCGACGAAGAAACTGGTCAGATCCGTCAAGCTGTTGGCGTCCTTGACATAGAGCACGATGCCGGCGTAGGCGATGCCAAACCCGTAGAGAGCGATGATGAGCGGCACCAGAATGAGCAGGGCCGTGGCCACGCTACCGGTCATCGCAAAGCCGAAGAGGAGGTAAACCGCGGCCATCACCGTCACCGTGTTGATGGCCGTCAGCAGGACGTTGACGACGCTGCGGCCCACAAGCAGCCAAAGCCGCGAGTTGGGCGTCAGCCACAGGCTCTCCAGGGTGCCCTGCTCCATCTCTTGCTTGAGCGAAAACCCCATCTGCCAAAACACCGTCCGCACGTAGCTCGCCACGACCCCGCCCAGCACCATGAAGGCGATGAAATCGCTCGTCCCCGTCGAGGCGCGAAAGCCCAGCGCGTCGCCGTCGTGCGAGAACGTCAGGCCCATGAAGTAAACGGGGGTGAGCCACATGATGGGCGTGAGCAGGTTCATGAAGGCGTTCATCGGGTAGCGCCAGTACACCCGCCAGTCTTTGCGGATGATCGCCAGCACCACCCGCAGGTTCGTGCGCAGGTCCGGCCGCAGGCCAGTCCCCGCGACCGGCCCCGCGTCGGGCCAGGCGTCGGGCCGGGCGTCGGCCCGTTGCTCCGTGCGCATGTCCACCGGCGCGTTCGCCCGCTGCTCCATGGCATCCCACCCCGCCCTCAATAGTGCGTCAGCGTGCCCGCCTGCTGCGCCATGCGCTCCACGGCCCGGAAAGCCCGCCAGCCGGCGACGAGAAACACGACGGAGAACATCGCCAAGGCCAAGGCGTCGCCCTGCACGTCGGCCCACCCTGCGCCGCTCAAGCCCACCGCCCGCATGGCCCGGATCGAGTAGGTGAGGGGCAGGAAGGCGCTCACCGCCTGCATCCAGCCGGGCAGCACCTCCACCGGGTACGTCATGCCGGCGAACACCATGAAGACGCCGCGCACGAGAAACACGAGGGAATTGATTTCCTTAAGCACCAGCACCAGGCTGGCAAACGCCAGGCCGAGGCCGATGACAGGCAGGATCGACAGCACCATGAGCACTAGCAAAAGACCCACGCTGCCCCGCAATTCAAACCCGTACACTAGCCGCAGCATAAGGGCGGCCACCGCCAGAAACAGCACGGCGTTGGAGATCTGGGCCAATGACACCCCCATGAGCATCCCCACCCGGGAAGCGGGCGTCGTCCAGCACACCTCCAGCGTCCCCCGCAGCTGCTCCCGGCGCAGATGCCCACCCAGGTCCCAAAGGGTCATGTTGAGGATCATCCAGAGCATCGTGCCGAAGAGGATGTAACCCACGTAGTCCTCGGTGCCGGTGCGGCTGGCGAACACCGCCACCGCCTCGCCCTCAGGGCCCGCCAAGGCCCGGGCGGAGAAGATGTAGATGGCCGGGAAGAGCACAGGCCACACGACGAGGCCCAATAGCTCCGCCGGGTAGCGGAGCTGAATCATCCATTGCTTCTTAAATACCGCCAGCACCGCGCGCCCGTCGGCCAACCATCCGGAAGCCCCCATGACCTCACCTCCCGCTAATCCCGCAGGGCCCGGCCCGTGAGGGAGATGAACACATCTTCCAGGGTCGGCTCTTTCACCGAGTAGTTGACGACGCTCGCACCGCTCTGGGCCAGGCCCGTCCACAGGGCCGCCAGGTCCCGCTCGGGCTGAGCCAGGGTCAGCGCCAGGTGCAGCGTCCCCGTGGTTTCGTCTCGCCGCTCCTCCACCACCGCCGCGCCCGGGACGAGGTCCTTGAGGCGCACGGCGCCGTTGGTTTCCTTAAGCTCCAGGCGGTACACCCGCTCATGAGGAAGGCGGCGCTTGAGCGCGCCGGGGCTGTCCATGGCGATGATGGTGCCGTGATCGATGATGGCCACCCGGTCGCACAGGAAATCGGCTTCATCCATGTAGTGGGTGGTCAGCAGAATGGCCCGGCCCTCGCGCTTGAGCTCGAGGATGAGCTCCCGGAGGTTGCGGGCGGACTGAGGGTCAAGCCCCAAGGTCGGTTCGTCCAAGAGCAACACCGGCGGGTCCGCGAGCAGGGCCCGGGCTAGGGACAGCCGCTGCTTCATGCCGGTGGAGTACCGCTCCACCAGCTCGTCAGCGCGGTCCGCAAGTCCCATGCGCTCGAGGGCCCAGTTGACCCGTCGCGGCACCTCCTGCGGCGGCACGTGGTACAAGGTCGCGAAAAACTCGAGGTTCTCCCGGCCCGAGAGCTTCCAATACAAGCTCCGGTCGCCGGCCAGCACCACGCCCAGGCGCGCCCGCGCCTGCACGGGTTCCCGCCGCACGTCGAAGCCGCAGATGGTGGCCGTGCCTGCACTAGGGTCGAGCAAAGTGCTCAGCATGCGGATGGTGGTCGTCTTGCCGGCGCCGTTGGGGCCCAACAGGCCGAAGATCTCGCCCCGCTGGACCGTGAAACTGACGCCGTCAACAGCCACGATCCACTCGTCCCGCGCCTCGCCGGGTGTCCCGGCTGCGGTAGGCCCTTGGCCGTTTGCCCGCCGTGCCCAGGGCCACCAGCGGCGCTGTCCCACCCGCTTGCGGGAAAACCGCTTGCGCAGATCCTTCGCCGCGACCAGCGCTTCCATCGTCGCTCCCCCCGCTGCCCTTTGCCGCTCGAGCGGCCCGCTGCTCGTTCCCTCGCCCCCGGCGCAGGGCGAACCTGGAAATCGCCCCTATGATAAAGCGCAACCTTAGCAGATGTCAATACACAAGTTAATATCCTCAATACCTCACCTCAATGTCTCGCGATAACCGCTGCACCCCGCCAGAGCCAGGCGCTCGCCTGGCCAGGCCGCGGAGGAACCCGGGGTACCCATCCGCCAGGCCGGGGCGGAACCCCGGGCTCCCGCCGGCCAGGCCCGGGCGGAACCCCGGGCTCCCGGCTGGCTAGGCCGGGGAGGAACCCCAGACACCAGCCAGAAAAACCAAAGCAGGGCCTATTCGCGCACCCAAGGAGGCGACCCCCCGCATGGAAGCGTTTGCCTACGCCGCCCCGCAGACGGTAAGCGAGGCCGTGGAGCTGCTGGCCAGCGCCAACGGCTCTGCCCGCGTGCTCGCCGGCGGCACCGATCTCATCCCCCAGCTCCAGGAAGGCCGGCGGCAGGCGAGCCTCGTGGTGGACGTCAAGCGCATCCCGGAACTGTGTGAGCTCCGCTGGGATCCGAAGGATGGGCTCACCATCGGGGCGGCCGTGCCGTGCGCCCAGGTCGCGGCCTCTCCCCAGGTGCGGCAGCACTACCCCGCCCTGCACACCGCCTGCACGCTCATCGGGTCCGTCATGATCCAAAACCGGGCGAGCCTCGGCGGGAACTTGTGCAACGCCGCCCCTTCCGCTGACGGCATCCCGCCCCTGATCGTGCACGAAGCGGCAGCCATCATCGCCGGCCCCGGCGGCACCCGCCGCCTGCCGGTGGAGTCGGTGTGCACCGGGCCCGGCCAGACGTGCCTCGCACCGGGGGAACTGCTGGTCGCCCTGCACCTGCCCGTGCCCCCGCCCCACACCGCGTCCGCCTATCTGCGCTTTACGCCCCGCAACGAGATGGACATCGCCGTGGCGGGTGTGGGCGCCGCGGTGACGGTGGACCCCAGCACGGGTACTTGCGCCAAGGTGCGCATCGCTCTGGGCGCGGTGGCCCCGACGCCCGTGCGCGCCCACGCCGCGGAGGAGTACCTCACGGGCAAGCCGTTGATCGATGAACACCTGCGGCAAGCCGCCCGGTTGGCGGTAGAGGCGGCGCGGCCCATCTCCGACGTGCGGGGCAGCGCCGGGTACCGGCGGCATCTCGTGTCCGTCTTGACGCGCCGGGCCTTGGAAGCCGCGCGGATGCGGCTCGCCGCGGCCGTCTGAGCAGGTTTCACGATACCCAGAGCGCCGCGAACGGGAGGCGAATGGCGGCCATGTCGACCAAGTTGCTTGTGGAAACCACCATCAACGGGGTGCCGGAAACCTTTGTCTGTGAGCCGCGGCAGACGCTCCTCGAGGTACTGCGGGAAGAGCTGGGGCTGACCGGCACCAAGGAAGGCTGCGGCAACGGCAACTGCGGCGCGTGCTGCGTGCTGCTGGACGGCCGGCCCGTCAACAGCTGCCTCGTCCTTGCGGT
>DATCLD010000144.1:0-6556 GCA_036564115.1 Limnochordales bacterium
TACTCAACGAAAGAAACATTTAATTGAGTAGGATCCATGGGAAACGCAGCGTTCACACCGGGCGGCTGGTTTCCCGCAAGAGCTCCTCGGAAAGCCAGCCGCCCCGCTGCGGCAGGACCCTCCTCCCGTCCCGCCGAAAGCACCGACGGCGAAGGGGTGTTCGTGTGCGGGACGAGGCGCGGTTTCCCCATCCGTGGGTGCAAGATTACTACAACTTCCTTATCACCGAGAAGGGTTTCTCCCCGCAGACGGCGGAGGCGTACCTACACGACCTGCGGGTGTTTTTCGCCTTCCTCCGCGAACGGCGTGTCGAGCCCGAGGCGGTGGATATCTTCCTCCTGCGGGAGTTCAACCGCTACCTGCAGGAAGACCGGGATAACGCCCATATCACCCGGGCCCGGAAGATCAGCGCCCTGAGGGGGTTCTACCGCTTTCTGCTGGACAACGACCTGATCGATGAGGATCCGACGGTGAAGTTGCGGCCGCCCAAAGTGCCCAAGACGCAGCCGTACTTCCTTTCGGCCAGCGAAGCGCGCCGGTTTCTCGAGGCGGTGCGCCGCTACGGCCCTGAGCCGGCGCGGGACTACGCTATTTTTGCCATGTTCCTTTATACGGGGTGCCGGCTGGGGGAACTTGTGGGGCTCAACCTGGAGGACGTAGATTTCGAGACGGGCACCGTGTGGCTGTTCGGCAAAGGGGCCAAGGAGCGGGTTGTGCCCATGAAACCGGAGCTCGCGGAGGCCGTGCAGCAGTATTTACCGGAGCGGAAAGTGAACCCCAGATGCCCCTATCCTCGCCGGCTGTTTCGCAACCGCTGGGGCTACGCCTTGAGCCGCCACGGCGTGCACTATCTGGTGAAGCGCATCGCGGCCAGCGCCGACATCCAGCGGGAAGGCTTGAGTGCCCACAAGCTCCGCCACACCGTGGCCACCCTCCTTTTGGAGCGGGACGCGGACCTGCGCTCCATCCAGGAGCTGCTCGGGCACGCGTCCATCGCCACCACTCAGCGCTACACGCACGTGGTTAACAAGCGCCTCAAAGCCCAGATCGACAAGCTTTCCTACTGACTGGGTGCCGGCTGACGGCTTGGCGCTGTTCCTGCCGGCACCCCTGTCGGCACGTGGCACGACACGGTTTGACTCGGTCGGGAGCGGGGGCCGAGCTTGCTCGCAGCTATCCTGAGCAACGCTGCTCTCTGGCCCAGGCCTTGACCAAGGTCAAGAGGCGTTCGCGCGTGTTGTCCTCCGGGTGCTCGAGGACGTGCTCCCAGAGCCGGGTGAGGAGCGCGCCCACCTCGGGGCCGGGTCGAACAGCGCCCGCCTGCTGAATGTCTGTCCCGTCGACGGCCAGCTCTCCGGGGCTCAGCGCCGCCCCGGTGGCCAGGACCCGTTCCACCCAGCGATCGAGGTCCCGTCCGAGACGGTGGGGGTCCAATGGCTGCCAAGCCCGCCAAAGCGCGAGGAACGCCGGGACGTGCTCCCTCCCCACGCGGGCCAGGAAACGCCGCAAGGCAGCGTCGGACTGCACCGCGTCCCTGCGGAAGTCCCGCAGGCATTGGGCCAGGTGGCAGGCTTGACGGCTCGCCTGCCGGGAATATACGAGCGACCGCAGCAGCGCTGCATCTGCCTCCGGCGACGACAGCCCATAAAGGACTGCCGCCATCTTGACGGCGGCGTCGCCCGCGGCGAGCCGCTCCAGGGCCGAGGCGGTGCGCCGGACAGCGATGCGCTCAAGCTTGGGCGCTCCTGGGAGCACCCAAGGCAGAAGCCGGGTCCGGTAAAGGAGCACAAGACCGCGACCGGCGTCGGGCGCCGCCAACAGGCGCCGCCATTCCTCCCCCACCCGCTCCCGGCTGACCCGCACGAGCCGCGGCGCGCAGCAGCGGACCGCGGCCGCCGTGCGCCCATCCAGGCGAAAGCCCAACTCGGTGGCGAGGCGCACGGCCCGCACGAGCCGCAGGGCGTCCTCCTGGAAACGCGCCACCGGATGGCCGACCGTGCGAATGATCTTGTTGGCCAAGTCTGCCTTGCCGCCGTAGGGGTCCACTAGCCTGCCCGTAGCCGGATCGTAGGCCAGGGCGTTGACGGTAAGGTCCCGGCGCATGAGGTCATCCTCGATGCGCTGGCCGAACGTCACCCAACCGGGGTGGCGAGCGTCGCGATAGCCGCCTTCGCTGCGGAACGTGGTCACCTGCACCGCTTGGGAGTCAACGATGACCGTCACGGTGCCGAACTCGATCCCGGTGGGTACGGTGCGCGGGAACAGGCGTTGCACGGCGTCCGGCGGCGCGTCGGTAGCCACATCCCAATCGTGCACGGGCCGGCCCAACAGCGCGTCCCGCACGCCGCCGCCCACCACGAAAGCTTGATACCCGCCGCCCCTGAGCACTTCACAGATCCAGCGCACCGGCGGCGGCACCGGGATTTGTACGACGGCCTCGCTCTCCATCGCCTTACGCGAGCACCGTGGCCACGTCACCCTGGCGGAGGAAGGCGGCGTTGGCCTCGTCGAGGTCGATATGGAAGTCCAGGGCAAAGTCGTCCCGCACCCGGATGATGACGTCCTCAAAGATGACGGGACGCTCGGTTTCCGCCCGTACCCGCACCTTTTGGCCGTCGGTCACGCCGAAGGCGCGAGCGTCCGCCGGCGTCATGTGAATGTGGCGGGCGGCCACGATGACGCCCTTTTCGATATAGATCGCACCGCGGGGCCCCACAATCGCGATGCCGGGCGTGCCCTCAATGTCGCCGGACAGGCGCACCGGCGGGTGCACGCCCAGGGCGTATCCGTCTGTGCGGGAGATCTCCACCTGCGTCAAGCTCCGGGCCGGGCCCAGGATGCGTACGCCCGTGATGCAACCCTTGGGACCAACAAGGGTGACGGTTTCCTCCGCAGCAAACTGCCCTGGCTGCGACAGGTCCCGCAGCACGTGCAGCTGGTAGCCCGGTCCAAACAGACGTTCCAGATCTTGCTGGGACACGTGGACATGCCGGGCCGACACGCCCACAGGCACGGTGCCCAATACGGTTGCCGCTGGCAATCTGGATCCCTCCGGTTTCCAATGTACCCGACCCTGTCGTCGCCCTCTCCCGGCGTGCCCGCCTGTTCCTCAACCCGGTACCTCTCTTCCGGTACCTCTCTCCCGGTATCTCTCTCCCGCTACCTCCCCTGCTTCCTCGGCCCCAGCGGGGTCGTCCGCGGCAGTGCCTTGCCCCGTTGACGCTTGCACGGTGCAAAGCTAGGCTATAGAAGGAACGAGACGGCGTGCAGGCCCTTCTGCCGCTGAGGGCCGAGGTGAACGACCTGGACGACCATGAACGACTCTCGCGAGGATACGCGCTTTGTCCCTATCCTTTTCATCGGGGATGTCCTTGTCGTCCTATTCTTCGTCGCGTTGGGGCAGTTCTCCCATCTGAGGTGGAACGGCTTCCTTTCCCTCTTTCCCGCCGCGTTTCCTTTTCTCCTTGCGTGGATTGTGTGGGGACTGCTTCTCGGCACGTTCCGGGCGGGCACGTTGAAAAGCATTCCAACGGCGGTCAAGCGCGTGTTGCTCGCCTGGGCCCTGGCCGCGCCGACCGGTATCCTGGTGCGCATGGCGATCCTGGGCCGCATCTCCCACTGGTCTTTCTTCTTTGCGGCCTTTGCCTTTGGCGGTGCCATGCTGGTCGTGTGGCGCGCCATGTCTGCGTGGATGGCAAACAGGCGCTAGCCGAAGCGCCAGCGCCTGGTGGAGTGCTTGCGAGAGGCGATCGTCAACGCAAAAAAATGGCAGGGGAGACAGGACTCGAACCTGCAGCCCCCGGTTTTGGAGACCGGTGCTCTGCCAGTTGAGCTACTCCCCTGCGCCATGCGGCAGTGTCAGTATAGCACGGTCCGCCGCTTTGGTCAAGGTTTACAGGGTCTTGTGCCGCTCCACTCGGCCTGCCGGCGCTCCACGATGCGCAGCGCATAGTCGGGCACGCCTTCGAGCACGAGGCGCACCCGCGTGGCGTCGAAGTAATTGAACTCGATTCCGACGCGTTCGTTTCCCACGCGGAGGACGTTGCCTGCCCGCAGGATCGGTGCCCCCACTTCCGCTTCGAGGCACTCGGCCAAATGTTGATTAGCGGGGACCACGTCCAGCGTTCGCTCGTCGAATTCTATTTCCCCGCCGGCCCCAAGGCCCAGCGTCTCGCGCAACGGACCCTCGTCAGTCAGTATCAACTCATTGACAGTCAAGTCCCTGCTGGTCACCACTTGGTTCACGTACAGGGGGCGTCCATTGACCACCCTCACCCGGCTGATCTCCAAGAGGGTTGCCGTCGGGGAAACACCCAACCACTCGGCCAGCTCGGGATCGGTAACCTGTGCCACCCGGATGCGCCGGACTTCCAGCCTGTTTCCCGCCTCCGTGAGGGCGCTGAGCAATCCCTTGCCGCCGTGGGCGACGCGGATGTCGAGCCCTAGCCTCCGCTCCATCTGGCGGGCGTAACGCCGACGCAGGGCCAACAGTGACAAGCCGGCCTCCGACAAGATCGTGCGCACATACCGCGCGGTGGTATGCACCTGCGCGGCGATCTCGTCGACGCTCATGAAGGGATCCGCCTGGGCCAGCCGGATCACTTCGTACTTCTTTCGTTCCCGGTGCCGGCCCGCCCGCTGCGCACCGCCGGCATCGGGCTTGTCGGCTTCGCCCTCTGCCGCTGCAGGCACCGGCGTGGCGCCACTAACGGCACCGTTGTGATGACTGCTGTCCGCCATTGTGTCCGCGCGCCCCCGATCTCATCTAGGCACATGTACGCAATTGGTTCGAGTAGTGTTTAGTGTAACTCTTGTCTCTCTTTGGCAGGTATTCCTTCAACAGAGAAGAATTTTTACCGCGGCAACAAGGTTCTGGCTTAGAAGGGGGGGAGGCCGTCGCAGCGGCTGGCGCTTGGGGTCGGCGCCGGCTGGCGCGGGTGCGAGCAGCTGTCAGGAGGTTCAAAGGGCGGCCGACAACCGCCTGCAAGGTGCAGACAGTCCTACAAGCGTCCAGGAGGTGGGGTTCGTAATGGCACGGAAGTGGCCGATTGGGTACTGGCTCGTGCTAGTGCTAGTGCTGGCGCTGGCGGCAGGCGCAGGGGCCCAGACGCGGACTGGCGCCTGGGTGGACGAAGTCATCGTGGTCGAGGAAGTTTCGTCCGCCGCGGCCATCACCCGCTTGGAAGTCGGCGAGTTCGACGTTTTCGCTTTTACCATCTCGGATCCGGCGCTGTTCCAGCGCACCGAGGCGTCCCCGTTCCTGACCTACAGCCGTTCCTTCGGCTCCTACAACGAGCTGACGTTTAACCCTTACGGGCCCGAGTTCAAAGACGGCCGCCTGAACCCGTTCTCGGTGCCGCGCATCCGTGAGGCCATGAACTGGCTGATCGACCGGGACTACATCGTGAACGAGATTATGGGCGGCATGGCCGTGCCCAAGTTCTTCCCCATCACGGCCGCGTTCCCCGACTATGCCCGGTACGCGGACACGGCGCGTGCCCTTGAGCTCAAGTACGCGTACAACCCCGAGCGGGCCCGCGCCGTCATCACCGAGGAAATGGAGAAGCTGGGCGCGCAGCTGGTTAACGGCGTCTGGCATTACAAGGGCAGCCCCGTGGAGATCATCGCCCTCATCCGCATCGAGGACGAGCGGCGGATCATCGGCGACTATGTCTCCAACCAGCTGGAGAGCCTAGGCTTCGTGGTGAACCGCCTGTACCGGACCGCGGCTGAGGCCTCGCCCCTGTGGCAGACGGCCGACCCCGCGGAGGGCCGCATGCACTTCTACACCGGCGGCTGGGTCACCACGGCTGTCGACCGCGACCAGGCCAGCAACTTCGACTTCTTCTACACGTCGCGCGGCCTGGCGACCCCCTTGTGGCAAGCTTACCAGCCCTCGCCCGAGTTTGATGAGGTTTCGGACCGGCTCGGCCGCAACGACTTCACCTCCATGGAAGAGCGCGGCGAGCTGTTCGGCCGGGCCCTGGAGCTGGCCCTGCAGGACTCCGTGCGCGTGTGGCTCGTCGACCGCCTCTCCTTCACCCCGCGTCGTTCTGAGGTCGTTGTGACGGCGGACCTGGCGGCAGGGGTGGCTGGCGCATGGCTGTGGGCCCCCACCATTCGCCGCGTCGACCAGGTCGGCGGCACCGTGCGCATCGGCTTGCCGAGCGTGCTTACCGAGCCTTGGAACCCGCTGGGCGGTACCAACTGGGTCTACGACTCAATGCTGTATCGCGGCACCGCTGAAGCCGGCACCGTGTTCGATCCCTACACGGGCCTGACCTACCCGTGGCGCATTGAGCGGGCCGAGGTGTACGTCAAGGAGGGCCTGCCGGTCTCCAAGACGCTGGACTGGGTGGATTTGCACTTCGTGCCCGAGATCCAGGTCCCGGCGGACGCGTGGATCGACTGGGATCCGGTCGCACAGCGGTTCATCACGGTCGGTGAAAAGTATCCTGAGGGATTGACCGCTAACCTCAAGTCGGTGGCCTACTACCCCGCAGACTTGTTTGACAAGGTCAAGTGGCACGATGGCAGCCCGATCTCCGTGGGCGAC